>OZ257133.1:3087276-3429552 GCA_965279135.1 Croceimicrobium sp. | reverse complement strand
CCAAACAATTCACTTCATAGGATCTCTCTAAAGCTTCCCGCAGAACCCATTTACCAGTACGACCACTGGCCCCTAAAATCAAAATCCGCATAGAATTCCAGAAGGTTTTAAAGTTTCATCAAAATGGTCAAAATGCTTAGAATCTGCCATTTCACCTGGTTTTATTCCGAAGGATCCAAAAACCGGAGGCAAGCAAGCCCAGGAGGGCTCCGATATAACTAAAGTTATGCATGGAACCGACATTTATAAATGCCTGTGGATTTGTAAGCCCTGTGGGTAAGTTCCATGATATAGAAGTTTCATTCAGAAAGAGACTGCCATAAGCCAATCCCAACAGTCCGGTACCAAAGGCAATAATTAAAGTCCTGAACAAGGCACCCATACCCTTTTTCCACTGATGCTCTGGACGATCAAATATCATAACCAAAATGGCCAACACGGTTCCGATAATCCAACCGGCCCACCAGGTAGCAAAAAAGCCAACTATTGATACTGCTAGCCGAGGATCTGTGGCACCCAGGTCCTGTAAGGCAAATTGCTGAAACTTAAAATGCGTATAGTACTCCGGTGCAAGGGTATAAGTAAACTGGTCGTGCAAAATGCCGTATAAGCCAGCCATTAATGTGGCTATGATTGTGATACCCAAAAAGCGCAGCACGTACTTCATGCAACGGCACTTTTTAATTCCTCCTGATAAAACTGGTAATGCTTTAAAACCCTCAATGCTCTTAGCGTATTCCAACGACCGGGTTTTCCAGCAGGCTCCATAACGAAATGTTGTTGACCAGTGTGTGCTGCTTGCATATTCCAGGTCCCAAGTTTGTTGCGCTTGCTCCAAAGGACTTCAATAGAATCCTGCATCCGACTATCCCATGCTTGTTTTGAGAACCTAAAAAAGTCTAAAGCTCTGAGAATATCGTAACGCCAGCGGCTGGGATAAGCTAGCTTTAAAAATGCCGGTGAAATGATTGCACCAGTATGGTCTGAGCGATAAAGCTGATGCAACAGAATAAACTCTACTGTACTATGAATCGCATCTTGAATCTCATCCTTTCGATAATGATTGCCCTGGATTAAAAACTCGTGGAATCCTTCCAAAACTGATATCGAGCTATGAAGCGAACTATGATGAGCACCACTGCGGGTAGAACGGCAGTTAAAGCCACCGTCCGGCATGATTTCTTTTAAAATGCTATTCACAATTGGTTTTAGATCATCCTCTGGAGTCTTGAAGTAAGAAGCATAGTTGAGGAACATGGCGTTAACGCAAACATCACTATGCTGCAAGGTGGAGGGACCTAAAGAAATTCCACCATCATCTGCTCTCGGTTCATCTAATACAAGCTGGAGTGCATCCTTTGCAATAGGATTATCCGGAGGAAGGTTAAGGTTTCGAAGGTCTAAAAGTGTATAGTGGGTAGATATCCACTTGGGTTGATAAAAACGCTGCCCCCAATGTCCGTTTGAATTGCGCTCCGCCAAAAAATTTTGCCCCCAACCTTCGGTACCAATTCTGCCCTGCAGGTCTGGTCGGTCCACTTCCAATAGATCGCGATGAACCTGATACTGGATGGAAACATCTCCTTCCAGCAGCCAATCTATGATATCCGAACCTCTCATGTGTAGGCCTTATGTTACTAAGCTAGCTGATCAATGAGCATGGCCAACTCGAAATCCTTGTTACTGATCCCACCTGCGTCATGCGTGCTTAAGGCAATACTTACTGAATTGTAAACATTAGACCATTCCGGATGATGATTAATTCTTTCGGCCATCATTGCAACTGCAGTCATGAACGAGAAGGCTCCTATAAAATCTTCGAATTCCAATTCGAGTCTAAGGTGATCCCCTTCCAGAAACCAGGTTTCATGAAGTTCACTCATTTTATCTTCTATTTCCTGAGCGCTTAGTTTTTCCATTTTGTTGTTTTAGTGTAAGATTCTAGACCTTATAAAAATCGGAAATAATCAAACTCATCGGGAAAGTGATAGCTTAAAACTTGTAATAAAAATGGACCACATCCTCTTCTTCAGTAGGATGCGTTTTTCGGTAAAAGTCTGCCAAATCTGAAGAGCCTAGTCTTTTGATCTCCGCATCCACCTCGCTATTCCCGTTCTTGAGATTCAACCAATTCCCTTAAAACCGTTCGGGGCTCCAGAAGCATATTTGTGAGTCCGAAATCATAATTGCGCATCAAAACCACCCCTATTTCTGATTTGGGGTTAAAAACCATCATGGCCTGATAACCAGCCACGCCACCATCGTGCTCTACCATCTCGATACCCTTATCATCCTTTCGAATGTAGAAACCGAGACCATAGCCATATCGGTCGCTATCTGCGGTTTGAATCCTCATCATTTCTGGCCGAAGCTCTTTATTGAGCAGATCAGGATAACCCAATTGCGCCCTTAAGAATCGGGATAAATCGGCAGGTGTGGTATACAATCCCCCATTGGGTACCTTATAACCTCTTCCTTCATGTTCAAGAAGTGATTTCTTCGAATCTATAATGCCTTTAAAGGGATGCCAACGATAACCAGCGGCCAGATTTTCACCTTGGTTAGAATCTAAATGGAAAAAGCTCCGTTCCATTTTTAATGGTTGAAAAACGCGCTCTTCAACTAATTGAACATAAGATTTATCAGCGGCTTTAGCCAAGGCCAATCCTAAAATAGCATAGCCAATATTTGAATAATAATACTTCGCTCCGGGTAAGGCCCTCATTTTGGTCAGAGGTATAGCCTCGGTCACTTTACTTTCCCATTCGGAAAAAGGCCCAACAGCTGCTTCACTCCATTCCGGCTCACGGTCTAAACCGGAAGTATGATTTGCTAAATGCTTAAAGCTTATGAGTATTGAATCCATTCCATTTGTCCGCTGCAAATCATGTACTTGAGGCAAATAGTTAGATACCGGTTCATCGAGGCTAATTGTACCATCTTGAACCATTAACATCATCAAAAAAGCAGTGATGCTTTTAGTGATGGAAGCCGCCCGATAAATTGTGTTTGTATCTGCTAATCGCAGATTTTCCCGGTCTGCAAATCCAAATGCGTCTGACCATATCAATTCATCTTTTTGAAAGATCACTGCAGAAAGACTGCCAATACTATCCCGATCTGCAGCAAATTGTAAACGATCTGCAAAAGCATCAATCGCCTCAGTTCCCGAAGATTCACGGGAATTCTCATTACCACAAGCTGATAACCAAAAACAGGCTACGACTAGCATGGCACTCCTTAGAGCCAACTTTATCATCTTATAATTTATCTACAGGTTGCTGTTGGGTTACGCAATGTAGCATTCCACCATTGGCATATAGGTTTCTGGAATCTATCCCCACCACACTGCGATTAGGATATAGATTTTGCAAAGCTTGTAAAGCCATGCTATCATTTGGATCATTGTAAGTAGGTACTAAAACCTTCGTGTTAGCTACATAATAATTACAATACGAACCTTTATAGCCGAGGTTTAAACCATAGTCTGTAACGACATTATTTAGAGTTAAAGGCAAAAAGACAAAATTGTAAGCCTGCCCATTTCGATTCACTGCAGCATAGAGCTTATTAATATCAGATTGCATGACATCAAACTCCAGCAAGTCATTCTGAGCCATAGTTACAATTGTGTTGGCATCGGCGAAACGAGCAAATCCATCAATATGCTGGTCGGTGATCTCCAGGCCTGCTTGTCCATCCAACCACACAAAGTGGCTTGCACCAAGATACCTAGTGAAAATTGCCTCGGCTTCCTGCTGCGTCATTCCAGGGTTCCGATTGATGTTAAGGATCGAACTTTTACAAGCCATCAAGGTGCCATTACCATCTAGTTCTACACTGCCTCCTTCGTTAATCATGACCTCATTAAGATCGATAACTCTACGACCCTGAGTATTGCCAATAAGCTGAGGAATTTGATCGCACTTGGTGAAATCCGCCTTATCACCCCAGGCATTGAATCCCCAATCCTGGATTAGCAAGCTCCCATTCCCATCTCTAACGTAAATGGGTCCATTATCACGGATCCAAAAATCATCATTCGGAAAAGTGTAAAAATCAACACTATCCAAACTGACCCCCGAAGTATTGAGTAAGCCGGTAATTCGTTGTCTTTCAACTTCATTATAAGCAATGATATGTACCCGTTCACTCGTGCTCAACTCCCTGGTGATCTCTACCCAAGTTGGGTCGAGGTAGTCCCTAAAGGCTACTCCGTACTGATATTGATGTGGCCATTGCAACCAAGTGCCTTCATGCAGTTCTCCTTCCTCAGGAAAGAAATACTCCGGTGTAGTATTATTTGGAGTTTCACTGGTATTATCATCTTGACATGCCATGAGAATTGAGAATAGGGCAAGAAGGTATATACTTGAAGTCATTTTCATGGGGTTCAAATTTTCCTGAAGAACAATAAAAGATTTGATCCTCCAAGATAAGACCTCTTCTCCTCAAAAGACAAAAAGCTTAGCCATTAAGACTGTTAAAGAGACCTATGCTATTTCCTGACCTAAAGGCGTGATTAAAGAAAAGGACCTGGCTTTAACCTCCTAAAAGAGCACAGGAGCTAGTTGACAACCTCCATTCTTGAATATCCCTTGTCATTATCTATTTCTTCTATAAAAGTACATTGGCTAACGAGATAGGAGGCTCATGACAGTGAAAATCTGCTTTAAAACAAAAACAGCCTGAAAATTCATTCAGACTGTTCATTAATCATATGGGAATCTCAACTACTGCTTAGCTACTTCTAACATTCCTTCATTGCCAAAGGCGGAATATATCCCCAGGGTGAGATTTTCCAATACATCATTGTAATTGCGAATATGCTCACCCATACCCATGAAGTCAACTACCGTACGTAGAGGCTTTTCGCCATGAGGGAGCTTTAATAGTTCAGATATAGCGTCGGCCACTTTTTGCGGTCTTTGCTCAGTATTTGCCTGGAGAGCAGTTTCAAAACCATCAAACATAGCCTGCGGAGCGTGGATGAAATCCCCATAAGCCTTATCTCGAGTTCGATCGCTTGGCTTTTTAAGATTTTCCATGAAAGTGGTTGGAAAGCCTCCAGGCTCCACAATAACCGATTCAATCCCGAAGATAGAAAGTTCGGTACGATAGTTCTCAGCCAGGGCTTCCAATGCCCATTTGGAAGCATTGTACACTCCATAGAATGGTAAAGTCATTCTTCCAAGTAAGCTAGAGGTATACATTATGGTGCCTTTTCCCTGTTCCCTAAGAACTGGTAAAGCTGCTCTCAACACCCTTTGCACCCCAAATAGGTTTACATCGAATACTTCCTGCATGTCTTCAGGAGTGAAGTGCTCCTGCATTCCCATAACCCCTAAACCTGCATTGTTTATTAATACATCTATTCCGCCTAATTGATCAATCGCTTTAGCAATGCCTTCATTGACACTTTTCTCATCTCTCACATCGAGCTCAATAACATGCACCCCTGCTGCCCTTAAATCTTTGGCTACCTGTGCGTTTCGCCCTTCGATGGAGCGCATCGTTCCTGCAACTTGATGACCCGCTTGCTTGAGACTTTTAGCAGTTAAAAATCCAAATCCACCGCTGGCCCCAGTTATAATTATTCTTTGTCCCATTTCTTTGTTTTTTAATTACAGGGCAAAGATTCTGTGATATTAGCGGTTTGGGTTGACCATTTTTAAAGGGCGACCGACCAATATTAAAGATTTGATCTATGACTGGCCTTTTCGGTAAGCAGAAGGCGAAATCCCTAAATGTTTTTTAAAAAAACGGCTGAAATGAGTCGATTCACTAAAACCGAGTCGGTAAGCAATTTCCTTTGCTGAGAGGGAGGTATTTCTTAGCAGAGATTTCGCACTGGAAATGATCCGAAGATGAATCCAGTGATTGACCGTATAACCGGTTTTACTTTTGATGACAGTACTGAGGTAATTAGGGTGCAGATTCAATGCCTTGGCATAGTCCTGAACTTGAAGAAATGGATCCTGTGATTCTGGAGAATTAAGCTGCTTAAAGTTTTGCTCCAATAATCGTTTGAAGGATTTTACGATTTGAGAACTTTTATCTCCTTCCTCCAAGGGATTATAGTTGGACCAAAACTGTTCCTTGACCTTCAGTAAAAGGACCACAAATAGATTTCCTAGCAGTTTATTCTTGTACTTGGAGTTCTTCTGAAACTCTCGATAAATTTGAAGATAAAGGGTCTCAAATTCCTGGAAGTCATCGATGCTTAAGGCCCTTGGAGGTACTGTTTCTGCTAAGAGAAAGGGAAATTCCTCAAATATGTCCGGATGTACATTCTCCCTAAGAAAATCTTCGGTAAGGGTTATAATATATGCATCCTTGGAATCCTTTATGGCGAAGGATTTAATATGGCCGGGGTTGGTAAAGTAGATCGTTTTGGAACCAAAATGGAATTCCTGCTCATCTATGGTGTATTTACCTGCTCCATCCTTTATAAACACAAAAGAAAAGTAATCGGCTCTAAATACAGGGGATTCAAATGGAGTTTCGGAATGAATTGCAGGTAAAAAATGAATTGTAAAATCCATTTCCTGACTAATAGGGAGGTTAAGAGATCGATAAAGATCTGAGATACTATGATGGATAATTAGATCCAAAGACTACACTCTTTTAAAGGCCGCTAGTAAGCTAAACTACGGTTGATTTTTTTAGACTGATCATTTCTTTACCAACTACCTAATGATAAAGGCGGCCTTACTCTAGTTTGGGGCCGCCTCCAGGTTTATTTTAAAGGAAATTAACAATTACAGATCGAAACGATCCAAGGTCATCACCTTTGTCCAGGTGGCAACGAAATCGTTAATAAACTTTTCTTTAGCATCATCACTGGCATACACCTCGGCCAGAGCACGTAGTTCTGAATTGGAACCGAAAACCAAATCTGCACGACTCGCTTCCCACACTTTATTATCAGTTCCTCTCTGGTAAGCATGGAAAAGCTTGCTTGCCTTATCCGCTACCTTCCATTCATAGTCCATACTCAGTAAGTTTCGGAAGTATTCATTAGTCAGACTTCCTGGATTGCTGGTGAGAATACCCATCTCCGATCCGTCATAGTTGCAGTTCATTGCACGCATTCCACCGATTAAAACCGTCATTTCGGGCGCACTTAAGGTTAATAATTGAGCCTTGTCAATCAATAACTCTTCAGTGCTAAGTGTATAGTCCGTTTTCTCATAATTCCTAAAACCATCCGCCATTGGCTCCAGAAGATCCATAGCCTCTATGCTCGTCATTTCCTGGCTTGCGTCGGTTCTTCCAGCCACGAAAGGTACCTCTACCGAGTATCCGGCCTTTGCCGCTGCTTTTTCAATCCCCACTTTACCACCAAGCACAATTAAATCAGCAATGGAAACTTTCTTAGAATCTTGATCAAACTCTGCTTTTAGCCCTTCATAAAACGCCAATACCTTTTTCAATTGCTTGGGATTATTCGACTCCCAATTAACCTGAGGCTCGAGGCGAATTCGTGCCCCATTTGCACCTCCGCGGCGATCGGAATGACGATAGGTTGAAGCAGAAGCCCAGGCAGTGCTCACCAATTCTTCAATGCTCAAATCGGAATCCTTAATCTTTCCGGCCAGGAGTTTAATATCATTATCATCAATTTGCTGATAATCGGCAACTGGAATTGGGTCTTGCCACACAAACTCTTGAGTCGGGATTTCCGGACCCAGGTAAGTTGAACTCGGACCCATATCGCGATGGGTTAACTTGAACCAGGCTTTGGCGAAAGCTTCTTCAAATACCTCTGGGTTCTCATAAAAATTCTGTGAGATTCTCTTGTACTCCGGATCGTGCAGCAAGGCCACATCGGTTACCAACATGGTGGGCTTACGTTTCTTACTTTCATCAAATGGGTCGGGGTACATTTTCTCAGGATTCTTGGCCTCAAACTGCCAGGCTCCTCCCGGGCTTTTCACCAATTCCCATTCATGTTCAAACAGACTCTTAAAATACCCATGACTCCATTGGGCAGGAGTTTCTGTCCACACCACTTCCAAATTTGAAGTGATGGCATCCGGTCCTTTACCTGATTTATAAGAGCTCTTCCAGCCCAAACCCATTTCTTCCATCGCTGCTCCCTCCGGCGCCGCACCAACATAGTCTGCGTCTTTAGCCTGACCATGAGTCTTACCAAGCGTATGACCTCCGGCAATAAGTGCCACAGTTTCTTCATCGTCCATTCCCATGCGTCCAAAAGCGATGCGAATATCTTTAGCGGATAAGGCTGGATCGGGATTACCATTAGGTCCTTCCGGGTTTACATAGATTAAACCCATTTGGACTGCAGCCAATGGTTTCTCCAATTCACGATCCTCATTAAAACGTTTATCATCTAACCATTTATCCTCCGATCCCCAGTAAACATCTGTCTGGGGTTCCCAGGTATCGATTCTACCCCCAGCAAATCCTAAGGTTTCAAAACCCATCGACTCCAAGGCCACATTTCCTGCCAAAATCATTAGGTCAGCCCAAGAAATTTTTTGCCCATATTTCTGCTTAATTGGCCAGAGTAATCTTCGTGCTTTGTCGAGATTGGCATTATCCGGCCAGCTATTCTGCGGTGCGAAACGCTGCTTGCCCTCGCGAGTTCCACCACGGCCATCTCCGGTACGGTAAGTTCCTGCACTATGCCAGGCCATGCGAATGAAAAGACCACCGTAATGGCCAAAATCAGCAGGCCACCATTCTTGAGAATCGGTCATTAGGGCCTCCAAATCCTTTTTCAAGGCATCATAATCAAGACTTTCAAACTGCTCTTGATAGTTGAATTGCGCTCCTAAAGGATCGGAGATGGCCGCATTCTTACGCAAGACTGTTAAGTCAAGCTGATTTGGCCACCATTCGCGATTTGTTTGCCCTACGTTGCGACTAACGATTCCCGTTGATTTCAATTTGTCGAAGCCCAGAGGGCAGCTCTTTTTTTCTTCTGACATGGCATGTTGGTTTTGAGAGTTTTCCCCTGACTCATTACATGAGCTAATAAAGGAGATGACCACTAAGGTTAGAAATATTTTCCGCATAGTTCTGTGATTTTGGTTCTTCAAATATGACTCGGACTTATCATTGATAAAAACTAAAATTTAGATACGTATATTGATGCTGTCAATAAAATTTGAATTAAGTGAACATCCAGCAGTTTCAGTATGTGTTAGCAGTGGTAGATTCCAGGAACTTCGAATTGGCCGCAGAAAAGTGTTTCGTGACTCAATCCACATTGAGTACGATGATCAACAAACTGGAACGAGAGATAGGCGTAAAAATCTTTAATCGAAAAACCAAACCTGTAACGGTAACTGAAGAAGGAGCTAAAATCATCGATCGCTTGCGCATCATTGTGAATGAGATTGACATTCTCGGTAATGTCTTGCAGGAGTTAAAAGGTGAAATAGTGGGTGATTTGAAAATTGGCATCATCCCAACGGTGGCCCCTTATCTTTTACCTCTGTTCATCAATGAATTTGCTGCTAAATTCCCTCAGGTAAACATCCAAATCAGAGAACTCACCACCCCTCAGATACAAGATCGATTATTGAAAAGGGAATTGGATATAGGCATTCTTGCCTTGCCCCTGGAGCACAAAGAATTGAGCGAGTATCCAATTTATGATGAACCATTTTTAATTTACGATTGCACTAACGATCGTCAAAGCAAAAAGGTATCCCCTTCAGATCTTCAGTTTTCTAAAATGTGCCTTCTGGAGGAAGGACATTGCCTACGTACTCAGGTCTATGATATCTGCGAACTATCCCAGAGCCATATTGACCCCTCGGTAAACCTAAAGTTTGAAAGCGGTTCTATGGAAAGTCTGATCCGCATCACCGAATCTCGGGAAGGACTTACTATACTTCCCTATCTGGCCTATGATGCTCTATCAAGCGAAGCTAAAGTCCGAACCAATGAATTCATTGATCCTGTTCCAGTAAGATCCATCGGTCTGGTAACCCATAAGTACTTTGTAAAAAAGGGTTTGATGAAGGCTCTACTAGGTTTAATTCAAAGCGAGGTGAGCAAGCTTATTCCCAATTCAAAATCCACGAAAGTGGTGGCCCCTTTATAAAGCACTAGGCCTAGGTAAATGATTTGTAATATTCATAGAGATTCTCCGCAATATCTCCGGTAAAAGTCAAACCCTTATTCACCTTAGTCTTGCCATAATCATTCAATGCCAGGAATGCCAAATAGCTTTTATCGGGGAGCTTACTAAAGATACCTGCGATCTTGGTAACATCGATATCATCTTCGATAACAATTAGCCTCGCATTACATGAGAAGTTTGCCAATCGCTCATTTAGCATTTCCACTTTATCTACTGGACAAAGATTTGAAGTCGTTAAACGAACAAAATTGGCTCCGGGTGAAATGGTATTAGCAAAATCGCCATTCCCATAATCTGGCTCCTCAAAGAAACAAGTAGCAATAATATCTCCGGTGAGCTTAGTGTACAATCTTGCGGCGGTCTGTGCATTTTCATTTACGGTATCCGTAAGAATAAAATTCCCATTAACCTTATTTAAGTTTTCCTGAACCCACCTTAGAACTCTTTTAGCCTCATCCTCCGACTCCGATCTAACCTTATCCCCATTATCCTTTTCATGGGTTTCACCTGAAAAAGTAAGAGCTCCTTTAAGAAGCTTAAAGTCAAATTTTTTAAGGTTTTGCCTGAGTACAAGAATCAATAGTACTACTACTGCAAGTCCAAGAATTATTATGATAAAGGTCTGGGTGGACATGTCTGTCATGAGCTACTGCGATTAATTCAAAATTTGGTTTAGCTTCTAGCAATCCTCACTGACCTTATGCTCCTTGAAATTGATTCACTATTTCAATTAAGGCCGCTAGGCTCAATTATTTTTTACCATTCCAAATTAAACCTTTTTCAAATGTTTACCGGCTATCCTATATCCCAGGGAATTTGTAAAGATTAAAGCAAAGGAGCTGAAATCCCCAATGTAGCGCCATAAGCCCAGGGGTTATCAGCCCAGAAGTCAATCGCCTGTGTAGTATGACTCAAAACAGCTTCCAGAGTAAGGAAGAGTTTCGGTCCTAAAGCAAATTCATATCCCAAACTGTAACGAACCAAACCTACTTCGCGACTATCAAAATCGAGACTTAGCTCATTGCCATTTTGTAAAAAAATCGGATAACCATAGAAACGATATCCTGGCTGCACATAGGCGGTTAGATTGTGCTTCTTCATCTCCAAACGATAACCTACTCCAAAAATCAACTCAGAGAATGTGGTGGATCCAGTAAAAGACAGATCATCATCAATCGGATAACTCACATCCATATTAGAGTTGAAGTCATCATAATTGATGCGAAAAACAAAATTGGAAATGTCGCGATACTCCACACTGGTTTGGATCATAAGTCCGCCGGATAACTCTGAGGTAGCATGTTGTACGTAACCCATTTGTATAGCGGGCATAAAGGTCCTTTGCAGGTCTTCATCCAATTGCTCGTCTTGCGCCAATAAGCTGAAAGAGATAGAGAGAAAAAGCAAAAAACTTAAGGTCTTCATTCTATAAGATTTTGATGTAATCCTCGACTTAGCTTAAATCCATTTATTAGATATTCTAGTGCAAACGCATCGAGCGTTTTAGAAAACAATCAGGAAGGCCAACCAGGCAAACAACAGGATCGGCCATGACACCAAAGCATAGGAGACATAAAGATTGCGATTGTAGCACCAGTTAGCGAGAAGCAAATTGAGAATTAAAATCACCGGATAACCATTTATCAAAATAAACAGTAACCAGCGGAGGTTTAGGTTCGCATTAGGATCATCGAACATGAAAATGGAGCCAAAGAAAACAAATGGCCAGGCCAGGATTGGCAGCAAACTAATTATCCTTAATACTATGAAGGAGATGTGCTTTTTCGCATTCATGTTTTAGCTCTAAATAGTTTAGCAATTCGAGCATAATTGGTGAGCATCAGATATCCTAAGGCCACTTGGAGGCCTTCCAAAAGCCAATCGAACTGTCTCGCTTCACTTATTACAGCATAGTTTAAGCTTGCCTTGAAAGTCAAAATAGAATCAAACAAGAAGTAGGGCAGATTTTGGATGAAAATGACTCCCCAAATAATGAAAACCCCCAACTTTATAATTAGCTCAGAATTTAATTGCCCAAGATCTATACGCTCCTCTTCGAATCCTCTATCCATACCTGTAATCCGAATTACAAAATCGGCTTTATACATGAGCATGATAAACAGAAACATGAGCAGAACAATCATCAGCAGGAGTAAACTGAATGAATAGAGCTCTGTATTAGAGGCATAGTATAAAATTTGACTAGGCAATGAGGAAAATAAAAATCCAAGCAACAGGTACAATGCCCACAGCTTCAAGGCCAGTGTAAGGAGATCGCGTTTCGTCATCAGGTAAATCTAAATAGCTACCTGCAAAATACAAGACCAGAATTTAAGACCCAACAATCTCCTGTACCGCTCGTTTAGCCGAACGTGCTGCGGCATGAACGCTGCTCCAATCATCCCCTGTGGTGTAGGCATCCCCGGCAAAAAAGAGCTTATTGTTTACTGAGCGACCGAGGATTTCCACTTGTTGATAGTCTTCATAAGCCGTGATATAGGCTCCGTTGGCATAAGGTTCTGCATTCCAATTTTGCACAATATGTTCCAGATAGTTATTGGAAGCAACATTACTCCCAAAAACAGCATCCAACTCATTTAAAATGTAGTCTCTCTGGGCATCACCGGTAAATCCTTGATAGGTCTCTGCCGGCACTCCAGTGGAGAACAAGCCTAAAATATGATCACTGGTGTTCTGGCCATACGCCGCATCGTAGTAATGCAATTGCCCTTCAGGTAAAGCACTATTAGGGAAGCTTAAATAGGTGGGATAAAAGTTAGTACTAAACTTGAAAAATGCCTTGAAACCACTCCATACTTTGATATTGGCGATTGCCTGTTGTTTATTAGCGGGTAATGACGGATTGAAATTGACCACTCCATTTTGGAGCATCTTCACGGGAGCAGTAAAAATTACTCGATCCGCGGTAAATACTTGTCCGCCTTGGGAAGTAACCTGAACTTGATCACCACTGTAATCAATTGCTGTAATAGGGGTGTTGTAGGTAATTCGTGTTTGAATTCCTGGTAAAATATAGGTCTCAAAAAAGTCAAGCCAACTAGATCCGATAATTTTGAGGTCTGCGAAATCATATCCGAAATGGTCGCCAAGCGGTGCCAGGCTTAAAGTACTGCCATCAAAGTATCCCGAAGTATCATTTTGTAAATCATAGCCCAATGTTTGAGTGCCCACATTTACCTTGGAATCATTAACAATTTCCGGCAGAATGCTACGCGCAACATGAATCCACTCAGCTCCAAGCGGTATCGGGAAATCACTAAAATTTCAATTGTGTTTGATGCGTCCACCATATGTGGGCAAAGCTTCCAGGATTTGGAAGTTTATACCTTGCTGACTTAGCAAATGTCCGGCCGACATACCAGCAGGGCCAGCTCCGATTATGAGTACATTCTCATCGGGATTTATTGGATTTTGATTTCCACTATCATCTTTACAGGCAGAAATTACTGAAGTGAAAGGCAGGGATACGCCCAATAATCCGCACATTTTTACAAACTCTTTTCGGGTCATGGCAATTAAATGATTTCGAATTAGAAAATAGCTTATTGACTTATATCTAGCAATGGCTCAGAAAACGCAAGGCTAAGCAAGGACAAGATGAACCAAAGCGCGGTTACCATCCAATATAAAAATGGATCTCTATTCAAGTCCAGGTGATCGAGTAGAAACACCGTTTTATCCCTAATCGCCTGAATACTCCAAAACAGGAAAAGGATTCCGAAATAGAAATTAAGTAGGTCAAACCAAAAAACTAATGGAAGCAGGATTAGGGCAACTATACTTTTCCACTTTCTGTTTTTGTTTGTGATTAGTTGACTGGACATAGATGAAAGCTAAAGAATTGAGATACAGCGCTAATCTAAATAGGAATATGAAGGGGATAATTGATGTAGATCAAAAAGAGAGAAGCAAATAGTTCCCTTTTCAATCTTCGCAGATCTCTTTGAAGTATTCCAAGGCCTGGGTCCAGGCATTCATCATTGGTTCGAAAGCTTCATCAACAAACAGCTCTACTTCCATTTGGGTGTTTGTTTTACCTAATTCTTTGAATTTGTAAATCTCAAGAGTTCCTATCCATTTTCGCATCATTTCATCGCTAGGTTCAAGCTCATTATTGGCAGGGTCAACCATTGCCATGTGCTTCATCCGGATATATTCATTAGGAATGAACTCCTCAATAATCGCTTTAGTCCCGCCCTGATTCTCGTCAAAAAATGAAATGTAGCCTCCTTCTTGCCATTCTCCGGAAAACTTCATCCCTGGTCCCCAGGCCTTAGCCCAATCCGCGTAAGTTGATTGATCCATAATGGTATTAAAAACCCGGTCAATGGATTGCTTTATTTCAATGCTGTAATTCAAGGTGGTCATAATCTGTACTTTTTAATCAACGGTTAATAGAATTGGTATTACTGAAATGCCTACCGTTATTCTAAGCGACTTCTTACTAATCGTAAACAATTATCCGATTGGACATAAGAACTTTCGAATTCTTCCCATTCAGACTCTAAGATTCCTGATTTTAAAGCTTCTTGCTTAAATTTCTCATAATTAAGATCCGTAGATTGGACATTGTGGAGCATATACTTTAAGAACTTTAATGTCTTGTCTTTTCCTGCACATTGCTCTAAACCAAGCATTAACATAGGATAATAGCGATAACTCCTGCGAGTATCTATTTCCAACTGAACTGAATCTAATCGAACATAGCTTCTTTCCAGGGCTCTCCCGCTTAAGTATCGATGAATCACGTAATCGTGGTAGTTTGCTTCGCTAAAGAACTCCTCCATCGCCTTCAGACTAAGATATTCCGCTAAGCTCTCACTAAAAAAGGCCCAATATTCATTATCCGACTTTAGTTGCAAGCCAAAATACTGATGTGCCAATTCATGGCTATATAATCGAAAGGCCTCAATGTCCTTGAAATTATTACCAGTAGAGTCTATCTGGTGAGACAATTGATTTAAATCAGCTACAATACAAGGATAAACTACAAATGCCCAGTTCTCATACTGATTGGCGGGACCAATGCTAAATATCTGTGCTAAGACAATTGGATCCTCATAAGGAATCCCAAATAAACCTGCATAGTAATCGCGGATCCTGGCTAAGGCCTGATCAACTGTTCGCATTGAGGCCGGATCTAAATTGGTATTGAGAAAAAAGGTGTTTCCATAACTTTTAAAATCAAACCTCCCCGCATATAGGATCAAATCATTTGGTTTAGAACTGCTTAAATGAATCTTATTTTTTTCCTGGGGATCAGACCCTCCCAGATAGATACTCTGGCAAGCAGTGCACTCAATGCTTAGATCATAGGTGAACTTGCTTAAAACGGTGTTTGTAGTGCGATCCATTAAGACCGGATACCAAAGGCTCTGATGAGAGGCTCGGAGGATCTCATTCTTTATGGCTATCACAGACATTCCATCCCCTTGAGCAGTAATCTCATCTTCTTGATATCTCGGAAATGCTCCAACATACTTAAGGCTAATAACCTGCTCATTTTTCAAAGAATCAATTATGGGTGCAATGCCCAACCCTTCCCTTAAAAATGGGGATTTAAAAGCGACGCCCCAATCTACATTGTAGCGCTTTGACAAGCCGTCTACTCTGAGGTCTTTGATATTAAATCCTTTGTTCAAACAAAGGGCAGGATTATCCAGAGCTGGAAAATTACTAATCTGAAAATCACAATGAATCAAGCCCGCATCAAGGTCTATTTCAAGATTCCCGTTTAAATGCGGGGTCTGACCGAATAGATTAATCTGAAAAAGGAAGAACAAATACAAAAGGTTAAATGGTTTCATCCAAGCTTGCTTGATTCCTATAAAGATCAGGAAAATGATAGAGCTATTTCATGCCGATAAAAAAAACCGCCCTAAGAAATCAACTATCGGGTTGGATGGCGTAGACTACATCCAACAGCATAAACCCTTGTATCCCGTGATCATTATAACCACTAGCTCTTCGCGTAAATGGAGACAGGCTAGTTTATTACGATATCAGCAAAATCCAAAACCGAAGTCTGTACGACACCACTTAAAAAACCTATATCTTCCTTTAAATGTCACTTTACTATTTATGTTAAAATAAGTTACTTTGAGGCCAAATCTGTAGTGAGTGAAAGAGGCCGACTTTTTAACAGTTGAGGAAATAGCACAAACCCTGAAGGTTACCCGACAGACGGTATCGAAATACATTCAAAGGCAAGAGCTTAATGCTGTCAAAATAAGTAAGAGTTATCGCATTAGTGCAGGAGATTTTGAAGAATTCCTTCGAAGAAACTCGACTTCCAAAGCGCCAACTCTGGCAAACCTGAAAAAGACCAAGAATTGCACTTTAGAGTATGCCCATAAATCAGAAGAAGAACAAGTTTTAGCCAGCACCCTCCACGGCGAATTAATAAGCATTGGCACCGTTCCAGACACGATTGAAAAGCAATTCATTTTTGGCGACAACTATTTGGTTCTTCATAAACTTCTGGAGACTCATCGAGGAAAAATTGATCTGATCTATATCGACCCGCCCTTTGGTACTGGTCAGGATTTCAATACAATTGATGAAGATACTGCCTACTCTGATCAGTTAGTAAATAGCGAATTCCTTGACTTCCTGCGCAAGCGTCTCATTCTTTTGCATGAGTTATTATCCGAGCAGGGAAGCATCTACTTACATATCGACAAAAAGATTGGCCACTATGTAAAAATCATCATGGACGAAGTATTTGGCTATCCTAACTTCATCAATGATATCACGCGGATTAAATGCAACCCCAAGAATTTCAAGCGTAGTGCCTATGGCAACTATTCGGATATGATTCTTTACTATGCTAAAAACCGTGATCAACAGATTTGGAACGATATCAAAGAACCCATGTCTAAGGATAAAAGAAAGGAACTTTTCCCTAAAGAACATCCTACACTTGGTTTCTATACAACCAATCCGATTCATGCCCCTGGCAAAACAACGAATGGAGATACCGGGATGAAATGGAAAGGACTTGCACCTCCCAAAGGTCGGCATTGGCGTTATGCCCGCACGGTTTTAGACGAACTGGATCAGGAAGGTCGTATCGAATGGTCGAGCACTGGTAATCCGCGAAAGATTGTGTTGGCCAGCGAGCACAAAGGTTTCAAAATTCAGGATGTTTGGCAGTATAAGGATAAAGGTCTCTCTTATGTGAGCTACCCCACTCAAAAGAATGATGAGCTTTTAAAACGGATCATCAATAACTCCTCAAAACCTGATTCTATAGTGCTCGACTGCTTTGCAGGTTCGGGCAGCACCTTAATGGCGGCGGAAGAATTGGGTCGAAATTGGATCGGTATTGATAATTCTGCCCGCTCACTAGAAGTGGCTCGAGAAAACTTTGCTTCCCGGGAAATTGAGTACCAATTGCTTGAATATGTACCGCTAGATTAGAGAAGGGATTCCAAATACTCTTTCAACAGTAAGGCACTTAAAACATCATACGGTGATTCCTGCACCTGCACCGCCTCTTTGGCATTAATGATCTTATCATTGCTCCTTTGCACTGCCCAGGGGAATCCATCAATGATCCCTACTCTCATTACCGCTCCACGCTGTTCACGACAAAAATCGAGAACCTCAACTACTTGTTTCTCCTGATTACCACCAGGCGATCCTATCCATTTTGCCTCGCCGATCACATAAGTCTGATTTACTTTAGCCACCAAATCCGGGCGTTTCTTTAACTCCTGCCCTAAAACCTGGTTCACGAATTTCATCCCTTCTACCTCTGAGGCATTAAGAATAAAAATTCCTCCATTCGCTTTTTGAAAGTCTCCCGGCTCAAGAGTCTTGAAGCTCCTCTTTAACCAATCGGAAAACATATGTCCCATCTGGGTATTGAGCTTAGGGGCCGCTTCTAATCGGATCACGGTCTCTTCGGCTGTCATGGCATATAAGGAATCCATTATCCGCTCCAACTGTTTGGGATTTGCTTTTCGCGCTCCTTTGGCATTTTTCATTAAAAACCAAAGCGGCTCTTCATAAGGAAACTTGACTTCCTCTAAAAATATCCTAATCAGCTCATCAGTCTTACGGCCTTGATGGGCCAAAATGATTCTTCTCCGAAGCCGGGCCTCTAACCTTTCCGGTTTGGCCGTTTCCAGAGGATAAACTTCTAGTACATTATCCAGATAGGGGGTTTCTTCAAATAACTTGATACTTTTTAGAACCCATTCGTTTAACTCTTCCCTTTCGGTAAGTATGTCTATGGAGCGATCCATGGTTTGTTTCTTCTTAGCTTGGACGTAAATGAAGACCTTTTATCAGTTCATTTATTGATTGAATATCCTCAATTTCTGTTAGCACTAGCAGGCTTTCCGGCTTATAGGAGTGATATCTGAGGACCAGCCTTTGACCTCTACCATAGCCCATTTGCTGAAGCTGTAGTCTCGATAAATCAAAGCTATCGCTAATGGTTTTGGTTTTAAGCTTTTGACCCAGAAACATGTAAACGACTTTGAGAGAGTTTCGCCTAACATCAAGGTCAATGCTCCTCCAATATATCCATCCAAACAGGTGAAAAGACAAATAGCCTATTGAAAGTAAAAGCGCACTAACCAGGCCAATTAAACAATAAAAAAGGGCATGAAGTATCGCTTCTATAAAATTCAAATTGGGTAGGCTGTAGATGACATAGTGCAGGAATCCGACAATGGCAAAGAATACTATGACCACGAGTGATGTGAGCACAACATATCTCATCGCCTTCTTAGGTCTCAGAAACTTTCGATCTGAAATTGTAGCCCCTGTATTGGAATGGTCAATTTTAATTTTCATGTTTTTCCAATACAATGGTATAAGTTTTAAAAGGCATAACGGGTGTGGATAAAGGATTCCATTAAAACTAAACCCACATTTCTCCAATGGGGCCTTATGGGCTTTAGGCAATTCGAATGCCTAACAAATATCATCTTTCCCCTTCCTGCCTTTCTTAACTTTGCCAAAATTTTATCCCATGGATCCGAATGCCGGAAAAAAGAATCTGGTGAATAAATACAGTCGCGAAGAATTGGAAGCTCGTTTAATGGCTGAAGATTTTAAGCGGGTAACGGTTTCATTCTATCGTTATGTAATCATCGAAGATCCGCAGTTGATGCGGGATCAGCTCTATACCGAGTGGAGCGAACTGAATTGCCTGGGTCGCATCTACGTCGCCCGAGAAGGCATTAACGCCCAGATGAATGTGCCGGAACAGAATTGGGAGCGCTTTGTCAAAGAATTACACGCTAAAGCAGAATTCAAGAATATTCCCTTTAAAATCGCCGTAGAAGACGACGGTAAGTCTTTCTTAAAGCTGGTTATTAAAAACCGGGAACGCATATTGGCCGATGGCCTGGAAGATGATTCCTATGATGTTACCAATGTGGGCCGACATCTGGATGCTGAACAGTGGAACAATGCAATGGATGAGGGAGCGGTAATCGTGGATATGCGCAATCACTATGAGAGTGAAATCGGGCATTTTGAAAACTCTATCCTCCCTCAATCAGAGACTTTCAGAGAAGAGTTGCCGGAAGTATTGGAAAAATTGAAAGGCAAGGAAAATGAAAAAATCCTCCTGTATTGTACGGGTGGAATTCGTTGTGAAAAGACTTCTGCCTTTTTAAAGCACCATGGCTTTAAAGATGTTAATCAATTACACGGTGGCATAATCGATTATGCAAGGCAGATAAAAACTCGTGAACTCCCCAATAAATTCCACGGTAAAAACTTTGTCTTCGATGAGAGACTGGGTGAGAGCATTTCCAAAGAGGTGATATCCCATTGTCACCAGTGTGGTGAGCCTGCGGATTCTCACGTAAACTGCGCAAATGTGGCTTGCAATTTACTCTTCATTCAATGTGAAAAGTGTACCGAGAAATATGAAAAGACCTGCTCTGAGGAGTGTCAGGAAATCGTTCATCTTTCTCCGGAAGAACAGCGCGAACGTCGCAAGGGCAAAGAGGTAAAACAACGATACCACAGCCACATGCGCTGGGGCGACCTACATCCAAATTCTTAAAAACTGACAAATGTTCTTTTTCAGCTCTCCTTGAAAATGAATATTTGAATTTTCACCAAATTTCAAAATATGCCATTCTACCAGAAACTCGGTAAGATCCCGCATAAGCGCCATACCACCTTTAAAAAAGAAGACGGAAGCCTGCACTATGAGCAGCTTTTTGGCACTGAGGGCTTTAGCGGAATGTCCGCCCTACTCTATCATTTGCATCGTCCTACCATGGTTAAGGAGGTAAAGCAAGTTGCTGACCTCAATCCTAAAGCCGCAGTAGATCACAATATTAGCAGCCGAATGCTGCAAGGTTTTCAGGTACCGAGCAAGGCGGATTATCTGGAAAGTCGCATCTCGGTACTCTTTAATAATGACGTGCATATTTCACTCGCGTCCCCGACTCAAAGTCAAACCGAGTACTTTTATAAGAATGGCGATGCCGACGAAATGATCTTCGTCCATCGCGGAAGCGGAGTACTAAAAACCCTCATGGGTAATATCCGTTTCGGCTATGGCGACTACCTGGTAATTCCGAGAGGTATGATTTATCAAATTCACTTTGATGATGCTGATAACCGACTCTTCATTCTAGATTCCTATCAACCCATCTATACCCCTAAGCGCTACCGCAACTATTTCGGTCAGCTGTTGGAGCACAGTCCTTTCTGTGAGCGCGACATGCGCACTCCAGAAGAATTAGAGGTTCATGATGCCTTTGGAAATTTCATTGTTAAGGTCAAAAAGGAAGGCATCCTGCACGATGTAACTTATGCCAGCCATCCCTTTGATGTGGTAGGATGGGATGGATACAACTATCCCTATGCTTTTAACATCAAAGACTTCGAGCCGATTACCGGAAGAGTACATCAGCCACCACCCGTACATCAAACCTTTGAAAGTGCGCGCTATGTAGTATGTTCTTTCGTCCCTCGCTTGTACGACTATCACCCGGAAGCAATACCAGCTCCATATAATCATAGCAATATTGACAGCGATGAGGTGCTATATTATGTGGATGGTGATTTCATGAGTCGTAATCATGTGGATAAGGGCTTTATCAGCCTCCACCCCGCGGGTATTCCTCATGGGCCTCACCCGGGAGCCTATGAACGCAGTGTCGGACAAAAAGAAACTCTGGAACTGGCAGTTATGGTTGACACCTTTGCACCTTTAAAGGTTACGCAAGCTGCTTTGGATATCGAATTGGAGAACTATCATCAGTCCTGGCTCGAAGAATAAAATCTAACTTTGCAAAAAAGCGCAATTATGGAGACACTCTACGATAAAACCTCACTGAAACTAAAAAAGGAATTCCCTGAAGCAGAGGACTTTTTACCTCTAAACGGGACTGATCACGTAGAACTTTATGTGGGTAATGCCAAGCAAGCTGCTCACTTCTACAAAACTGCTTTCGGATTTCAATCCGTTGCTTATGCAGGATTAGAAACCGGTGTAAAAGATCGCGTATCCTATGTATTACAGCAGGATAAAATTCGCTTGGTTCTAACTACTCCTCTTGGAGAAGGCGGACCCATTAATGAACACCTCAGCAAGCATGGGGACGGAGTGAAAAACGTCGCCCTTTGGGTAGATGATGCTACCAAAAGTTTTGTGGAAACCACCAAGCGTGGAGCTGAAGTAGCCTTTGAACCCTACACGATCGAAGATGCCAATGGTAAAGTAACACTCAGTGGTATTAAAACCTATGGGGATACCGTTCACATTTTTGTAGAGCGTTCCGAATATGATGGGCCTTTTATGCCAGGATATACCGAATGGAAGAGCCATTATAATCCCAAAGAATCAGGCCTTAAATACATCGACCACATGGTGGGTAATGTAGGTTGGGGCGAAATGAATCAGTGGGTTGACTTCTACGCTCGGGTAATGGGTTTTGCCCAGTTGGTTTCATTTGATGATAAGGACATTTCTACCGAATACACCGCTCTAATGAGTAAGGTGATGACCAATGGAAATGGCCGCATCAAATTCCCTATTAACGAGCCAGCGGAGGGTAAGAAAAAGTCACAGATTGAAGAATACATTGACTTCTACAATGGCGCTGGAGTGCAACACATCGCAGTGGCCACTGATGATATAATCAGTACTATAGACCACCTGGTAGCAAATGGCGTAGAATTCCTCTACGTACCCGACACCTACTATGATGATCTGTTGGAACGCGTTGGAGATATCGAAGAAGAAGTAGCAGAATTACGTAAGCGTGGTATCCTGGTAGACCGGGATGACGAAGGTTATCTTTTGCAGCTCTTCACAAAGCCAGTTGCAGATCGCCCAACCCTGTTCTTTGAGATTATTCAACGTAAGGGCGCTAAGAGTTTTGGTAAAGGAAACTTCAAAGCCTTATTTGAATCTATTGAACGCGAACAGGAAAATCGCGGTACCCTCTGATTATCTTAGAATAACTTATACCCATTCCCTGACTGGTTTAAAACACTAGTCGGGGTTTTTTTATGCCTTAAAGCAACTTTTAAGGCCCTTTCTTTGTCATAGAAAAAAACAATCATGCACAAGTCAGCTCTTCTCCTTCTAGCGCTTTTCTTCTCCATAATCGCTGCCGGACAAAATTCAATAGAAGGGATAGTAGTTGATGAAAAGGGGAATGCCCTCCCCTTCGTGAATATCCGCATCAATAAGGGCCCGTACGGAGGCACCTCAGATTTAGATGGTAATTTTTCCTTGAATAGCAAAGAGGCTATTCAGCAATTAGAATTTAGCTATATCGGATTTGAACCGAAAAGTGTAGAAGCAAAGGATATCAATGGAAAAGCCCTGCGCATTGTTCTCGTTGAGAAGAACACCACCCTTAACGAAGTAACGGTCCTACCCGGTGAAAACCCTGCTCATCGTATGGTGAGAAATGCGGTGCGGAACAAGGAATTAAATGATCCTGAAAGCCTCGAAGAATTCAGCTACTACACCTACAGTAAGTTTTTTGTAACCATGAATCTGGACTCGGTGGACCCTTCCATCGACACCGTGTTACTTTCGGATAAGTTAGACAGTTTGGCGACTGGACAGACAGACAGCATAGTAGATATAGATAGCTCCGGCTTTTTAATTCACGATTTCTTTTCGAGCAAACACCTCTTTTTCATGGAAACTGTCACCAACCGAAAGGTGAAAAAACCCAGGGATAATGAGGAAGTTTTAGCCAATCGCACCTCTGGTTTTAAGAACCCCATGTTTGCCATGTTAGTCACCCAAATGCAATCCTTCTCTTTTTATCAGGATTATATTGGGATTACCGGAAGCGAATTCCTCAACCCTATTAGTAAAGGAAGTACCCGGAGGTATTATTTCATTCTGGAAGATAGTTTGATAACCACCAGCGGAGACACCATTTTCACCCTGAGCTTCCGCCCTCGTCCCAATACCGGATTTAAAGCTTTAAAAGGTGTGATCAACATCGACTCCCGAGATTGGGCCATTGTGAATCTTCGAGCCACTCCTGCCGGAGAGGAGGAACTACCCATTGAAATTCGCCAGGAATATCAACGCTTCGGACCGCATACCTGGTTCCCAATAAGCTTCGAGGCGGATATAAAATTGCGGATGGTGAGTATAAATGGGGCGGAACCGATGGCGATCATGCGACGAAAATTAACGCGAATTGATCTGGACCCGGGATTAGACCGTAAAGACATCTCCCGAAATGAACTCACCATAGAAAAGAAGAAACAAGACGTGGTGGATTCCCTTCTCATTGCATTTAGAGGAGAGGAATTGGACAGTGTGGAGCAGAATACCTATGTCTTCATTGACAGTTTATCAGAAGCGGAAGATTTTGAACGAAATCTCAATCTTCTACTGACCATTCGTCGAGGCTACGTACCATTATGGTGGGTTAATCTCGACCTTGGTTCAATCCTAAACTACAACGAGTACGAGGGATTCCGACTTGGACTTGGAGTGGAAACTAAGAGGGAGATGATAGATTGGCTAAGGATTGGAGCCTACTATGCCTACGGTTTCCGCGATCAGGATCATAAATATGGCGGACACCTCAAATTTGAATTTATCAAAAACCTCCGCTGGCAATTTATCGCGCGTTATCAAAGCGACATTTTTGAAACCTCAGGTTTTAGTATGCCTGGTGTTGAACGGAGCAGTCTATTCGAAAACAGCTATCGACGACTATACATAGAGCAATGGGACTATCGGCAAAATATCGATTTAAGAATGTGGATTGACCCCCTACCTAATGTGCGATTAAATGCCGGTGTATTAAGAGAGCGGGCTCAGGTAAGAGGAGGCTTTCAGGACCTTATAACTCCCAACAGCAGTAATTGGATTGAGTACACAGAAATAGGTCTCGGACTCCGCATCGCACCGCAGGAGGAATACGCCGAAACCCCTGTCGGTAAGATAAAGCTTAAACAGCGGTATCCCGTTTTCCAGGTTCAGTATGACCGTAGTGTTCCAAACTTTTGGGAGAGTGAATTCAATTATTCCCGATTGTTCTTTCAGGCTGAATACCGTCGTTTAAGCCGCGGTTTTGGTGAAACATCTCTTTTACTAAGATCCGCTTATATATTTGATGAGGCACCTGAAAACCGCCTGATCACACCTACCGCTAACTTTAGAAACATTTCCAGTTTCTACCAGGCAAATTTTGGTTCACTGGCCGATCGTAATTCCTTCGAAACGATGCGATTTAATGAGTTTCTAAATAGTCGATATTTCAGTTTAATGTGGCGCCAGGATTTTCGCAGCATCTTCTTCAAAAGACCCAAGTTTGAACCTCACCTGGAAATGGTGCATCGAGTGGCCTTTGGGGACATGGAAGACAATGCTATCAATAATCTTTTGGGAAGTAGAGATTTAAGCAATGGTTTCTTCGAAAGTGGTTTAGAATTCAACCGGCTTTACGTCGACAATTTCATTGGCTTAGGTATTGGAGTCTTTTACCGTTATGGACCAAATCAATTGCCGGAAGCGATAGATAATTGGGCCTTTAAACTGAGCTCCAAATTCAGCTTTTAGGAGCCTCCCTTTTTAGTAGTTTTGCCCAAATTAGAATTGGCCCAAATAAGGGATGTTTACCTTCATTGCCCGTCTTATACTTCGCAACCGCCTAACGGTGCTCAGCATTATCCTTCTGCTGAGTTTTTTTATGGCCTGGCAGGGACAATTCGTTCAGGTAAGCTTTAAGTTTTCACGACTACTCCCGAAGACGGATAGTACTCAGGTTGATTATGATATTTTCCGAGAACGATTTAATCAGGTAGGAAATACGGTGGTTCTGGCCATCGATAGCTTTGACATCTTCGATCCGGAATTGTATCCGCAATGGCAATTGCTTCAGGATGAAATGAGCAGTATCGAAGGCGTTCAAGGGGTGCTTTCTCCCATTAATGCTCTCAACTTAAGGCGTAACGACAGTTTGGAGAAACTCTACTACGAGTCCCTAAACCCTGGGTTCCGAAGTGGAAATCTCGATAGCCTCCGATCCCTCTACGGAGACCTTCCCTTTTATAAAGGTCTGCTTCTAAGTGAAGATGGTCAGGTACCCTTAATGTTGGTACAGATCGAAGCTGAGAAGCTTTATGTCCGCGAAATCGTATCCATCGTAGAAGAAATTAAAGAAAGGGTTGAAACGGCTGAAGCTAAAATTGGCAAGGATATTAAGATAAGCGGTCTACCACATCTACGCATGGCAAACACCAAGAAAGTCAGTGCGGAGATATTCCTCCTGGTAGGTTTAGCTATGCTGGTTACGGCCATTATCTTATATGCTTTCCTAAGAAGCTTTAGAGCGATGATGATCTCCCTCGGTGTGGTGGTCCTTGGAGTGTTTTGGTCCTTCGGACTCATTTCCGTGCTCGACTATGAAATATCCATGTTGAGCTCCTTAATTCCTTCCCTGGTCATTGTGATCGGGGTACCCAATTGCATCTTCTTAATCAACAAATACCATTCAGAATTCAAAAATCATGGTAATCGAATAAAAGCCTTACAGCGAGTAATTCGCAAGATTGGCGCTGCTACCATGATGACCAATGCGACCACTTCAATGGGTTTCGCTTCATTGATTCTTACCGACAGTACAATATTGAAAGAATTTGGGGTAGTGGCCTCCTTCAATGTGATGATGGTTTTTGTGATTTCCATTATTGTCATTCCCGTCTATTACAGCTTTGCTCGCCCGCCCATTTACCGGCATTACAAGCATCTCGAAAAGCGCTGGATAAAAGGATTTATCGATTGGCTTATTCGAATGTCCATGTATCATCGCCGCTATGTGTACGTTGGTTTAGTGATACTTCTTGCTCTGGCCGGTATTGGTATTTCAAAGATTTACACCACCGGAAATCTCAGTGAAGAATTCAAAAAAAGCGATCCGGTTTTTCAGGACCTCCGGTTTTTAGAGGATCGTTTTGGTGGAGTGGTTCCTTTGGAATTGGTGATTGATACCAAACGTCCGGGCGGTGCCTATAAAAGCAGCACTCTCAAGCGGATGGATCGCCTGCAAGAATCCATGGCGGAGGTAAATGGAGTGAGCCGCGCCCTATCTGTGGTAGACGGCTTAAAGTTTGCCAAACAGGCCTATTATCGAGGTAGTCCAGAATTTTATGCCTTGCCTAATTCTCAGGACCGAAGCTTTGTGATGTCCTATATCCCTGATCAGGGTGAAGGCGGGAGCAACATCCTGCAATCCTTAATTGATACCAGTGGTCGATATGCCCGCATCAGTATGCAAGTGGAGGATATGGGCAAGGAGGAATCTCTCTACTTACAAGAAGCATTGGATAGTAATTTAGCGGCACATTTACCTGCGGATCGTTACGATGTTACAGTTACCGGTGCCTGGATGGTCTTTCAAAAAGGAACCACCTACCTTATTAAAAACTTAGCGGTAAGCCTCGGTCTGGCTATCACGGTAATCGCTCTGGTAATGGCCCTGATTTTCAGATCCTTTGCCATGGTGCTGGTAAGCCTGGTGCCCAATCTCTTTCCTCTGTTAATGACCGCGGGGATAATGGGTTATTTTGGTATTCCACTGAAACCTTCTACCATCCTTGTGTTCAGCGTGGCTTTCGGAATTAGCATTGATGACACGATCCACTTCCTAGCGAAATACCGGCAAGAACTAAAGATTACCAATTACAATATTGGTCAGTCGGTATTACTTGCAATCCGGGAAACCGGAGTGAGTATGTTCTACACCAGCATCGTGCTCTTCTTTGGCTTTAGTGTCTTTACTGCTTCCAGTTTTGGAGGAATTGTAGCCTTGGGTATTTTGGTTAGTATCACCCTGGTGATTGCGATGATTGGAAATCTGCTACTATTGCCAACCTTATTACTTAGTTTTGAGAGGATGATCATCAACAAATCATTCACTGAACCGTATATTACTATCTATGCGGTAGATGAGGAGGATGATGAAGAAGAGCTTTCGGCCATAGAAAGTGAAGCATAGAAAACGCAACCAAAGACTCTGAATAATGAAAGGAATTATTCTCGCCGGTGGATCCGGTACTCGCCTTCATCCTCTAACCCTCGCGGTTAGTAAACAGTTGATGCCGGTTTACGATAAACCGATGATCTACTATCCACTCAGCACACTTTTGCAAGCTGGGATTCGGGAAATTCTGATTATTTCCACTCCTCATGACATGCCTCTTTTCCAGAAATTATTAGGAGATGGTAGTCGTATTGGTTGTGAGTTTCAGTATACCATTCAACATGAGCCAAATGGTCTGGCTCAGGCTTTTGTATTAGGTGACAAATTCATCGGAGATGACAACGCTGCTCTCGTGCTGGGGGACAATATCTTCTACGGTTCTAAAATGGCCGATCTTCTTCAAAGTAGTAAAGATCCTAATGGAGGCGTAGTCTTTGCCTATCAGGTTTCTGACCCCGAGCGTTACGGTGTGGTAGAGTTTGATGAAAACCTAAAAGCCATTTCGATAGAAGAAAAACCTTCAAAACCAAAGTCTAGGTATGCCGTTCCTGGCCTCTATTTCTACGATAATGATGTGGTAGAAATTGCCAAAAACTTAGAACCTTCTGCCCGAGGGGAATATGAGATCACAGATGTAAACAAAGAGTACCTATCTCAAGGCAAATTACAAGTAGGCATACTCGATCGAGGCACCGCCTGGTTAGATACTGGGACCTTCCCGAGCTTAATGCAGGCAGGGCAATTTGTACAAGTAATTGAAGAACGTCAGGGTTTAAAAGTGGGTTGTATTGAAGAAATAGCCTGGCGCAATGGATTCATTAATAATGATGAGCTAGAGGCAATAGCAAATCCTCTCCTAAAAAGTGGTTATGGCCGCTACCTGGTTGACCTGTTGAAGAACGACTAGATGAATAGAATTCCCCAATATGTAGCTCTAATCGAAGAGACTCTTTCTGAACAAAACTTTAAAAAGAACCCCGCAGAGCTCTACGAGCCGATGGCTTACATTCTTTCCTTAGGAGGAAAGCGCCTTCGACCGGCTTTAAGTCTCGCAGCATGCGAACTCTTTGGAACTGATGGGCAAAAGGCACTAATGCCTGCCCTAGGCATTGAAGTCTTTCACAACTTCTCGCTGGTTCATGATGATATTATGGACGAAGCGGATATTCGTCGAGGCCAGGCAACCGTGCATAAAAAGTGGAATCGGGATATCGCAATCCTCTCCGGGGATGCCATGCTGGTAAAAGCCTACCAATATATCGCTGAAGTAGATGCGAAGATCTTGGCGCCGGTTCTCGATTGCTTTTCGCAAACCGCATTGGAAATCTGTGAAGGTCAACAGCGCGATATGAACTTCGAATCACGTACCGAAGTGTTAGAAGAAGAATATCTGGAAATGATTCGTCAAAAAACCGCCGTTCTTCTTGGGGCCGCTTTAAAAATAGGTGCATTGGTTGGAGGCGCGGACACCAATTCAGCTGAATCCTTGTACAACTTCGGCATCAACGCAGGTTTGTCTTTTCAGGTGCAGGATGATCTTTTAGATGCCTTTGGAGACCCTGAAAAAGTGGGGAAAAAGCCGGGAGGAGACATTATTCAGGATAAGAAAACCTTATTGATGATTTACACTAAGGAACTAGACCCTGATAGTTTTGAAACGCTTCGAAATACACAATTCATTGATGAGGTAAGTAAAGTGGAAGCCTGGTGTAACTTAATGGAACAAAGCGGAGCACGAGCTAAAGCCGAAGCCAAGCGTGATAGTTTGTTAAAAGATGCCCTAGCTTCCCTGGAAAACTCAAAAGGAGAAGAGGATTCCATCAAAAAAGAGCTTGCTCAATTTGCGACCTGGCTCAGCCAGAGAGATCGATGAATTACTGGCTGCAGTTTCAGAATCTTTACTCTCAAAAGATCTTTTTAAAAAAAGAAATCCGCAGTCAATTAGCTAAAGACCTGCAACTTGAATTAAAAGATGTCCCAGAAGAAAATCTAGCCTCCTGGCTTGAAAATTGGCTTATCCAAAATCTGGAGAAATTAGATCTAGCCAATCTCCTTTATCGAGTAGATATTGAACCGCGCGCTATGCAAAATCCTCATATTCTTACAATAGCTATTTTAGAACGTGAGGCTCAGAAGGTGATATTCAGAGCGCAATACAGCGGACGGCTTTAGAAAAACACCTGAAAAATCGGAGCCCAGGAAGTTGCGTAGGGCGAGTTTTCATCATGCAATAAATTGAGCCTTAAGCCAATTTGCATAGCCCCACTATTACCGATTCTTTGAAAAAAACCTCCCTGGACAAACAAGACCGGCGTCCAGGTATTACTAATATCAAAATCCCCATTGATATTGTTATAGGTATAAAGGTCGTTATTCAGTAATTCTAATTGGGTACCAACAAAAAGGGTGTTCAGAAAATTGTAATTGGTGAAAATATTCGGACCATGAATCTGGTTCTCGAAATCAACCTCGACCCAACCTTGAGTAGTTAGAATTTGATTCCAACGGGCGTAATTGTACATATAGCCCACACCGGCTACCCAATTATCATTTATCTGATAGCCAACCTGGGGGGCCAGGAAGATATTGGTGTTATTCCCAAAACTTAGACCAGCGCCACCTCCATAGACCAATCGATCAAAAAAGTTCTCCGGTGCAGGTGGCGGCTTTGGAGTCTCCCTTTGTGTTTCTTCCTGGGGAGCCTCTTTCGGCTTGGAATTCTTTTTTCGGAATCGATCACTTTGGGCACTGGCCAGATGACCTATTAAGACCATGCAGAGTAGAAGGAGATAGTGCTTTTTCATGTAAACAAAAATAAGGGCAAACAGCTTATGTTTAGACAATTGATATTTAAACCGTGCTGTAGAATTAACGCATTATATTTATCCTAATTTTGTAGCCAATTTCGCGACGCGACCACCATGGACAGATTTTCCTTTCTCGGAGGAGTACACAGTACATTTATAGACGACCTTTATGAGCTTTACCTGAAAAGTCCCGACAGCATCGAGCCTAGTTGGAGAGCTTTTTTTCAGGGATATGATTTTGCCATTGAAGAATATGGTGATGGCGATGCTTCAAACTTCGCCCTCAACTTAAACCATGCGGAAATCGTTGAAGAAATCCGTAAGGAATTCCAGGTATTAAATCTAATTGATGGATATCGTACCCGCGGACATCTGTTTACCGCTACCAATCCGGTACGTACCCGAAGAAAATATGAACCCACCTTAGCCAAAGAAAATTTTGGTTTAAACGATGCTGACCTGGATCTTCCTTTTCAAGCAGCCAAGGAGATTGGTTTTAAGGAGAGTAAGAGCTTACGCGATATTATCCAGCGACTGGAAGAAGTTTATTGTCGCAGTATCGGTATAGAGTACATGTATCTCGGAGATCCTGAGCGGATCAAATGGATTCAGACTGCTATTAATCCGAATAACAACTATCCGGATTACAGTCCGGAAGAGAAAAAACTGATCATTCACAAATTGAATGAAGCAGTAGCCTTTGAAAACTTCATTAACCGCAAATTCGTAGGACAAAAGCGCTTCTCTATTGAAGGGGCCGAGAGCCTTATTCCAGCCCTGGAGTTTGGAATTAGACGTGCAGCGGATTTAGGTGTTGAAGAATTCGTAATGGGCATGGCGCATCGCGGACGCCTGAATGTTTTATCCAACATTTTTGGAAAGACCCAACGTGATATTTTCTCAGAATTTGAAGGTAAAGAGTTCGTAGATGATGAATTTGATGGCGATGTAAAATACCATCTTGGATATACCAGTACCCAACAATTGGATAATGGTAAAACCATCAAATTGAACCTTTCGCCTAACCCTTCCCATCTAGAAGCGGTAGACGCTGTAGTTACCGGTATTGCCAGAGCGAAAATCAATACTGTTCACGATAAGGATAAGTCTAAGGTAATGCCTATCCTCATCCATGGGGATGCTGCAGTTGCGGCCCAGGGAATCGTCTACGAGGTACTGCAAATGGAAACTCTGGATGGCTACCATACCGGAGGAACGGTACACATCGTTATCAATAATCAGGTAGGGTTTACAACTAACTATCTGGATGCCCGATCCAGTATATACTGTACTGATATTGCCAAAACGGTACAAGCACCGGTACTCCATGTAAATGGTGATGATGTAGAAGCAGTAATTCATGCAACCCTGTTTGCTATGGAGTACCGTCAGCGATACAATCGCGATATTTTCATCGATCTACTTTGTTACCGAAAATATGGGCACAATGAGGGTGATGAACCACGATTCACCCAACCGGTTCTCTATAAAGCAATCAATAAACACCCTAATCCTAAAGAGATTTATGCTCAAAAATTGCAAGAGCAGGGAGTTATTGATAAAGCCTTTCTGAAAGAATTGGAAAACGAATTCAAAGAAGTGCTGGAAATGCGCTTTGATGAATCGAAAAAGATTGAAAAGAATACCATCACTCAATTCATGCAAGATGAATGGGATGGATTTCGTACCGCTGAGCCTAAAGATTTTGTAGAATCGATTGATACCTCCTTTGATATTGATCGCCTAAAAGAGATCGCTCGCACCATTACCACCCTGCCAGAAGGGAAAAAGTTCTTCGTGAAAATCAAACGCTTGATGGAAGAGCGTTGGAAGATGGTAGATGAACGCAATAGCCTTGATTGGGGTATGGCCGAACTTCTGGCCTATGGAACATTGATCGTTGATGGCTACAATGTGCGTATCAGTGGTGAAGATTCTGAAAGGGGAACATTCTCCCACCGGCACGCGGTGATTAAGGTTGAAGACTCTGAGGAGGAACACCTGTTGCTGAATAACATTATGGGCCGCGAAGGGCGCTTTGCCATTTACAATTCTTTGCTTTCAGAGTATGGAGTTATGGGCTTTGACTATGGATATGCCATGAGCTCGCCCGAAACCCTGGTGGTTTGGGAAGCGCAGTTTGGCGACTTCTTTAATGGTGCCCAAATTATTGTAGACCAATTCTTAAGTGCGGCCGAGGATAAATGGAAAGTTCAGAATGGATTGGTACTCTATCTACCGCACGGTTATGAAGGTCAGGGGGCAGAGCATAGTAGCGCTCGATTGGAGCGTTGGCTGCAGCAGTGTGCACAAAATAACATGCAGATTGTAAATGTTACCACTCCTGCTAATTTCTACCACCTTTTACGTCGTCAGATGCTTCGGGATTTCCGTAAGCCGCTAGTAATTATGACTCCAAAGAGCTTGTTACGTCATCCAAAGGTTCAATCGCCTTTAGAAGACCTAGCCAATGGTAAATTCCAGGAAATCCTTGATGATCCAAGAATTAGTGATCGTTCCAAAGTGAAGAAACTGTTCTTCATGAGCGGTAAGCTCTATTATGATTTGGATAAAGTCCGCGATGAAGAGATGCCTGAGGATCGCGCCTTCATTCGTATGGAGCAATTGTATCCTTTGGCAGAAGATCAGATCAACAATTTAATCGCTCAATATCCCAATGCGGATGAAATTTATTGGGCACAGGAAGAACCCATGAATATGGGCGCGTCCTGGTATATACAAATTCACTTCCCTGTCAAAGTGAACAAAGTATTCGCTATACCAGCTAGTGCAAGTACCGCTGCAGGATCTTCGAAATTGGCAGCTAGCAAACAAAGTACCTTGATTCAAGAAATATTCAACACCTAGATATTCAATTTTACCATGAGTGTAGAAGTTAAAGTTCCTTCACCCGGAGAGTCGATTTCCGAAGTAGAAATTGCCAGTTGGCTCGTTGCCGATGGTGATTATGTTGAAAAGGACCAGGAAATAGCTGAGATAGACTCCGATAAAGCCACCTTGGCTTTACCAGCGGAAGAAAGTGGTGTGATCACCCTAATTGCAGAAGAAGGACAAGAAGTTGAAGTTGGCCAGGTTATCGCCAGCATCGACACCGAGGCGGCCGCGCCTGAAGGCGGCGCAGCACCCAAGGAAGAAAAGACCGAAGCGAAAGAAGAGGCTCCTGCTGCCGCTGCTCCAGCACCTAAACAGGAAGCACCGCAAACCTATGCTAGTGGAACTGCTTCTCCTGCTGCCCGGAAGATTTTAGACGAAAAAGGAATAGATGCCAGCCAGGTCAATGGAACTGGTCGTGATGGACGCATTACCAAAGAAGATGCGCTTAAGGCGGAGGTAAGCATGGGTACTCCAGGAAATGCTCCTCGTCCTAGCAATACTACTCGTATGAGCAGTCTGCGTCGTAAACTGGCGAAACGCCTTGTAAGCGTAAAAAATGAAACTGCTATGTTGACCACCTTTAATGAGGTGAACATGCAGCCCATTTTCGATTTGCGTAAGGATTACAAGGAAACCTTTAAGGAAAAGCACGGTGTTAGTTTAGGATTCATGAGCTTCTTCACCCTAGCCGTTTCCAGAGCATTGAAGGAATTTCCTCAAGTGAACAGTATGATAGATGGCGACAACATGATCAGTTTCGATTATGCCGATATCAGTATTGCAGTAAGTGGACCCAAAGGATTAATGGTTCCGGTATTACGCAATGCCGAGTTAATGAGTTTTGCCGGAGTTGAAAAAGAAATTAAGCGCTTAGCGACAAGAGTTCGCGATGGTCAAATTACGGTTGATGAAATGACCGGAGGAACTTTCACCATCACCAATGGTGGGGTATTTGGATCGATGCTATCTACACCAATCATCAATCCTCCCCAAAGCGCTATCCTGGGTATGCACAATATTGTTGAGCGTCCGGTGGCTGAGAATGGTCAGGTGGTCATTCGCCCTGTGATGTATGTAGCTCTCAGTTATGACCATCGTATTATTGACGGTCGTGAATCTGTAGGCTTCCTGGTAGCAATTAAAGAAGCCTTGGAGAACCCTACCGAGCTTTTAATGAATAACAATCCAAAACAAGCTCTAGAGCTTTAGTTTTAGATCTATATTGATTTAGCCGCCCCGTTTTCAAAAGTTTGAAGACGGGGTTTTTTTATTGCCAATCCGGAATCTGCGCCTCAAACCATTCCCTGGGAATAGAGTCCACCCTCTCGTAATGGTACTTTATCCCACGGTCAAAATTGAGTACAAAACCCGAATCGGAAACTTCGCTCAGTTTATAACGATAAAACTGTCCGGCATTAATGATGCTGTATTCATAAACTTTCATCTTTGAGCAATCTCCTTTGTAGTAGCCCTGAAAGGCCTCAATCATCTTAAAATCCTCTCGATTAAAACCAGAATCGACCAACCAGGCGGCCATGACGCTACCGGGATAAAACACCTTTACTCCAAAATTCTTCTGATCAACCCGCCATTTACTTTGAGAATTGCTTTTGTAGGTGTTAACATAAGCCGCATATGGTACCAAACAATCGGGGTTTAAATCTGGGTTGCTATAAGACTTATACTCTCTTTGTGACCTCAGGCCTTTGTTAGAATCCGGATCGAGGTAATACCAGTCTGCCTTAAAAATCTGATAATTATCACAGGCTATAATCAGGCATGCAAATAGAAAGAAAAGGCTCTTTCTTACCATAAAGTGAAAGGATTATTACGGTACTGAAGATAAGGAGTTACATTATCATTCATAACCTTGAACCAAGGTTGTTGCCTTCCAAATCCTGGTGAATGGGCGAATTTGTTCTGAATAGCATGGCGATGTCTCTCCGAATCAGTTCCCAACCTGGCATTTCCTACCATCATATAAACTGCACCTAAGCGAAAATCATCGGCCGCCCCGCCATAGTAGCCATAGGGATACATCTCCTTATTATCGGTTAACACATTAGCTTTCCTTGATTCCTCATCATGCCCAGGGTCGCCGGTAAACAAGTTGAAGCCTATTCCAAAATGATCAATCTTCAAAGAAGCGGCCGCGGTGCGATAGCGGTCACCCTGATCCGCCAGAACGGATAAAGGTGTAAAGAAACCTTCTTTAACAAAAGGATAGCCATCATTCTCATAAGTTGCGACAATAGGAGCATTCCCGATTCTAGAGCTAAGAGTAAGTCCTCCTACTTGTTGGTTGAACTTATTGCCTTTGCCATGATAGAAGTAATTGGTGCTTAACAAAATTCCAGCATCCAGCCCTACTACTCCAATCTGGCCCGAAAACCTTTGCTCAAAGGTTGAAGCACCGGAACCAGGTGCGGTTCCATAAACTGTGAAACCATAACCAACAGCAAACTTAAATGGGTTGTCCTCACTATTATAGCTCGCAGAAGTATTAAGACCGACACCGGATGCCTTGCCTGTGGATACACCCAAACCAAGGTTTAAACTCCAATCCCCGCCCAGCGGAATACTAACGGATGGAAAAGGAAAAGCTCCAAGCATTCCCTGAGCTATCGCGTTAGCAATATTCGTTCGTGTAATTGAAGTGACAACCGCAGTATGACTAACCATTCCCGTGAAGGCACCAGAGATAGCTCCACCAAGAACAGAAGTACCAAATTTGGCCCAGCTCCAATCCTCATTGTTCACCATAGTGTTAACCGCGTAATATGTACCGCCAGCAATGGCACCATATATGGCACCAATCCATATTGCTTTAGCCACAATTACTTCTCCACTTGGGTCAGTATACCTTAATGGATTATTGAATGCGTAGGCAAATCGGTTATAGGATTGAGTATTCCCAGGGGATTGAACGAAAGGATCAGGGCTGTAAAATCTTCCGATCGAAGGGTCATAAATCCGACCATTCATGTTTATGATCCCAAATTCGTCCAAGTGTTCATGGAAGGTATAGCCTCGGAACAGTAACATATTAGGATTAGGAGACCAGCCATTTATAACATTCCTAGTCCAATCGCTTGGATCCCGACGATTCCCCCAGGGGTCATAATTAAGGTATTCGACAACTGATCCAAACTCGTCTGAGATCGCATAAATAGATCCTTGATAGTCACAGTGCAAATAATACAACTGGCCTTCACCATCTTCTTCTATCCAAACGGCTACTGGTCTGGACTGAACAAAAATGAAACTATAAGATTTAAGGCTACCCGTCTGCTCATCTAACTCTTCTTGATAATCTCCGTCGATATAAACTCTCTGATACTTGGGTTCCTCTTCTTCCATTACAACCAATTTTACGCGCTGCTTATCCGGTCCATAGGTGTATTTAGCTTCATATAATCCCTCACGAATAAGTTCAACCTTGTTAAAATCCGTATAATCTTCAGACTGAGTGAGGGTCCCAACCGTTCCAAAAGTTTCAATAGCATCGACTGCATGCGGTTGAGGTAAATTGTAGGAGTAATTACCCATATCAGATTTCTCTCTGATATTTCCATTCGAGGCGTATTCCATAACAAAGTGAAGAGTTGAAAGGCCTCCGGTTGTCCAATCTTTCAGCCTATTTAAAGGATCATATGTGTATTCCTCATATTGTCCGGTTCGATTATCAGTTTTCTGAGTGAGGTTTCCAGTATTAAGATCCCAAGTGTAGCTATAATCAATTATTCCAGGGACTTGCCATTCATCAATTGTGCCTAGTTCCGAATTGAACTCAAGAGTTTCGGTAATGCCATTGCCAAGGTCGAAATCCGTTACTCTACCTTTTTCATCGACACTGCCTCTTGTCCAAACTGACACTAATACTCCACCTATATCGGCCTTTACCTCTAAAAGATCATTATTGGAATCATAAATATTCTGTGTCTTTAATGTTGAAGGATAATCTTTCTCTACAAGATAATTGAGACTATTATAGCTATAATTTGTTGTCCAGATTTCACCATTAATCTCAACACTTTTACTAGAAAGATTTCCTTCCGCACTATAGGTGTAGTCATAAGTAACTACATCAGAGCCAGAGGTCATTTGCATGTCCTTAATAGATCCCTTCTTATTCACAGGATCATAACTTATGTCTATAGTATAGTTGTTACAAGTTTCTTGAGTAAGTCTACCAGAAGCATCATAGCTCAAATTAGCCTGCTTCCCGTTAGCATCAGACCTGGTTTCCAATTCGCCATAAGCATTGTAAATGGATTGTACCATTCCGGCATCCGGATCATCAATCTGTGTCCGATTATTGTGGAGATCATATTGGAAATTGGTAGTTGCAGAAAGACTAGTGGTTGAGATAAGATTGTTCCTCGAGTCATAGTTAAAACTTACTGCTCCACCTGGATCAGTGGCATTAATTAAGTTGCCAAAAATGTCGTTCTCCTTGGTAGAAGTCCTCCCGCTTAAATTATCCACTAGGGTTGTAGTTCGATTTTGATAGGAATAGGTCAAATTGACGCCATCTCCAACTTCAGTGGATATCCGTCCCAAATCATCATAAGTGTAAACCGTCCAGTTTGGAGTAGACCCTTCTTCAATCGGTGAGCTTCTGCGAAAAACCTGCCATTTACTATTGTACTCCGTTCTAGCCTCCATGAAAACACCATTAAGGCCCTTAGTTTTCAACATCATTTCTCGCTGTCTTGAGTCTTGATATTCTATAGACTCGAAACCATTTGATTTCACTAAATGAATATTAGTTTTTGACCCTAAGGGATGCTGGGTGGGGTCGCTCCAGTTGATGGTTGAGACTGTTGAAACGCCATCGTTATACAGCACCTTAAACTCCCTGCCCCAATCGTCATAAAAGAATCTCGTTTCCTCTCCGTTGTGATTCTCACTTAGACTCAGAAAACCACGCTCAGGATCATACTCGTATCTGCTTAACAAGCCACTTCCATCAGAAAGACTGGAAAGGTGTAAACCATCTGAAGTATAGGTTTTTGTTACATTTCGATTAGGCAAACCAGCACTACTGGTCAATTCGCTAAGATTATGACCATAAACATCATAGTTCAAAAACTCCACAGAAACCTCATAGCCAGTTCCCTGGTCGGAAGTGACTTTTGAAAGATGATCATCGGTATTGTAGTAATAATGAGTGCTTCGGGTATAGCTTGGTTGGCCTGCCTGTTCAATTAAGGTAGTGCTGCTCTTCAGTACATTATCAACCCAAGAGTTCCGAGTTTCAAAATCGTTTGTAGCTGTAATGGTTCTTTTTAAGACGGATCCAGTCCCGGATTCGTCATAGTGATTGGCGATTACAACTTCTTTATTACCATAGTTATCATAGGTATAACTCTCTACAATCTTTATCTCTTGTAAGTAATCAATATCTGTTTTTGATTGAAGGTCGAGTGAATACGTAAATCTCCCATTGGAGAACTGATTCACATTCATATTGTGAATCTTATCCGTTGTGGCTAAGCTTAAATCCGAACTATGCAGTTTCTTCTCATTATAAGTTGGGACTAATACCGCTAGGTAATTACCCAATCGTTGAGAACTCATGATTGTCTTAATTCCCGTTACGTGATTCAAAGAAGTAATTTGTCCAAAACCTAAAGAGTTACGCTCTCGGATATTGAAGTACAAATCTTCATAATCAAAAGAGGTTTGACGGTTACCTGGTTTTACAACATAATCAACCACTGAGCTGGGTGGGCTTATTGGGAAAACTGGGTATATATTGTTGTTATTGGTAATAGAATAGTTATCAAGCTCATTGAGCCTCTTAAAGGAGATAAATGTGTAGTTACCAAATCCATCTCTGATCTTATTAAATCGATTGAAGGTAGGCTCAGAATACAGAGCCAGTGTCTGGTCTGAGCTGTGCTTCCGATTAAAAAACAGTTCTGCTACCCCATCCCCATTAACATCCGCAACACTGGCATTGTCGTAATAATCTTCATAATGTATATCAAACGTGATCTGATTTGACAATAATGGAGCAAGCTGAAAGCTATTTGATTCTGGATCACTGACTAGAAACTGAACGTCTCCCGAAAAAATTACTCCACCGTTAGCAGAGGATCTTCCGTTTCCATAGGAAACCATCGCCAAATCCGAATAACCATCTCCCTGTAAATCTGCAACTAAAAGTCGATCCTTCCAGAATGAAATAGTGAAAGTAAAATCATAGTTGGGATCCGAAACTAAGTCCTGTCCATCAAACAAGTAGCTCTTAACTACTCCATTATATCCGGTTGCATTGTAAAGAATCAAATCTAAAAACCCATCGCCATTCAAATCACCATAATGATGAGAGTCAAAGTTTGTGAGGCTTCCTGTTTTACTTAAAACGAAGTGTCTACCAAGGGTCGGTGTATAATTAAGGGTATATAGCTTATAACTCCCGTTACCTCGTAGATAGAATATTTCGTCGGCACCATTGTTATCAAAATCAACCAGCTCAAAGGTTCCAATCGTAGGATCTATGGTAAAGGCAAGCGGAGAGCTTGTTAAGTCTATGTAGGAACTGGAGGGTGATTGACCAAAATAAGCATGCCAAATGTTCCCGCTGCCATTACTACCAAAATAGTCGTAGACCACATCAGCCAATCCGTCGCCATTCACATCACCCGTAGTAAGGGCCGGTATAACATAGCCGGAATGAACCTGAGCATTCATTACATGTACCTTATTATCAACCAGGTTGAATGAAGAACTGGATTCATCAAACTCAAAAATCTCAAAAACGTGATTCCCATTATACCTCTGGATGAGAATCTCTTTCTTGCCATCACCATTAAAATCCGCTATCTGAAGTCCAAAAGCTCCATGATAGTCATATTGGCAATGACCCGTCTGAAGTCGTCGGTGGGAAATGAAAGTAGGCTTAACCGTAATCTTTTGAAAACCTGATTGAGCGGGTAATCTATTTATATAGGCTCTAACTACATACTTATGTCGATGGTGGGTGTATTTAGTGAGAAACTCCCAACAGTCCCCAGCATCCTCCACAATGTGATCATAGGACACAAAATCAGTATAGCCATCGCCATTAATATCAACCGGAATCAGCTCATCATCCATCCCTCCAACTGTATTAAAACTAGTGGATTGCATAGCATCAGTTATACTGGGACACTCTGGCCATTTAAATAGCGTAGAATTGATTTCTTCGCCTTTTGAATTTGCTAAACCAATCTTATAAAGCTTGGAAGTCTGATCAAACAAGTAGTCAAGCTTGTACTGCATAGTCAATCCCCCAAATTGGTATATCCTGATCCCCGAGAGCAGGTAATCTAGATTGACATTATAACCGGATTGATAATAGTTGAGCTCGTCTTTTCTTCGAGCATAATCAAATACTATTTCCGCATTAAACTGGTTCTCAACTCGATCGTAAGCATAGGATATTTTTGAAATTCTTATGTTATTATTTGTTGCATCATTGATGTACTCGTATCTGATAATATTTCCAAATTGATCCTCTTCCTCGGTCAGATACCATGAAAAGACCTCATTCCCCAACATGAGCCTGGAGTTGGCATTCTGACCGTATCTTAAGATACGACCGTCTTTAGTGGTCACTTCAAAGCTCTCCGGACTATTGGTAGTAATCTGACCCACGCTAACTATTTCTCGCCAGCTTTCCATAATAGTGCGATACTCCGCATCGAGCTCATAGTACGGCATATTGGCACTGAAAGTACCGGAGCTCTTAATCAATCGCACACCATCAATCGCAAAACGATCATGTTCATCAAAATCTACCGGATCCACATACTTGTTGGGTGAAAAGTACTGTCCATCCAAAGCATGGTTGGTACCCACTCTCGAGATTGATGAATATCCTGAAAGTGTCCATCCCTCACCTAGCAATCCTCTACCTTGATCGCTTGAATAATCCAAACTAATTTGAGGACTTAAATCGTTAATTCCGGCCGGACATTTTATGGGCACCTGATAAATCGCTGCTCCCAAAGGGCTTACATCAAATCCACCCTCTAATGATCCAACTGTATTATCCGTGCTGATCACCTCAGTATCGAAGTCAAAATTGGAATAGCTCTCATAAACCGCGGACCAGGGTAATAGCATTCCCGGATCAGAATGGCTAGGATCAATATGCAGCCTAGATGAATTTCCCGAGTTGGCTAGGATTGTTGAAGTGGGTCTAACTCGAATTGCTTTTGAGGCGGTTGTCGTACTGGGTGCAAAAACCACTTCATTCTCAATCTCCACATAGGATTGAGCAAAAAGAGAAGTGGAAAAAATCGATAGAGCTAAGAGGTAGGTAAAGGTTTTCATGAGCAATCTAAAAGGTGAAATAATATCTCAAGAGTATACTGATTGAGTTTAGTGGTAGGTGTAGTGGTCGATATCCTGTATCGCCATCGATGTCGGAATAAGGAACCTCGAAGGATTCCGTTGAAGAGGAAAATGTTGTTGTGCCGAACTTGAAATTCTGAAACCAGGTTTCTGCCACTAGAGCAAATTGGTTGTAATCATTGACCTTATACCTGAACTCCAGATAATTGATCAGCCCAAGGGTTATCTCACTGGTTGTTGATTGATAAGGATGGTTGGTGGCATTAAGGGACAACTCGGCAAAATTCCCGGACGCATCCTCAACCCAGGTATAGACTTCACGATCAAGAACACCATATCCTACACTTAGGTCAGTTCCAAATCCGATTGAAAAGGGGCTGCGCTTTTCTAATCTAAAAAGCGCTCCCAAACCCGAACGTAGGGTACCAAACCACAGTGAGTAAGTGTAAGAGTGTGTGTTTTGAGTGGAGGCTGGGGCATGATTGGCAAAAGTAGGCAGTATGGCGGTTGGCACTAAGTCCTGATAAGCTCTGTAGTAGGATTCAGGTTCATTATTCATGCCTCTTAACAGACCTAATCCGGTATTGAGAAATAGGTATCTGTTGATTGGGTACTGATATGCGATATTAATCCTTACACCATCGCCTATGCCTCCAGCCTGGAAAGTGTAATCGTCAAAAGCAAATTCAACGCCTCCCGGAGGAGGGAGCTGCACCCTTGTTGGTCTCTCCCCTACAACTATGGAGTTCGAGGCTACGGTGCCGGGAAATCGAAATGAATATCCCACATCAATAGAAAGTGCCTGATCAACTTGAGCATTAGACATAAAGCCAAAGAGGGTAAATGCAATCAATATGTAACTATTGATTCTTAAGTGCATCAACTTCTTCCTTCAATTCTTCAATAAGCTCTTGCTGTTTAATTAAATGCAAGGTTAGCTCCTCAATCTTTTGCAAAAGAGTCGCTTCCATAGCGCCTAAATCAATTCCATCTTTAGCTACCGTCTCCGCAGAGGGAACCCCAGGTAAATGATGATTCCTCTTAATAAACTCGGAGGTTTCATCAAGACTCATAAGCTCATATCCCTCAGCAAAAACATAATCCGGCCAATCGGCCAGGAGCATCACTCGAACTTCCTCCGTAATCATACTTCCGCCTACATATAGCTTATGGGTGCCATCAATATCGGTTGTCGCAATGCCTACATTTCCACTGGGTGATAAAGAGATACCTGCTTGACTAAAGCTTGAAGATATCTGGAAAAGAGAGGCTGTACCAGTTCCGGTGCCTTCCCAAACAATTCCGGAGTACTCACTGGTAACCCCCGGTGCAGCATCGAGATTAAGACCTAAACGCATGTTATTTGAAGCATTGCTATAAACGCCAATCGACTTATCTACATTCAGATAGTCATTGTTATTAGTATAGCTGGCATTGGTAACGATCTGACCTGCATACACCTTTCCCAATGGGGAAACCTCCAAAACATTATCGGTTGAGACCGGAGAATATGCGGTATTATCATAGACCACCCTCAATGCATAAGGAGTGGTGACAACCCCAGACATCCCCATTGAATTTTCAGCTTTAATTAAGGCTCCTCCCAGTAAACCGCCCGGATTCACCTGGAACTTAGCTTCGGGGCCTGAAGTACCAATACCAACTCTTCCCGTAAATTGAGGTAATTCTGCATTAAATGTTCCATAATTCTGTGCATTTAATGCCACAGAAATTGCTAACATTAGCGCACTGATTAACAGTTTATTATTCTTCATCAGGTTTTAATTTATTCTTTAATTATTATAAAAATTTCTCTTCCCGCTTCTGCGGAAACATAACAGAGGTATCTACCTTTAGGATATGGACTTAGATCCACCGTATAGCTTTTATTCCCTATAACTTTCTGCTCAAATAGTAAGACACTATTCATGGAGTAAACCTTAATCTCAACTAAAGACTCTCCATTCGAGCTTTCGAATATGAGATCGCCATCAGTTGGGTTTGGGAAAGCATGAATCAATCCTGTAGTGTTGATAGAGTCCAGGTCCTGAGCGGTTATACTAGTATTGGCTATGGTCGTTGAGTCAAGTGGTAAAGGCCCCTGAAACCTTTTAAGCATAATCACTTCCCGAAGAATTCTATTGCCATTTGCATCATAGGAGTAAAGAAGTACCTCTTGCGCAGACAGCATGGCAGAGAGTGAAATTAAAGCACAAAAAATCACGTACCGTTGTTTCATAACACAGTCTATTTAAAATTATAATACTGGGAAAATGCAGGAGATACTGCGCTTGATAAAGACAGTAAATTAGGTTCGGTTTGCGGTCCAGTTATTCAGCCCTAATTTACAAAAAATGTGATATTAACAAATATTTAGCTCACAACTTAAAGGATAAGAAATAGGGGCTTATAATTTTTTTAGGGTGCTATCACCTCGTAATAAGGTGGTTAGAAAATGACATATAGGATAAAATCAGGCTTAAGATCAACATCCACTTTAGCTGATAGGGGCTTTTCTAGATTAAGTTCAAACCCGAATCCTTTACCATAAATTTCAGACTCAAGAGATTACTTCGCTGACTTTACACTCCCTCTAAGTACATCTGCCAAAAAAGAAATCAAAGTTTATTCACCTTAAATGCTACAATTGCGAGGGCTGAGTCTAGATAATTACTGCTAGCTATGAAGTAATCCAAGAAGATGCCCTTGCTTAGTGTCGGTCCCGATACTTGCTTTTCTACTATCCTCCCATCCGCCAGTTGCAAGGCAACTATAAATTCATTTTCCAGCGATTCTTTTGATTTTACTAATGTGATCTGTCCGGTCTTTATCCAGTCCGAACGTTCTATCCCAAACTCAAGGTCTCTGATACTAAAAGACTGGAAGCGCAAAGGAAGGTGCTGGATAGTATCCTTTAATTCAAAATAACTCTGAGCTTCTTCAACCTGTATCTTCTCGTATCTGCTTATGATTGAACCTACCGTGATCGCATTACTAAATGCTAAATATGATCGGTTAATATCATTTAATTCGGACCATGAACCATTCGGATTCGGCAAATGAATAACTATTCTTTTTCTAAGCTCGGCTGCATTTAATGAGTCAAGATTGGGAGAGAGCGCTGAATAGCTTATGTATGTAGGCGAAATATAAGGAAGACCTCCTTCCCAATCCTTTGCAATCTGAATTTGATATGGAAAAACAGTGAAATCTGATTCAATAGGATATGTGTTCCACTTTGAAACACCTGGCTTAGTGGCCTTAAAAAATGTCTCCCAGGCATAAATCGGATCGACCTTGGTAACCTTAAAACCAAAGGGCAACAATAAATGTGATATAAGCAAAGCGCTCAATGCTATCGAAACCACCCCGAATTTAAGAACCGAATCTAGCTTTAACCTGCATAGTTCCGTGAGACTGAATGCCCATAAGAAGTTAAATGCCACATAGGCTGTTCCTGAATCTGGTCGCATATAGACATAGGAAAGCACAATTAGTGAAATACCCATCAAAGAGATAATTGATCTTTTACCCGAATTGAGAATGACCAATAAGCATCCGTTGATGACTGCAACAGCAATAATGGCAAACATTACTCCCCAATCCTTGGCTAAGGACAAACCAAAACGGGCATTGCGTAATACTTCGAGTTGGTGACCTGCGTATTCTACTATATCAAAGCCGAAAGGTAAGCTCAGGATGAAGGTGAAAAGGATAAGATTTAATCCCAATACCATAGCCTCACCCCCTTTAAAATGCTTCGAGTTGAGCGAAGCGATTCGAAAAAGTGCAATTATCGCCACTGAACTCAGAAGTATTATTCCGGCAGAAAGGCGAATATTCAAATACAATGCTAAAAGACAACTAAGTATTAGCAGTTCAAAAGCCCTTAACTTATGGTTTAGCAACAGGAACACTAGGACAACCGGAAGAAACCTTAAACCTATGCTTAGCTGAATGATAAGAAAAATTGAAAGCCTTAACCAAATATTGGAACCCGGTAGATACCTAAGAATAAGGGTATTAATGGAAAGATAAAATATGAAAGCAATGACATAGTTCATCCCTATATCCATAGGATACTGGAGAAAACCAAAAAGACCATGAGGTACATATGAGGGCTGATAAGAGCCCTGCAAGAAATTATTGAAGAGCAAATTCTGACCAAGCCGAATGGCCGCATCGGAGTGGTCTCCCAATTCAAAATAGGCTTTTGGAGCAATTAGTACTAAAGAAAAAAGCACTAGAGCTATTTTAAACCCTGAGGATCTAGCAACTACTTGGAACATCAGGCTTTGGCAAGGTTAATTGAGCTAAGAAGCATTGCAAATTGAGGGTTATCCTGTGAAAGAAATCACAAACCCATCGTTTAGGCTAGTGATTTTCTAAGATGAAAATAGCCTAAAAAAGCAGCGACTTGACAATTAGTCCTTTGAATTAAACCCCACTGGCTCCGCCTCAGAAATCAGCTGAGGATAAGCCATCTTAATTTCAAGCTTCTGATCCTCATTGAGACTATTCAGAGCTTTTCCAAAACGTTCCTGCGCCATTTGATCTCGTAATTGATTATAGGCCGCAGCCAACTCATTCTGCACTGCGACATAAACTTTATAGGGTGTTGCACGATCATTCTGCAGGGATATTACCGCTTTACCAGGATTATCAGAAGAAAGCGGACTCCTTTGCCCGTCCCTGCAATATTGACAAGTACCATCACCATTGTTATTGATAAAGGCTTTCGCCTTTTCTCGGAGATCACTGAGACTTAGATATTCCCCTTCAACATAAAGCTCGCCTTTCGCATTAACTAAAACAGTGAAGATGTTCCGTTTGTGGATTTCGGATCGATCCGGCTCAGGTTCTTCTTGTATTGGCGGCAGTTTTCGCTGAATTCCTGCATCCACATCAAGGGTGGTGGTAACAAGAAAGAAAATCAATAGTAAAAAGGCGATATCTGCCATTGATCCGGCATTGATCGCCTCATGCTTGCGTTTGTAGATCATATCATAGGTTTTAGGATTATTAATCAGAGTCTTAGCCCTATTTGATTAACGCCTTAAAAAACCATGATCTTATCCTTCGAACGAGAAGGGATAAAAAAAATCATCCGCCCCTTGCGAGACGGATGATTCAACAAAAACTGTATTTCTTAATTATCGATCCTCTCCAAACACTTCACCCTTACGAGTAGAGTAATTTATTTTCAGAGAGTTTGCCTTACGTAATTCTTGCTTGATATCAGTAATCAAACCCATCTTTACGTTTTCATCCGCCTTAATAGAAACTGTCATTAAGGGACGTTCAGCTTCATTGATTTGCTCACGAGAAGCGATCACAAAAGGACCAATCTCATTAACTCGAGCAATAGCATCATCAAGTTGAAGCACGGGCTCAGAACCTAACTGGGTAGCATATTCCTTTTTAGGCTTTCCTACGTAGATGTAGGTAACCAATGACTTACGCTCCAATTTCTTAATCTCGGTTGCTTTAGGCTTAGTATTCTCTACTTTAAGAGTTACCTCCCGCATTACGGTTGTAACCATAAAGAAGAATAAGAGCATAAAAACAATGTCTGGCAGTGAGGCGGTAGAGATACCGGGAGTACCTCCTCCGGTTTTCTTTTTAAACTTTGACATACTAACCTAAACTTACCGGTTCTGCTTCGGAAATCTTTTGTGGAAAGGCGTTTTGCACCTCCTTTTGGGCTTCTTCGTCAAGGTCATCGTAAGACTTCCCATATTGACGCTGAGCCAATTCTTCCCGAAGTTCATTATATGCAGCCGCTAGTTCATTCTGCACAGAGATATACATCTTGTAAGAAGTACCGCGGTCATTTTGCAGGGAGATAATCGCTTTTCCGGGATTGTCAGAAGAAGTAGGACTTCTTAGACCTTCCGGGCAATAATCACAAGATCCGTCACCATTGTTGTTCAAGAAACGCTTCGCTGCTTCGCGAAGATCTTCAAGTTCCATGTACTCGTCCTCAACTAACAGCTGATTGCGAGAGTTTACCAGAACAGTAAAGATGTTCTTCTTTTTAATGGGGGGTGGATCTGTCAGTTGTTCTTCATCCCATGGCGGAAGCTTACGGTTGATCCCTGAATCCACATCCATAGTCGTGGTAACGAGGAAGAAGATCAACAGCAAGAAGGCAATATCTGCCATCGAGCCTGCATTAATTTCTGGTAATGCGCGCTTTGCCATAGTTAATTATTTACTGAATAATCGAGATACCTCTACGTAAACAATAGCCAGGATGGCTACCGCAGTTAAAACGTAAAACGTTCCCAGTCCCATACTCACGCTTTTGGAAGCGCTTTCTGTCATTCCTTCATCGGCATAAAGCGCAGCGTCAGAGCCGTCGCTTAATACATAGGTCAAAACGAAAATCACGACAAGACCTACGATACCGAATAATGCACTTTTAGCTCCGCCTGGATTCTTAGCGATGTTTAGGATGGAGAAACCCAAAATCCCAAGCACGCAAATTCCAATCAGGGCGTAAGTGATATATATTCCTGTATCAATCATCTTTATCCTGAATTATTCTTTGCCTTCGTAACGTACCAATAGATCTACTAAAGAGATAGAAGCATCTTCCATAGTGTTCACGATGGAATCAACCTTGGCAATAATATAGTTGTAGAAAATCTGCAGAATGATCGCTACGATCAAACCGAATACGGTAGTAAGAAGTGCTACTTTAATACCCCCTGCTACAAGAGAAGGAGAGATATCACCAGCAACCTCAATCGCATCAAAGGCCTGGATCATACCAATTACCGTACCCATGAAACCAAGCATCGGAGCCAGGGCGATAAAGAGAGAAATCCAGGAAACGTTACGCTCTAAAAGTCCCATTTGAACAGAACCGTAGGAAACGATAGACTTTTCAACCATCTCGATTCCTTCTCCGCTACGTTCCAGACCCTGGTAGAAAATACTTGCTACTGGTCCGCGAGTGTTACGACAAACTTCTTTCGCAGCTTCAACGCCACCATTCTGAAGAGCAGTCTCAATTTCGAAGAGTAGTTTCTTCGCATTAGGTGTAGCAAGATTGAGGTAAATGATACGCTCAATACAGATTGCCAAACCAAGGATCAGGGTAATCAATACAATACCCATAAACCGAGGATCACCTTCGATAAATTTTTCCTTTAGGATTTGGTGAAAGGTTTGCTCTTCTTCAACAACATCAGTTGCTTCGGCATCATCTGCACTTGCTTCTTCAGTTGCAGGAGCAGCGGCAGAATCAACAGCCGTAGAATCTGCTGCTTGAGCAGTAGTATCTGCGCTAGCCTCGGTGGCGGTGGTGTCTCCGTCAGCGTCCTGGGCTTGCAGATTAGTAGTTCCAAACATGATGGCTAAAACAGCCAAAATAGAGAGTGCTCTTTTCATTACAGTGTTCGTTGATTAAATTTTCGGTGAAAATAAAAAAATGGCTCGAATGCAAAACGCAGACTATCCTTTTATTATTGGTGCAAGACCCTAAAAATAGAATCTAATCTTTAAAAAGCTTGAAATATTAAAACTTAATCCATTTATGGGCGATAATTCCTAATTTCGCAGCCCTTAAGCCTAAAGGCATTCGGAGAGGTGCATGAGTGGCTGAAATGGCACGCCTGGAAAGCGTGTGTGCGGGAGACCGTACCGAGGGTTCGAATCCCTCTCTCTCCGCAAGCATCCTGATATCTCGGCAGAGCCGAGAATCAGGATTTTTTTATGCCGAATATCTAAACCAAAGGTTTAAGGATAAGTCATAAAAAAATCTGAGGAACCAAAGCGAAGCGACGGTTCAGGATGCTTGAGAATGGTATCAATTTTTGGGATCATGAAATAATCCCGAGTGTAAAATCCAACCTAAGACCTGAAACTGGGACGAGAACGTCCTTAACGATAAGAATATGCTTTAGACTTAGCCTTTTTTTCAAGCCCAAAAAAGTAAGCCGGCAATAGGTTTAAGCTGAAAACATTCATAAGCAGATAGACAGCCATTAAACTTGACCCTTCGAATTTCCTAATCAATAACTTGCTGGTTTGCCCGACTCGACCAATCTCTTTTCCTTGTTAGGGTTAGCACTTTCGATAATATCAAAGAGTTTGATAAAAACTTTGAGTTTAGACTCTGTACTAACGAACTCCTGATCCTTTAAAACTTCCAAGAACTGAAAATCCCCTTCAAAAAGTTTGGTAAGAAATACTACAGGTTCTTTAGGGATTTCATGCATTGCATTACGCAAGTATCACGAATCAATTTATAACTTGGATTTGCAATCAAAATATTAGCGCAGCACATTTGATTGCAAATCTTCTTCCTCGTATTCAATTTCTTCTAGATAGCGAGCAAGCCTTTGGACTGAATAGTTTTATCGGATCGGAATTTCTTACTACCCCTTAAACTCACGATATAATAAAGAGATGATCAGAGAGAATCTGCTTGCACAACAAAACCATCAATTGAGTTTCGTGACATTAATAGTAAAAATGACCGATTAATAGAGTTCAGAACAAAAGGATTAACTAGTTTTATTCAAACAATAATCTAAAATTTAATTATGCTTCGTTACCTAACATTATTTGCTTTTTTCTTAAGCATATCCTTAAATGCACAAACTACATGCTCTGGAGCGCATACCGCTTCCAATCCTGCTCTTCCTGCCACGGAAGCTACTATCACTTGCAATAAGACGTCTAATACTTGGCAAAATCATTATGCATTACCTCAACACCATATTCCCGACCAAAATGATCCGATTATAACAATTTCAGTAGCACTGCATATTTGGAGAGATAAAGATGGTAATGGAAACTATACAAATAGTCAGCAAGATATTAGCTACCTCACTAACCTATTTGAGACCACAATGAGTAATGGGCAGTTTCTTTACAATCCAGGACCTTCAGATGTTATCGCGGGAGTGAATCATATCATTGATACTCGCATTCGGATAAAACTGCAAGGAATTTATTTTTACGATGATGATAATTTTTACCAAACAGGGGTTAATTACTCAGCTGGAAAGGCTCTTAATGCACATGCATTGGCAATTAACCCTGAATGCGTTCAAAGTATAAACTTTCATTTTAGCGGAGATTTCAATTCAAACTTTGCATATCAAGGTTATTCGGGAGGAACTTTGCAACCTGGCCCTTTTAACGCATTTATTTGGACTGGCTATACTGGAGATGGTTTAGGCACTGGAGCAGATCCTTTGAACACAAATATATTTGCTCTGAAAGTGATGTTAACTCATGAACTACTGCATGTTTTCGATTTATGGCATACCGATGGAGCAGCAAATTTTCCAGAAACTCTAGATCCAAATAATGTTGACTTCCTTTCTGATGTGTTTACCCCACCCTATGCTTATCACGATGGAGGCTGGAATTTGGATCCTACAGATCCGACTAATACGGCAACAAACAATTCACTAGGAAATACTTCTTCTTCAGCGTACTTATCTCCAATTCAGATTGGTAGGATAAGAAGAGCATTGTATACGGACCCCGTTAGAATGACATACAGCTCGGGATATTCGTCAGTCCCCTTAGAAATCACCAACGACGAGACATGGGATTTCACTGTGAAATTATATCAGGATGTCATAGTAAAATCGGGCAGTAAACTAACCATTAAATGTATCGCAACATTTGTTCCAGAGGCTAAATTGATTGTTGAGCCCGGAGCAGAGCTAATCATAGACGGTGGAAAGTTGCAAGAAGGTAAATTTGAAGAACACTGGCAAGGCATCTACGTTGGTGGAAATTCGAGCCTCCCTCAAACACCCTCTAATCAGGGCGTTATTACAGCCATTGACGGAGAGATTAGAGGCGCAAGAAATGGAATTACCAATATAAATGTTAATTCCAATGGAGAATGGATTTGGGGTTCTACTGGCGGAATAATTTCATGCACAGGCACCAAGTTTTTAAACAACATGAGAGATGTTCAGCTGTTAAAATACATTTCTCCAAATGCAAAAAATGAAAAGTATCAAGCGTCTTTTATTAATTGTACGTTCCAAAGAGGAGCGAGTTATGGAATAAATTCAATTATTCAAAGTATGACAATGTGGGGAGTTGCTGGTGTTGACATTATGGGTTGCACTTTTAAAAACCTCAACAATGGAGACGTTAAATATGATGGTGGAGCCATTTATACCATTAATGCGACTTATAAAGTAAATGAAAGTGTTAATGGGGATCCTTGTATTTTTGAGGGATACGCTGATGCCATTAGAAGTGAGGGAGATATATCCGTGGCCTTTCCAATTAAGATCATTGGCTCCCAATTCGAGAATAACATTCACAGCGTGTATCTAAATTCTGTTGTAGGCTCCAGAGTTTCACATAATAGTTTTAAGGTAAGGACGAGTCATTCCTATATTCCCCCTGCGGGTTCTAGTTTTCAGAATTCCGCTTATGGCGTCTATTTAGACTACAGTAGTGGTTTTGCGTTGGAGGAGAACGTTTTTGAGAATCTGGATAACCCTAATAACCTATCAGCAGCCATTGTAGTGAAGGACAATGGTGGAGCTTCTGACCAAGTTTATCATAATACAATTGATGATTTTTATTACGGAATACAAGCCATAGGAAACAATCAAAGTAGTTATGACCCTATATATGGCCTGAACTTTATTTGCAACAACTGTGGTGAGACTAACGCTAATACTAAGGATATTCAGGTTGACGCTAATGGTCAAGTAGGAGGAATACAAGGCGAGAATTTGAGGCTTCCAAGTAACCAATTTTCTCCAAATACCTTAACTAGACATTTTGATAATTTTGGTTCTTATACAATTACTTATGAGTATGGAACTGGCGACCCTAGAGTTGTTCCATCTCAGTATTTAGGAATTAATCCCGTTGCTTCAACCAATCCTGCAAATATTTCAATTAATTGTCCAGTAGTTGCAAAGCCGGAGGCATTGCCGGGCCCAGTGCTCACCGAGTTAAATCAGATTGAAAATGCATTAATTGGTGATCGTTTATTGATGACACAATTAATTGATGAAGGTAGTACGCCTCAATTAGAGTCTCAAATTCTATTTGCGAGTAACCAAACAGAGTACCAAACCTTATATCTAGACCTTATGGATATTTCTCCTTACGTGTCAATCGATAACCTGTTAAATTTGATATATATCGAGGATTACCCCGAGCTTGCATTAAGAAATATACTTCTAGCTAACCCACATGGTTTAAGGGATGGACAGGTCTGGGATGCCATTACAAATAGGACGCCTGCCCTAAGTCAGCAGACCATTGATGATCTAGAGAATGGTCAGCAGACCATTACTGCCAAGGATGTGCTTGATCGCCAAATTGCCAACAAGCAGGTAAGTAGCGAGCGATTAAGCAATCAGTACATTCGTTACTATGCTGATAATATGGATTCGGTTGGTTTAAATAGCTTGGCAGTAATTGAAAATCATCTTAGGTCTCGTGATGAATTGCAATTTAGATATGCATTAGTAGATCTGCTCCTTTATAAAGATCAGGTAGAAGCAGCTCATGACGTTTTGGACTCGATACCGCTGGTATGTGAGATGGGAGTTGAAGATGAAGCAGATTACTACGGTATGATGGATTATTATAATTTATTAAGAAACCTAAGCACCGAGGAATATCAAATAGAGGGACAAGCAATGACAGACTTGATGGATATCGAAGCCACAGGTAGTGGGTATGCGGTTGGTCGTGCTCGAGCTCTGCTAAAGCTTAATAATCAACCGGTGTCCTATGTAGAGCCACTTATCGATCAAAATGGAGCACTCATGTCAAAACGTGCTTTGGTTGTGGATAGACCAGAATTTGCATTGCAAACATTTGATATTTATCCAAACCCGGCATCAACTGTTGCCGTTATTCAATGGGATGCAGATAAGGAAGGCTTGTGGGAAGAGGAAATTTCTATTAGAATTATGAACATGGTCGGAGCCGTTATGCATGACCAAGTTATTCCTGATGCCTCGATAAATGCAGCTCAAATCAATGTTAGTTCTTGGACTCCTGGAACCTATATCGTTGAGGTACTAAATAAGGATATCAGTATATTTAAACGGAAGTTAAACGTTAAACCATAGTATTAAATGGGGGGACGTTTTACTCCCCCCACTTTTTTTGATCCGAATATGCGATTAGTCTTTTTCTTATGCATTATCTCTTTTTCCGCGCAAGCTCAAAGATACAGCCGAACGGACCTAAGCTTTGGGGGAGCAAATAGACCGGCTTTGCTTTTCGTGGGTAATGATATTGTGATAGCTGACGAAGATCAGGACTCCTTAGGACTTTTGCAGATTGGATTCTTCGATAGCACTGGAACTAAGACTTTTCATAAATCCTATGATTATTATGAATCATCGGATTCCGTGAGAAGGGTTTCGCCCTGTTTCAAATGTTTAAAAGCCAACAATGGATCCTTTTTTTTAGCCCAAACAGACTTTATTCGGGATGATTCCGTTTTTGTGCGATTCACAAAGTTCAATAATAATCTAGATACTTTAGTTTCTGTTAAACACCTAGAGTTTCAAAAAGGGCAGCCTGTAATATGGGATATGAAGTTTGATACTGATTCCACATTTGTAGTATCTGGATTTCTTTTTAGGTTGACCAACTACAATAAGTATGACTTATGGGTTGCCAAATTTGATACTGCCTTTAACCCCATTTGGGAGGTTAGAATACCCGATACGATTCCCGGTATGAGTGGCGGTTATTATGGTGAGGATTTAGCTATTGATCAGTACGGCTCGTGTTTAGTTACTGGTAGAGCGAACCATTATGTTCCGATTCAATCTAATACCGATCATTCCTTTGCCGCACGTATCGACCTCCAAACAGGCGCCTTAAAATGGTTTTACCCTTTCAATCAGGATCTGGGTAGTCAAAATATTGCAGCTTTAGATAATGGGGATGGTACCTATAGCTTCGCTCGGATGGAAGTCTTGTCCTTTATCCCTAACACCTATTACCCAGATCATACTCGTCTGCATTTCGGTCAACTTGATACTTCTGGCCAAGTCATCGCTGATACAATAACAGGCCCTAAATTCCCGTACTTTAGATTCCAAGACCTAATAGCAACAAGTGATGGGAACTATTATGTAGCCGGTGATGTGCAAGTACGACCAGGTAAGTTTCCAATCTCAGCTTACAAATTCACACCACAGGGGGATAGCATATGGATGCGCTCCTATTACCATTTAAATGACTCCGCTGATCGAAATCACATTTGGGCTTTTCAGGAAGCGCCAGATTCCGGATTTTTACATCTGGGAAGGTTACTAGATGTCGATAATGATATCGATTCTGTTCGCACGCTTCATTTCTACATGCTTAAAACCGATTCCTATGGCTGTTTACAGGAAGACTGTCAGAGTATTGGGATTGAAGAGCCCAGTTATTGGCATGCCAGATTAAGCGCTTATCCTAACCCCAGCTATGATAAATTGAATTTAGAGTCTGAGCTCCCAGATGAAGTTTATTATGAAATCTATAATTCGTTTGGGCAGCTAATGCGTTCAGGGAAATTCCAGCACAAAGTCAAAATAGATCTTACTGGAATTACCCCTGGTGTTTATATACTTAAATCTACGGTAAAAGGAAGATCTTTAGGTGAGCAGAAAATTATGATACGATCCTAAGTTCAGAAGACTCTTGTGCCTCCTGTAACTCAACCAAGTGCTGACTTCTATTCTCAAGAGCTACTTTAAACAAGTAGAGTCCCCTATTGATAAGAAGCTCTAGCTCGGTTTCACTTTTTAAATATCTACGAAGCATTCGTCTATTTAAGACCAATTGCTACACTGAGCTTATTTCTGGGTCCGCTTTTAGATGAATAATCCTATTGCTTGGATTAGGAAAGTTTTCTTAGGTACTCACACTAGTTCTTTTCTAGATAATAGATACCAATACTCATGAGCCTGAATATCAAATGGATCTTATAATGAAAACATTCAGGCCTTGCTCCCTACACTTCAATACTCCGAAAAGTAAAGCGGGAAATCAATGGAATTAAATCGTGGAATTCCTTAGCAGATACTTTTCCAATACCCTGGATCTCCGGCTCAGATGGTAGAGCCAATTTAGGGGAGTACTGATTTAAACAGTCCGCAATGCTTTCTTCGCTTTTGCTAATAGCCCGCAAAAATTCCTCGGCAAGGGTAGGATGACCAATAACAAGACCCAATAGAAACATGATCCGCCGGCGCTTATTGGGATCAGAGTCCCGCATGGTAGAGTGAGAACAAACCACCCGGTAAACATTTACATAGCGCTTCACCGTTCGAGGAGTGCTTCCTACAATCTGCGCCATGCTCTTCATGAAGGCCTTATCCTCTTCACTTAGGGCAAGGGCCTTAGGTTGACTGGAATCGATATTAGTTCCAGCATATGGTTCTTTTGTTCCGCCAAGGGTCATAGGTTCCTGTTCCTCATCCGATGCGGTCTGATTATCTTCATCCACATCTACTTTACTCTTAGTCTCGTATCCAGAGTCCGTACCTTCTGTTGAAGAAGTCGAAGCGAGTTCGGATTTTGTTTCTGACGCAGTAAGCACATTCTCTCCCTCCTCTCGAGTTAAAAAGTCAATCAACTTGCCCGTATCCTTATGCTCCATACCCTTCAGCTTAAAGGGCACCTGAAAGATCTTTTCCAAATAGTCGTAGGAAGTGGCGGAATCAGTAGAAGCTTGCTCATTATCCTCTTCGCTGTCGGGAGCATTGAGTAGATGCAAGAATCGATGCTCTAATGCATTGCTTACCCATCGAGGGTCAACTCCCACAACCACCGCGAATAGCTTAAAGGCCAGGATGAGATGGACTGCTTCCAATACTTCTACCACCCTTTCTTGTGAGCAGCGGTCCAGGTCATCGATATAGAGAATGATCCGATCTACTTGAAATTTCTTTTCCTTGACACTTTCATCTTGGCTAAGCATCAACTCTTTTTCCAACTGCTCAAAATCCTTGCGTATCCAGGATATGATACCGAGCTTTTGATGGTATCGGGCATCCTGACTTTTCTCACGGATAAAATCCGCTAAACGCTTACCACTTTCAATATCCTCAATCTGTTGATTTACTTTTTCAATCTCGAGGTTATGATCCTGAATCTGCAGCTCTAAAGCAGTTTCTAAACCATTTAAGCGAAGTATCTCAGCATCAAGGCTTCTTTGCTTCGACTGCAAACGATCGGATTCTAATAGGGCCTCTGCATTAGACCTCTGAATGATATGGTCCATTGTCCCCTTGGCTCGACGTAAATGCCTCATAGCTGGAGAAATAATGGCGCTTAATGAGGCCAAGCCCCCGAGAATTGCAGTGAGGCCAGTGCCAAAAATAGCCCTTATGCCCTCCCAGTTAAACCAGTCTGAAATATTTGAGGAAAGAAAGATTATCAAACCCAGGAGCACTATAAAAAGTATTCTCTGCGGCCAATTGGATTTATTAAAAGTTCGACTGATGGAGGCTATAATGTAACCCTGCTCCTTCAGCCTCAACAATGCACCTTCAATTTCATCCAAGTTCTTATTTAGATCTTTGCCCAAGGCTTGCTTCAAGCTCTGGAATTCCCCATCCAAAATTCCTGAATCAAGAACACCATCCCGGATCGCATTAAAACTGGGAAAGCCCTTTTTCTTTTCCAGTTCCTTTCGTTTTTCCTGTAGCTTCTCGATTCTGCCCTGAATGGCTAGTTTCTCCTTCTCAATGCCCTTTCGGGAGGCTTCTGCCCACTCCTTAGCCTTCTGGGAAGACTTCAGTTTTTGATAAAGTAATTTTTTGGGATCATCCTCTTGACCAGCCTGTTTAGCAACCTCTACTTCCAGGGCTGAAAAAATTCTGGTCACCAAACTAGCCCAGAGATTATCATCCGAATAATGCCAGGAATTAAATCGAACATGCACGATTTTCTGACAATAGATATCCTTGTATTCTGATTTCGAGAGCTCAGTGATCTTGTCCTCCAGCTTCTCCATGAAAAAGCTTTTCCCACTACCCCAATGACCAAAAAGACCAATAGCCAAGGGAGCGGGAGTCTTCTGATAAGCGAGGAGATTAGCGAGGGCATCAACATCTGGTTGAAATTCCAACTGATCTTTATGAGTGTGATCCCCTTCGGGATGGAAATCAGGTAGATTTCCTAAAGCCTCTATATCCTCCTCTTTTAGACTTCTCAGTAATCTAATTAGATTTTCCTCATCCGGAGTTTCTAAAATAGCTCCTTCATCCTTCGCCCTCGAAATCACCTCATTGAGGTCAGTTCCCTTTTGAAGTGCCTTGTCCAAGGAAGATTGCCCCAATTGCAAAAGAAGGTTTAGTTCGAGGTACTTCTCTTTGGAGATTTCCTGAATATCATTGGGATTTAATGACACTTCTGAATTTCTATAAGTCATATAGTGATCCACTTGAGATCCCGAAATAGGCTTATGATTTAACTGATATTTAAAAGCATCCAATATCAACCGATCTCCCAAAGTTGATGAGAAAGCTCTAGCTGAAAAAACTTGATAGGAGGCGATTAGCAACCCTTTTTCAATCGAATAAACAAGAACAAAATCCCCGGTTTCAACCTGGTCCTCTCCATTCCAATAACTTGGAGGTACCCCAACTGTCGTACTGGGAATGTTATTTGGTGAATATTTTACATTCATAAAGCCTTCATCGGCTGAATTTAACCACCAATATTTTATTTCGTTACGCTTTGGCTTTTCCCAAGTTTCTTGGGCTGACCAGAATTCATGAGCGCTTACATAAGCCTGTAAATTCCGAACAACGGCCTTTTCGAGGTGAGACCAGATTTCCCCGATTTCGGCCTCTTTCAATTCCTTGAACGAAATAGAAAAAACCAGTTCAGTTTTTACTTCGTCAACCCTTTGTCGCACTGTACCTGGCGGCCTATGGTCCGGTGAGCTATACTCATAATCCAGTTCCACCGCCAATTTCGGATCGCCTGAAGCCAAACTGTGAACAATAAGCTTCACAAACAAAGACCTCCCCCGATCCATACTTGCCGGACAAATGCCCAGTAAAACATAATCTGCCCAATTGTTATGCTTGGCTCCTCTTCCAGCCTGGCGGTTAAATTTCTCCCTGCGACAGATAACCGGAGTAAAATCCGGCAATTGTTCCTGGATATAACCAAACAGCTCTTCCAGAGAAGATCGAAGACTCTCATAAGGTCCCCTTTCTGAAGTCGAATAAGGTTTGCCTGCTAATTGGATGGCCTCTTCAAGGGCCTTTGCATCAAATAATGGTTGGGAGGAAATCATGCGATGGTAGTCTAAGGTCTATGCCGTCTGGTCTAAGAATAATTCTCCCTAAAGCTATAACAAGCCATTCAATTGAAAAGCGAATAGGATTGGTAAGTGGAAGTTTTAAAGCCTTCCACTTACCTAAATCCCCCGTGATCCTGTGGTGTTTTCAACATTGCATTGACACCTAAATAAGACTTTAATGATTTGCTCCACTTCAATTGGTTGACTTAATCAGCCAGGGGATCCTGTTGTGCAGATCTCAGATTTAAGCCCTTGATCAGAAGCCACAGGCATAAAGATAACTCCCCAACAACGCTTGGTATCACGACCATCAATTCAAAAACAGACTGGTATTCAGTATAAGCAGGGAAACTAAAGCTGGCGACAGTATCAATGATGTAAACCAAACCGGCTAACTGAATCAGTACCCCTAAGAGTGAAGGGAAAAACTTTGATCTACTGAGTAAATATCCCAGAATCATTAAGTGAAGACCAAAGAAGATTAATCCCAACATCCAGGTATCATCAAAACTTCGGGTGAGATAATCGACCTGTCGGAATACAAAATCCATGTCGGTCGGAGGTACTTGCAATAGCCTAAGGAAGGAAACTAAATCCTTCAGCGCTACTGCAAACACAGCGGCATTAACCAATCGAAGCGCAGAGGAAATCATGGCGAAAGTTTTACTCGCGGAACTCAGGATTAGGTAAAATGGAATCGCCAGGACTGCATCTACGATCACCATTAAAATGAAACTGAGGATGGCCATACTGAGCAGAAATTGCTCGTCTTTAAAATTATCCCAGGTAGCCGCAGGATCTCCAGCTACGACCAGGGCTTCGACCACAAAACCTGTGGCAAAAAACGCGGATATAAAAATCAATAGATAGCCCAAACCCGTCCAGTGGGCCATATTCTTTAAACTATTCATGGTAAGGTTTTATTTAAGAGTGAGTGATAACTATATTACCTTTCTTATGTCCGGCGTCGATATAGGTATGAGCCTCAACCAGCTTCTCCAAAGGGAATTGTCGATCGATTACGGTCTTGTGCTTTCCCATTTCCACCAGTTCCAATAAGCCGCTCAGCATTTGGCGCAATGCATCTGCCTTTTGCAAACCAGTTGCGGCAAAAAGGGCTCTTTTCTTTCCAAAGAATCTAGAAGTAAACATGTGCCAGAAAAGCGGTGCATTTAAGACCGGGGACATGTATACGCCCTCCTCTTTAAGGGCGGCTTTACACCTGGTAAATGAACTTTTCCCGACGGTATCGAAAACGATATCAAAAGTGGCCTTGCGATCACAAAAATCTTCCCGGGTATAATCGATTACTTCATCGGCGCCCATGGATTTCACCAAGCCAATGTTTCGGGTGCTGCAAACGCCATAAACCTCAGCCCCAAAATGCTTTGCTATTTGTACCGCGGAAACTCCCAAGGCGCCGGAAGCCCCATTAATCAAGACCTTCATGCCCGGCTCTACTTTCCCTATTTCCTTTAAGAAGTTATAAGAGGTAAGGGCTCCATCACAGAGAGGAGCAGCCTCTGTAAAACTGATGGTCTCCGGGAGGTGCAGGATAACATCATTCTCCGGAACCAAAACATAATCAGCATTCGCGCTAAATCCCAAAGTGGTTTCACCAAAAACCCGATCACCAACCTTGAAGGACTTTACGCTTGGGTCTACCGCTTTTACAGTACCCGCAAATCCAGTTCCGGGAATAGGGTGTTTTGGTCTTTTTATACCCAATAACAATCGAGCGAAATAAGGTTTCCCGGTCCGCATCATGGCATCGGCTCTGGTTGCGGCCGAAGCTTCGTTCTTAATTAAGATAAATCCTGGCTTTAGGTCCGGGATCGCGACTTCCTCTAGTTTAAAAACACTTGGTGCACCATAAGCTTGCGCAACCATAGCTTTCATCTTTTCTCCTTTCATAATTGATTATCAATGATTAATAGGACAAAAGAAATCTGAAGCTCAGGGAGTCAAGTTCGGATTTCCACCAGAGAGGTTCGGATTTATAATTCCGAACTCATTAGCTTTTGTTCTGGTCTAACCAGGCCTTCGGACTTAAACCATGCTCCTTTTTAAAAACGGTATTAAAAACGGTTTTCGAATTGAAACCACTTTCATAAGCCAATCCGATTATGGAGATATGGGCATTTTGGGAATCGAGAGCGAGCGATTTGAAAACATCCAGACGGTAGGAGTTTACAAACTGATTGAAGTTTTGGCCAAAACCTTTATTGAGAACTCTGGATAAATGATTAGGATGAACTCCCAGAGTATGGGCCAGGTCTCTTAAACTTAATCGCGGGTTTAAATAAGGTTCTTCTTCCTGCATCAATTCAATCAGGGCTTGTTTCAAGCTATCCGCTTCTTGAGCATCTACCGGTTTCACTTCGGTCGCGGCAGATGTTGATGGCTCGGTTAAGCCGTATATTTCCTGATGAAAGCTATTAAAGTCAGGATGTTGTTTAAAACCCTCAGCTAAGGGATCAGTAAATGATAAGAGCAGAATAGGGCTTCCTTTTGCCAGGGATGATTTCAGCCAATTAGCCGCATCATCCAAACGATTGGCCCGGACATAGGCTAGAAAAAGGTAACTGTGTTGTTGATAGGCAAAATCATCTTTAGCCTCTTCTTCAAGCTGCTTAAGGCTTTCCTTATTCCGTTCCGAACCCTGGGCCAAGCATTTAAGCCCTAAAACATCACCTGGAGGCAAAATGACGCTCTCTTCTGATTTCAGAAAGCTTTGGAGCGCTTCCATTCTCCCTTGCATTAACCAGAGGTAAGAGCGACTGACCAAAGCAGGGATATTTTGCGGATTGCCTTTGATTAGGGATTCCATTAAGGCTTCCGACTCCTTGTACCTACCTCGCCTGTAAAACCAATATGCCTGGTAAAACAAGGTTTCCGGATTAAGCGGATCGCGATCCAATGCTCTTTTGAGATATACTTCCGCTGATTTCAAATCTCCCGAGATCATGTAGAGAAAGGCCAGGAATTGCAACCCCTCGGGATACAGGGGATCATAGCGTACGGTCTTTAAGCCAGTGCTAAAAGCGGCTTTGAAATCAGCATTCGTAAAAAACTCAATATTGGCCTGCTGGTAATGCGCTGGCGCGGATTGAGGATCAAGCGCTAAAGCCTTTTGGGTGTATTCGACTGCTGTTTGCCACGAAGTAGCGAAATCACTGGCCTGGGTAGTGGCCAGAAAACCGTAAGCATCAGCCAATCCGGTTAAAGCATTAATCAGCTGGCTGTCGATACTCAGGGCCTTTTGCCAAAGGTCAATGGCTAAGCTAACGTCTTCAGCGTTCCATCGATTAAAATGAAAACGCGCCTTAAGATCATATTCATAAGCTGATAAATCGCGAGTGGATGGATCTGTTAGATGATCTTCAAATTCTAAATGACCAAATTGCTCCCGCAGCCGATCAGCAATGAGTAAACTAATCTCATCCTGTATTTCGAATATGTTATCAAAAGGGCGATCCCAACTCTCAGACCAGAAATGAAAATCATCCTTACTTTGAACCAATTGAGTTTTTATTCTGAGCTTCTTATCGGCTACCAGAACACTTCCCTCTAAAATGAAATCTACCTTCAATCGGCTTGCAATGTCCGCTAAGGGAAGTTCCTGATCTTTATAAAAAAAGCTGGATCGCCGAGAAACTACTCTTAGCCCTTGAACTTTAGTTAAGGCATGGATAATCTCCTCGCTAAGTCCCTCACACAGGTATTCATGCTCAGGATTTCGACTGAGATTCAGAAAAGGAAGAACCGCTATGGAAGTGGATGACATGCTTATAAACCGATCAGTAAAAATTCAAGAGGACTTTAAAACTTAAGATGTCGAATGGTATCTCCTTTGTCAATTAATTGCCGCAAAGAATCAATTCCAATTTGCACATGCTTGTGATCATGTGCCCTGGATATGAGCTTATCCTTTTCCATGGTTTTCACTCCTTCCGGTACCATTGGCTGGTCCGTAACCAAAAGCAGGGCCCCGGTAGGAATCCGGTTAAAGAAACCCACTGAAAACAGGGTAGCCGTTTCCATATCAATTGCATAGGCTCTAACCTTCCTTAAGTACTTCTTAAACTCTTTATCGAATTCCCATACCCGGCGGTTGGTGGTATACACCGTGCCCGTCCAATAATTTGTATCATGATCACGAATCGTAGTACTGATGGCCTTTTGAAGGGCAAAAGATGGCATGGCCGGTACTTCGGGTGGGAAATAGTCATTTGATGTTCCTTCCCCCCGTATTGCACCAATTGGTAAAATCATATCGCCAATCTGATTTCTCTTCTTTAGTCCACCACATTTACCTAAAAAAAGTACCCCTTTTGGATTAATGGCCGACAGTAAATCCATAATAGTGGCTGCATTCGGAGAGCCCATCCCAAAGTTGATCATTGTAATATCACCGCTGGTGGCAGAAGGCATACTCTTGTCTACCCCTTGAACCTCAGCCCCGGTCATCTCGGCAAAGAGACTTACATAATGCTGGAAATTCGTGAGTAGGATATAAGAACCGAAGGATTCCAATTCCACGCCCGTATATCGCGGAAGCCAATTGTCTACTATATCTGCTTTAGTCTTCATCTTGTTTTTTTGGCCTTCCAAGATAAAGGCTTCAAGATGAATTTAGGAGACTAGTTAAGGTCGAATTCTTCTACTCCCCTAACTCGCCGCGTAAATCCTTTCGAAAGGCAGTCTCAAATTCATAGGCACTAATACCCTGACCCAAAAGAACCATCGCTTTGGTTAAGGCTGCTTCCAGAATCATATCTCCGGCACCAATTACCCCAATCTCCTGGTATTTCCTACCGGCCTCGTATTTGGACATTTCTACCTCACCACCAGAACACTGACTAACATTAATTACGGGCACACCACTTTCCATCAACTCGGAGAGAGCCTGTAAAAGCCAGGTATGGCCCGGTGCATTGCCGCTGCCATAGGTTCGTAAAATGAGAGCCTGATTTTGTTGGTTCTGAATTATAGGTAAACATATCTCAGGACTCATCCCCGGGAAGCAGTGTAATATGCCGATGCGGTTTTCTAATTGCGTATTCACTTCAAAACGCCCAATACTGGCTTTTCGAATGTTTTGTCGGTGATATTTGATCTGCACTCCAACTTCTGCCAGGTAGGGATAGTTGGGGGAACGAAAAGCATTGAAATCTTGCGAACTCACTTTTTGCACCCGATTGCCACGGTACAAATTGTACTCGAAATAAACCGCTACCTCGGGTACCATGGGTCCACCTTCAAGATTTGTAGCTGCGGCTATTTCCAGACTACTCAATATGTTTTCGCGTGCATCGGAACGTGGAATACCCACAGGCAACTGACTTCCGGTAAGGATAACGGGCTTGGCTAAGTTGCTAAGCATAAAGCTCAAGGCGGCAGAGGTATAGGCCATGGTATCTGAACCATGCAGCAATAAAAAAGCATCGAAATTGGAATAGTCCTCTTCAATGCGTTTTGCAATTCGCTGCCAATGCCCGGGACTCATGTTCGAAGAGTCGATCGGTTCATCAAAACTATCTGCTTCTAATTCTGCCGGGAAGTTTTGCAGCTCGGGGATAAAGGAACTTAGATTTTCAAAACTGAAAGGATGGTAGGCATTATCATCCTTCATGATCATACCAATAGTTCCTCCCGTGTATAGAATTAATATGCGAGGTTGATTACTCATATATTAAATATCCTTTGAGCATTACGGGTAGTAATCGTATCTACCTCCTCGATTGGACGTTGATGCAGGTCCGCAATCTTTTGAGCAATGTATTGCAGATAAGAAGGCTCATTGCGCTTTCCACGATAAGGCATTGGAGCCAGGTATGGCGCATCCGTCTCTAAAACTAAATCTTCAGTATCTAAGTCAGCAACTACCTTGTCTAAACCTCCATTTTTAAAGGTAACAACACCGCCAATTCCCAATTTTAGGTTTAGGCTTAAGGCTTGTTGCGCTTGATCTAGGTTTCCGGTAAAGCAGTGAAAAATACCATAGAGTTTGTCGCCCCGATGGCCTTCCAAAACTTCAAAAGTCTCATCAAATGCATCACGACAATGAATTACTATGGGTAAGCTCATCTCCGCCGCTTTACGAATTTGGCGATCAAATGCATCCATCTGTTCTTTAACAAAGGTCTTATCCCAATAGAGATCCATCCCTATTTCTCCAACCGCATAATACTTGTAATCCGAATCCAATTCCTCCCATACAATACTCAGTTCCTCCTCATAATCTGCCTTTACATGACTAGGATGTAGACCCATCATAGGGTAGATATAATCGTAGGCATCTGCCAGAGCTTTTAGCGATGTAACACTATGCTTATCGATATTCGGTAAGAAGAGTTTCTTAACACCAACTTCGGTTGCTCTTTTCAGAATATCCTGGCGATCATCCGTAAAGTGATTAAGGTAGATATGCGTATGGGTGTCTATCATGTTGCCGCGAAAGTAAGAAATGCACTTACCATCCACCATGAAAAAAGGCGATCTCATTTAATAAGATCGCCTTCTCACAGGTTAAGCTTGGCTTAAGAACTTAGAAGCTAATCGTAGCTTCAATAACTGCTCCATTGAAGTTTCCATCATGGAAAATGCTACTAGATCCGGTAGCGGAAAAATCGTTGTAGTCCTGATTCACATATTCTGCTTTAAGCATAACATTAGGACTCATATACCAACCGGCGGCTACAGCAAAGCGACTAATGCTGATCTCTTCTGCATCCAAAGTAGGAACGAATCTGGTCAACTGTCCACTTACCGTATTGTAACGACCACCAACATAGTATTGCTCTTTCTTTCCGAAACGGTAAACCAATTCACCGTAAATCTGAGTGTAAGTTCTGGTTTCTACCTCACCGGTGATTTGACCACTAGCGTTCTCGTAGGCGCCGAAGAATTCAAAACCTTTAAACTTCACGAATGGGTTAATCATAATTGCAGTTACCTGATTAATAAAGCTAGGGTTCCATCGTCCACTGCGGTAACTAGATACCGGAGAAGAACCTTGTGGCTCCATTACTAAATAGTAACGGCTTCCGCCACGATCGCCGAAGTAGAGGTAGTTGGTTCTACCCTCTGCAGAAGTGTAAAGAGAGGTGGTTAAACGCACTCTAAGATCTTCATTTATCTGACTGTCATAACCCACCTTTGCCAGGAAGGCCGGAGTGTATTCCACTACAGTATCGGTAGCCACACTTTGATTAAGCTTACCGTTTGTAGCTCCTACCATGAAAAGGAAATCACCTGGGTTAAAGTACAATTCTGCACCCGCCTCAGTATTGAAAGCATCCATAATTAAGTTACCTACAAATGGGTTGTAGATGGCACGCGCATTGTCGGTTCTACGGAAATGGTAATCACCATAGTTGATTTCCATAAGACCCATCTTTAAAGTGGTAAAGTCCATGATATTCTCGAAGAGACCCGGACGAATCCAATTCAAATTGTTGATCTGAATGTAACCGCCTTTAACCCAACTTTCTGGATGGTGGCGTGCCGATAAATAAGTACGCATATGCATGCGCATACCGTCTGCCAGAGCGACGTCAATATCGAGGTTTGCAGTAGGTAGGTTGAAGTTGTTCCCTATTAAAGCCAGGGTATCCGCGGTGCTACCATTTGAGTGAGATAAAGCTTGCATTTGTACCGCAAATGCACCACCAAGTCGAACCTTAAAACCATCATATTCGATGTCAGTAGAAAGGGCTTCGAATTGATTAATACCACGGAAGTCGCGATATCTATATTGTTGGATATCCCTGGTGTCGAGCTGACCATAGGCGGTTAGAGACACAAAGAGAAATGAAACAACTAAAGAGATTTTAGTGATTGTTTTCATAGCGATTGATTTAATTATAGTTAATTGAGAAGTGAATGGTTATTTCGTCGCCGGTGCTCACGGCACCCATCATGAAACTCGGAGCTTCTACATCAAAGCTGCTCATGTTGAAGGTGGTGTTTCCGGTAAGGCGTATACCTTCATTGGAGGTGACCGCCTGGATGGGTACCTCCATTATTCGGGTTTTACCTGCAACACTCAGCTTTCCCCTGGTTGTCATGTTGAAAATGTTGCTGCTGATTTTCTTTTGATCTTTTACAGAGATTAACTCGTATCTAATGGTAGGATAGTCATCCCTTTTAAGAGCCTTGTACGCATTATTGTCCATGGCCTTTTTGCCACTTTTAAGCGCTTCCACCGGCACATCCAACTTCAGGGTCTTGATTTTCAAAGCCTCCTCATACTGATCCACATCAATGCTTCCCTTAAGATTCATTGCTTTCATATCCCAATCATGAAGAGTGGAAGTCCCGGATATCACCATGGTAGATTGGGCGGAATCAGTTTTATAGACTTTCAGGAGAGCGTCTCCGGAAACAATAGAAAAAAGAAGAGTAAGAAAACTGAACAATGCGGGTTTCATGGTCACTGTAATTTTCACCACAAATGTGACCACGATCACAACTAATAAAAATGACTTCCTACAGGCAAAAAGCTGACTTTTATCAGGAAAAAACCCTAGTAAAAAGCAGCGTAAGCCGGCTCGATTTTCTTTGCTAATTCATTGATGCTCAGCAGACCATTAGCTCGGAAATGCTCGCGACCCTCAACGAAAAAGAGAATCCCGGGGACAGTGAGCATGCGATGCTGACCAGCTATTTCGCGATGCGCGGAAGCATTGAGCTTCTTTAACTCTAATTTCGGATAGTGCTCTTTGATCAACTTTTCAACCTTAGGCCATAAAGCTTCACAAATGCTGCAAGAAGAGCTAAAGAAATACCATAATTCCAAAGGTTTCATGCCCGCAAAATTACGACCTTTCACCAGTGAATTCGACCAAAGCTCGCTTAATAGAATTGCTTAGTTGGCGTAAGCCCAAAGATCATTTTATCACCATTTGCAGTACCCCTGAATTTCTCCCACACCTAAAGGAGATTAGTCTTAGTGATGATCCAAACCTGAATTGGCGGGCCGCCTGGATTCTTTCCAATATGGATACTCCGGTTGTGCGAAAAGCCTTCCCAAATGCTGAGGACCTTATTACTGTGCTAAGCACTTCTAAAATGGACGGTTATCGCAGGGAGATTTTAAAGATCATCGTCCATTTAGAATTGAATGAGGATGAAGAAGGAGCGCTTTATGAGGGCGCCCTTAAAATGTGGGAGGACCTGGCTTTATCTTCCTCAGTTCGTCTTTACGCCTTAAGAGCCATGGTGCGCATCGCCGAAGTTTACCCCGAACTGAAATATGAAATTCAGGCATATAATGATGATCACTATTTCCAGGGTGTATCACCGGGAATCGCTAATCAGATTAAAGGGATTTTTGCCGCTTTAGGCTAAGGCTTTTTTTGCCTTCCAGGCAGTATAAAGTGAGCTGTATAGCACCACAGTAACCGAAGATACCGGCATCAAAATGGCGGCAAGTACCGGACTTAAATAACCTGCCGCGGCAATAGAAATACCCACGACATTATAAGCAAGCGATAATGCAAATGCTCGATAAACTACCGGCTTAAATGACCGTGATAAATTGAGAAAGCGGTGTAGCTTCGGAAATGAATCTGCCATAAGCAGTGCATCGCTGGCCGGGAAAAAGCTGATGTCCTTTTCACATAAACTAACTCCAACCTCACTCTGCTGTAATGCTCCGGCATCATTCAAACCATCGCCCAGCATAAGTACTTTATTTCCCTGAGCCTGAATAGTCTGTAGATAGTCTAGCTTTTGATGAGGACTACAATCAAACTGAAGCTTTACCTCATCCCCGAATATTTCTCCAAAACGTCTTTTCTCAGCAGCATTATCACCGCTTAACAAACTCAATTGGTAGTGCTTACTTAAATCTGTTGCGATCTGCTGGAGGGCTTCCCTGGTTTGCTGATAAAAACTAAAATACCCCAGGACTTTTCCATCCTTTTCCAAATAAACCGCGGTTGTAGCGGCCTCATCGCTCAGTCCTAAAAATGAAGCTTTGCCCAAACGGTAATAAGAGGCTCTTACTCTTGCTCCAACTCCTTCTCCGCTGGCTTCTTCAAACTGTAATACGGAAGCAGCATCAGCTTCTTCAATTTGTAAATGATTCAATAGAACCTTGGCCAGGGGATGTTGTGCGTTTAAAGCAATTGTAGCAATGGCCCATTGATCTTCAAAAGCCAACTGATCTCCATGCCACTGCACCTCAATACTATCAGTACGGGTTAGGGTTCCGGTTTTATCGAATACAATCTGATCAAGTTCGGGTAAACGTTGCAGTACCGCACTGCTTTTAAGGAAAAAGCCAAAGCGTCCAAACCAGCGCATCATACTTCCCGCGGCAAAGGGTTCGGCCAGAGCCAAAGCACAGGGGCAGGCCACTATTAATATGGAAGTGAAAATCAAAACTGCCTTGGCACTATCCACACGCCACCAAAAAGCTGCCGCTACCAGAGCAATCAGTAATACCGCTGGAGTAAAATACTGACTAATACGATCGCTCAGGGTGATCGACTTCTTTTGTCGCTTCTCACCTTGAAAAGCTTCTTGCGACCACAAGGAGCTTAAGTAAGAATGATCCACCGCTTCGCTTACTTCAAGCACCGCGGCCTTTCCTAAAAGTCGTGCTCCGGCATAGATCTTCTCGCCTGGCTCCTTAAGCACGGGTAAACTCTCTCCGGTTAGATAACTATAGTCGAGCTTAGCAGACTTTTCCATTAAAGTACTGTCAGCCGGAAGAACTTCACCTTGACGGATTCTAATTCGGTCACCTGCATGCAAATCATCAATTGACACCGGATCTTCATTCCCTGCCTCATTTATTCGATTAGCAGCTAAGGGAAGAAAGGAGCGCAAGTCGCGATCAAAGCTAAAATTGCGATAAGTTTTGGCTTGATACCACTTACCAATCAACAAGAAAAAGACCAATGCACATAAGCTATCAAAATATCCCGAACCAAGACCAGCCACGATCTCATAGGTACTTCGGGTAAATAGGGTGATAATCCCTAGAGCAATCGGAAGATCAATACTCAGCGCTCCCGCCCTTAAAGATTTCCAGGCCGTGGTAAAGTAATCCCGGGCCGAAAAAACCATCACCGGAATACTGAAAAGCATCATGAGGTAACGAAAAAATAGCTGCAGTTGAGGATCATCTTTCAGACTGGCATCAAAATACTCTGGTAAGGCAAGGAGCATGGTGTTTCCGAAAAAAAATCCTGCGACTCCCAATTGTATTAAAAGTCGATTTCGTCCTTTTCTACCCTCACCAAGATGGGTCTTAAAATCCGGCTTATAGCCTATATGTTCAAGGATTGCGGCAATTTGAGAAAGCTTGATCTCTGACTTAGCGAATCGGATATCTGCTTCTTTCTTTGAAAAGTGAACCTGAACGGATAAAATGCCTTTTTCGATCTGAGCAAGGTTTTCCAATAAATAGATACAAGAGGAACAATGAATCGCTGGCAAGTGAATGGAAATTCTCGCTTGATGTTCATCTTCAAACCTACAAAGTCGGGCTCTAATTTTATCCTCATCCAGGTAACGATAGGAATCTAAATTGAGCGCATTATGATCGATCAATGAGGCATCCTCCAGCATCAATTCATCTACCACTTTACAACCGAAGCAACAGTATACTTTTTCAGGATCTTTGCCCGGTATTCGCTCTTGCAAAGGTTGGTGACAATGACTGCATTCCGTGGCAATATCAATGGCCTTACTCATATGACAAATGTGCCCAGAGGCGGTTTGAAACCAAATGACTTTTATCATATATTTGAATAGCCCTAACCTAAAAAACACCAAAATTGGAAACCCCAAACCGTTGTCAATTCTGTGCCCAGCATCCGCAAAGCGCCTTTCATGGCCTTTCGTCGGAGGGTTTAGATGAGATTAGTCAGCTTAAGACCTGCGTCAGTTTTCGCAAAGGGCAGGTTATCATGCACGAAGGCGCACGTCCGCAAGGTGTGTATTGTATTCATCGAGGCAAAGCCAAGCTTTACACTTTAGGAACTGAAGGCAAAGAGCAAATTATTCGCTTTATTACTGCAGGTGACCTGCTCGGTTATCGAAGCATTTTAAGTGATGAACCAATCAGCGCTTCTGCCACCGCCCTGGAGGATACTTTTGCTTGCTATATCCCTAAATCGTCCTTCTTTAAAGTGATTGAAGACAATCCAAAGTTTTCGCTCAACATGCTAAAACTATCTTGCCACGAATTAGGCGAAGCCGGCAAGATGATTACCAGTTTAGCTCAGAAAAACGTGAAGGAACGTCTGGCCGAAATACTACTTATCCTAAGTACTACTTTCGGTGAGGATGAGGAAGGTTATATCGATATCAATTTAACTCGAGAGGAAATTGCCAATATGGTTGGTACCGCCACCGAATCGGTAATTCGACTCATCTCCGAACTGCGCAAAGAAGGCTACATTCGGTCTAAGGGCAAAAGGATAGCTCTTGAAGATCGAAGAAGTTTACGCCAAATTGCGGCAGTTTTTGAATAACTGATAAATATCATATGTGCCCCTGTATGGAAGGTCTAGTTTCGTAACCAGAAATTAGTAAAGTGGGCTTTTTCAATATTCAAGACAAAATTCGAGAAATCCTCCCCTTCGAGGCTTCGCACTTCATTGTGGAAGAAATTGCACTTCAAAGTAGCTATATCCCCTTTCATGGAATAGGAGAAATGCTATTTAAGAAAGGAGATTCCGCGCTGGGATTTTATTGGATTTTAAAAGGCGAGGTGGACATTTTGATTCCCGAGAAAAGCCCTATTAGCCTTGGTCCCGGTGAAATGGCCGGACTAGACTCCTTCCTAGAAGATGGGGTTGTTCCATTTGATATTGTAAGTCGCGGAAAGCATCTTGACTGTCTGTTTATTGATCGAAGGTGCTATAACAATATGCGCGAACACAGCGACTTTAATCGCTATATGAATTATACGGTAATGAATACCCTACGTAATTATCGTAATCTATTAGTTCCAAGCGAAAGGATGTACCTCTAATAAGTATCTTTCCGGCCTATTTCCTAGCAATGCTCAAGGTTGACGTTTGTATTGTAGGGGCGGGTCCGGCAGGTAGCGCGCTCTCTCATTTTTTACACAAATTGAACATCGATCATCTACTGATCGATAAAAGCAAATTTCCCCGAGATAAAATCTGTGGCGACGGAATTACCGTAGATGTCCTCAATGTGTTAAAGCGCATTGATCCCGACTTAATGGTGAGGTTCACGGAACAGGCTGAAATGCTGCCTTCCTGGGGATACTGCTTTCATGGAACCAAGGGAAAAGAATACCGTGTAGATCTGAAGGATTCCGGTATGGTCTATCCTCCCTTCTACACTTCTAAACGACTTGACCTTGACGATTTTTTAATCAGAGAATTACCTAAAAACGGTAGTGGTCAATTTTGGTCTGAAACAGAGCTTGTAAAGCTGGATCGAGTGGAAAAAGGCTTTCACCTAGAACTCAAGAATGCTGAAGGAGAAGTACACAAGGTGGAGTCTCGATTCATAATTGGGGCCGAAGGAGAAAAACCAGTAGTCACCCGTTTCTTAGGATTAGATCACTACCGGGAAAAGGAGCATTTAATTGCGGCTATTCGAATCTATTACGAGAATATTCAAGGCTTTCATCCCAACAACCACTTAGAGTTTTTCTTTGATAAAAGCTTGCTTCCTGGATATTTTTGGGCATTTCCTCTTGCTGAAAACCAAGCAAATACTGGTCTGGGAATGGTGAGTACGGGAATTGCTCGAAACAAACTGAATCTTAAGAAGACCTTTCAAAGACTCATTGAAACAAATCCACTGATTGGAAGCTATTTTGATGGAGCTATAAGTCTTGAAAAAACTAAAGGATGGGGCCTTCCCACCATGACCTCCAAGCGCATTATTGGTGGAGATGGTTACGCTTTAATTGGGGACGCCGGAGGAATGATAGAACCCTTTACCGGGAAAGGAATTGGCCCCGGGATGATGAGTGCTCGAATCGCCTCCGAGCATATTGCAGAGGCTTTACGCAATGGCACTTCTGATCTAAGCTCCTATAATGACCACATATACCGATATTATAAAACAGAGATTCGTATCGGCTACACCCTTCAAAAAAGCTTGCGCTTCCCCATTATATTAAATCAGGTTATAAACCTTGCGGCCTGGGCTCCGGTTAAGAAGTATGGTCGGGATAAGATCATTCGTGATTTTACTCGCTGGACTTAAACCTATTCGAAACTTAGTAAGCTAAAGATGCAACACGAGAAAGTCCGTTTTAAAACTCCCAATGGTCGAGAATTGGCAGGTGTGCTGGAGCGATCGCCAGCGATTGAGCATGGGGCAACTGCACTTTTCGCACACTGTTTTACTTGCGGTAAAGATTTAAAAGCTGCTCGAAATCTTTCCCTGGCTCTGAATCAAAGGGGAATCAATGTATTGCGATTTGATTTTAGCGGATTAGGTCAGTCTGAAGGGGAATTCGAAGACACTAATTTCAGCTCCAACCTCGAAGACCTTCTCGCTGCTGCCGCCTTTTTAGAAGAGCGAAACTGCCCGGCAGAAATACTTATTGGCCATTCATTAGGTGGCGCCGCGGTGCTGATGGGAGCTGATCAAATCCCGACGGTAAAGGCAGTCGTTACAATTGGAGCACCATCGGAGGCCCATCACGTTAAACACCTTTTTGAAGAGCATTTAGAAGATATTAAAGGCACTGGAGACGCCAAGGTTAATATTGGTGGCCGGCCTTTCACCATTAAGAAGCAATTTGTGCATGATTTAAATCAACACAACATTGCTCAAAGGATTAGTAAATGGCGCAAGCGAGCTCTACTAGTCCTGCATTCCCCTCAAGATACCATTGTTGGCATCGAAAATGCCCGTGAAATATTTGAAGCGGCTCATCATCCCAAGAGTTTTGTCAGTTTAGATGGAGCGGACCATCTCTTAAGCCGCGAATCTGATTCACGTTATGTTGGAGAACTACTGGCCTCCTGGGCAGAGCGCTATTTGGAAGAAAGCGCAACGCCCGTTATCGAAAGCGACAGCATGGTATTCGCTCAAACCGATGAAGAACCCTATGTAACACAAATTAAAGCCGGAGACTTTCATTTGCTTGCCGATGAGCCAGAGGAAATGGGTGGCCAAAACCGAGGGCCAAATCCTTATGAATTACTCGGAAGCTCCTTAGCCGCTTGTACTTCAATGACCTTGAGAATGTATGCAGACCGAAAAAAGTGGCCACTGAAAAGTATCCGCGTTCACGTTGACTTTGATGCAGATTACGTAGAAGATGTGCTGCACTGTGATGAAGAAGTTCGGCGTTTGGGACGTTTTATGCGTAACATCGAATTGGTAGGTGATTTAGATGATAAACAACAGGAGAGACTGATGTCTATCGCGAATCGTTGCCCCGTACATCGCACTCTGGAAAAGGGAATCAGCATCCTCACAAAAAAAATCGACCCGATTTAACTCGCACTTAATATCGGCTTAAGAATTTATTAATTTTGTGCTCCGACCGAATTTGGAGCATGAAACGACTCACCATTTTTAGCCTGGAAGCTGTAATCCGTTATTCGGAAAATGATCTGCGCAGGCTGTTGTTTGAGTTGCTGAAGGAACACCATTCGATTAAAATCAAAGAAGATCCAGCTCCGGAAATTCACAACTTCGAAGGTCTCTTGAATTTTATATTTAAGTCTAATCTGGATCGCAAACCAAACAAGGAAGAGCGCCAATTTTATCGGAAGTCTTTTAAATCCGCTATTAAAAAGCTTTACCTGGAGGATGAAGATTCATTCGAAGTGAGACCAGGCGTACAAAGTCTTTTCAATCATCTGGAAAAGGAAAAACGCTGGAAGTATGGCATTATAAGTGATTTTTGGGAAGACTCCACCAAATTCATTCTTCAGTCTTGCGGGATTTTCAGCAAGGGTAAATGGACCATTTACGCGGAAGAAGCCGAGGCTCGTAAGGATCAGGTAGATATCCTGGTTAACCAGGTTAAAAAGGAGGAACAGGAGCAGAATTATCAGTTTATCGCCTTGAATTCTAAACCAAAATTCTTGAGCGAAGACTTCAAGGTTATTCGTCCCAAGGCATCCAACAAAGAGAGTAATTATTACATCTACCCCAAGTTCAGCGAGCTCTTCGGTATTAAACGTAAAAAACGTTCGAAAGTAAACTAGAGTTCGAACAATTGAGACTGTCTGGCATTTGCTAATTTTAAGCATTGTAATGCTCCTATGTCTCAAAACCCTCTACATCGAGCCGAGCTAAGCGTCGAAGAAATTCAGACCTTATTCCAAAGTCAAAAGGACTTTTTCAGAATGGGTAAAACCCACGATGTCAAATTCCGAATTGAAAACCTTCGCAAGCTTAAAGCCGCAATTAAGAACCGAGAACAGGAGCTCCTCGAAGCCATGGCTATTGATTTTGGCAAACCACCATTTGAAGCTTTTGCTTCAGAAGTCGGCTTTGTATATGGAGAAATTGATCATTGTTTGAGAAACCTTAAAGAGTGGTCTCGACCAAAAAGAGTGCACAGCCCAATCAGCTCCTGGCCTTCGCGGTCTTATGTAATTCCCCAACCCAAGGGAGTATGCCTCATAATCGGGCCCTGGAATTATCCTTTCATGCTCCTGATCGCTCCCCTCGTAGCGGCTATAGCCGCAGGGAATACTGCATTCATTAAGCCTCCAGAGCAATGTGTGGCTACTTCTAACCTGGTAAGTGATATGCTTACAGAAACCTTCGATCAGGAAATTGTAAGTGTAATTCAAGGCGAGGGGCATCTTCTGCTCCCCCCTTTGCTGGAGAAAATCAGGTTCGACCACATCTTTTTTACAGGCAGTACTGCTGTAGGTCGTAGTATCGCGCAATTAGCAGCAAAAAAACTAGTCCCCTGCACTCTGGAACTGGGAGGGAAAAGCCCTGCTATCATAGACCATACAGCGAACCTTAAAGTAAGTGCAAAGCGAATTGCCTTTGGCAAATGGCTCAATGCCGGGCAGACTTGTGTAGCTCCTGACTATCTCCTGGTTGAAAGACCTGTGTTAGAGGCATTTCTGGAAGAACTTAAAAACGCCTTGGAGGCATTCTACCCAAAAGGGGCCCTTAAAAGCCGAGATTATACGGCAATTATCCATCAAGGACATTACAATCGCTTAAAGTCATTTCTGGATCAGGGATCTCTCTTTTTTGGTGGCGAGACCGATGAGGAAAGAAGGATAATCGCTCCTACTATTCTCTTAGACCCCAAGCTGGAAGACCCCATAATGCAGGAAGAAATATTTGGTCCGATACTTCCGGTCATTCCCTTCGATTTTGCAGAGGAGGCCCGGGAAATCATAGATCGCAATCCAAACCCGCTTGCGTTTTACCTGTTTTCCGAAGATCGGGAGGCTATCAATTACTGGAAGCAATTGCCTTTCGGAGGAGGAGCTATTAATAATGCAACGATACACCTGGCCAATCCTGATTTACCTTTTGGCGGGATCGGAAATTCTGGTATGGGCAATTACCACGGGAAATTTGGATTTGACACCTTCTCTCACCATAAGGCACTAATGAAATCCTCTACCTGGTTCGACCTAAAGCAGAAATACCCGCCTTATTCCTTGAAAGGTTTTAAACTGCTTAAAAGGATCATGTCCTAGATGCATAGATTTCATCGCAGCCGATTTCCGCTTTTGGCCTTAATCTTAATCACGGGGATTTGGCTTTACCCTCAGTTGCAAAAGGCTTTGAAAATCGACAATAGCCTTACCGCCTGGTTTATTGACAGCGATCCTGCCCTGGAACCCTATTACCAATTGCAAGAACTTTTTGGCAATGATGAAATGGTGGTCCTGGTTCTGGAAACAGAAAATGTGGAGGACCTCTTTCAAGCCAAACTCACTAATCTAATTCAGGACTTAGTGGGCGACTCAAATGTTGCCGAAGTTATTCATCCCCTTGTCTGGACGCTCCCCAATCCAATTGGTTTCGGACCAGCAATGCCTTTTTTACCTCAGGATGTAGATCAAGCAAAAGAATTGATTAGTGAAAACTCATTTATACAAGATCAATTTTACACTCAGGACTTTAAGGCTACTCGACTTTATCTTAAACTTAGTTCAAGTCCAGACTTTGAAGCTCGAAGGGCCGATATTATTAAAGGGATTTATGCAATTACCGCAGAGCATTGGCAATCCGAACAAAGCCACTTTGGAGGCTTAGGTGTAATCTATGAAGCCTTAAACCATCTATCCGCAAAAGACTTTGGGCTTTTTCTGGGATTAGGTTACATCTTAATGTTCCTTCTTATTGCAGTGCTTTATCGCCATTGGACTTTCACCCTGTATGCGATGGTTACTGTGGCGCTTTCAACATATTTCACACTAGCATTATATGGGGCAGCCGGATTCCGATTGAATCTTTTAAGCACTCTCATTCCGACCATAATCATTCTCCTGGGAGTGATGGACGTGATGCACATTTTGAATGAGTTTCGAAAATCAAATCCAGATCACAATCCCACTCAAAGAGCAATCCTGAGTTTAAAACGAATTTGGAAGCCTTGCCTTTTTACCAGTCTTAGTACTATGGCCGGCTTCCTCTCCCTGGGAATTAGCCCGGTCGCAATTGTAGCAGAATTTGGAATATTCTCAGCCCTGGGAATCGCTTTTGCCTTATTCTTTTCCTTCTTACTGGGGGTCCTGTTTCTACCCATCAGTCCTTTGCCTGCCATCGAGGATAAAACCTCTCAGAAGCTTAGCCTCCTTCAAGACTGGGTGATCAAAAAACAGAAACCCATTATTGGCATTCTCTTACTATTCCTGATAAGCGCAGGCTTTAGCATTCCAAAACTGCAGGTGGATACCGATAGCATTGGTTATTTACCCGAAAGCCATCCTGTGCGAACTCAGAGTAATCGAATTGAGGCTCTATTCGGACCCTATATGCCTTTGGATTATTTAATCGAAAGCAAAGATTCTGCTTTAGGCCAAGTGGAAGTGCAGGAAAAGCTTTATCGCCTGGAGGAACGAATCCTTAAGCTAGACCCAATTGGGGCGGTAAGCGGATACCATGATGTAATAGCTGCGTTTCAAAAAGATCCATCGCAGGCTTGGCAGGTTGATTCCGGTCAGTACCTAAAAATGAGCTTGCTTCTTGAAAACAATCCTCAACTTCAAAAATCCTTCCTCTCACCAGATCAAAACTGGGGAAGGCTTTTCTTAAGCGGAAAACTGATCAGTGCTTCCCAACTGGCGGCAACTCTGGATTCTGTAGCCCTAATTGCAGAGAGAACTCTAGGGAAAGACTTAAGCATTAAAGCAGCCGGTTACCAAAGCCTGTATGCAGGAATAGTTAATTACGTAACGCAAACGCAAGTGCGGAGCATCGCCCTAGCCGGATTGTTGATATTCCTACTACTCTGGTCCTTTCTGCGAAGTTTAAAACTTAGTCTGATCAGCCTTATCCCAAACTTTTTTCCGGTTCTCCTACTTTTTAGCGTTATGGCCTGGTTTGGAATAGCTTTAGACTCGGCAACTGCTTCTATCGCGAGCATTGTCTTGAGCTTCTCAATTGATGATACCATGCATTTCATTTGGCATTATCAGCAAAGTCGAAAAATAGGTCAATCTCCTTTAGAAGCCCGCAGAAAAACCATGGCTCATGTGGGCAGAGCAATTGTTTTCACCTCTTTGGTGCTATTTGCCGGTTATATCTTAATGTGGTTTGGAAATCTGCGTACCGTAGTCTATTTCGGTACCCTTACCTCGGTTTCGATTCTTGCCGCCTTAATGAGCCAATTACTAATCTTTCCTATCTTATTGGCCAGATGGGATCGAAACACCAATGAAACAAGGAAAGAAGTTTAAGGTAGAAGGTGTAGTGCAGGGCGTATTCTTCCGAAAATACACCCAAGAGAAAGCAAGGGAATTAGGACTTTCGGGATGGGTGAGAAACTGCAGTGATGCAAGTGTGGAAGTACTGGCTTTTGGCTCAGACCAGGATTTAATGGCTTTAGAAAAATGGCTCTGGCAGGGCTCCCCTCAATCTATTGTAAATCATGTTCATTCCAAGATTACTCAGGGAAGCCCTAATGGGGATTTTCGTATTCTACAAAGCCTTTAGAATCGTAATTTTGCCGCATGGATTCAAGCAGACTGGATAAGTTAGAGCGACAGGTACAAAAGGACCTGGCTGAGATTTTTAGGGAATTGGCCCAAAATAAATTTCGAGGAGTACTTCTTACAGTTACTCGAGTAAGAATAAGTCCCGATTTGTCTGTCGGTCGGGTTAATCTTAGCATGTTCCCTGTTAAGGACAAAGAGCTTATTCTAAGCTGGATTAAGGATAATGCCAGCTTGATTAAAGATCAGTTGGTACGTAAGATGCAGGGCAGTTTGCGAAAGATGCCTGACTTCCACTTTTACCTTGACGAATCCATGGATGCTGAGGCCGAAATTGATCGGATCTTAAAACAAGGGGGAGAAAGCCCAATTAAGTAGTTGCAATTTAGTCGCTACATAGCCCAACGTTATTTTTTTGCGAAGAGCACCAGTAATGCGGTAAACATCATTACCGCAATTTCACTTACCGGTATTCTCGTGGGCAGCGCCGCCTTGATCATTGTTTTATCCGCCTTCAATGGCTTAGAGCAATTGGTCCGTGGCTTTTATTCTGATTTTGACCCAGACCTTAAAGTGCTTCCCTTTGAAGGAAAGTTCTTCGAAGAAGACCCTGTCTTAGATGCTATTGATGGACTGCATCTCTTTCAGGCTCATTCGGCAGTACTGGAGGAAAAGGCTCTATTCAACTTTAGAGATAAAGATTATATCGGCACCTTAAAGGGAGTAGATCGCAACTACTCTAATGTAAATAAGCTTTCCGAGCACATAGTATTTGGGGATTATCGCTTAGATGAAAACCTTGCCATCCCAAACGGATTGATGGGGGCAGGAGTGGCCTACTATTTAGGTTTTAGCCGCAGTGATTTTCAGGAACCGCTCAACATCTTCATCCCTAAAGAAACCGGAAGCATTTCTGCAGAGAGTTTTCGCAGCGAACGAATTTACCCTCTGGGAATTTTCTCCATCCAACCCGAGTTTGATGAAGAGTACGTAATGTGTCCGCTGGACTTTTGCCAGGAACTCTTAAACCGACCGGGAATGCTAAGTGGAGTGGAGCTCAAACTAAACCCAGGCGTAGATTTAGACTATGCTCAGGGGCGATTGGCTAGTTTGCTGGGAGAGGATTATCGGGTTTTAAACCGGGATCAACTTCAGGCCGGTTTTCTCAAAGTGATGCGTACCGAAGGCCTGTTCACCTTCCTGATTTTCGCCCTGATACTAAGTATCGCCACCTTTACTATAGCTGGAAGCTTAACGATGATCATGTTCGAAAAGCGCAAAAATCTCCATACCCTATGGTCTATGGGAACCCCTCTTAGTAGCTTAAGAGCAATCATACTTCAATTGGGCATGATCATCAGCCTAAGCGGTGGCATAATTGGGATATTCATAGGAAGTCTAATCGTCTACGGACAGGAAAACTTTCAATGGATCTCGGTTGGCGAAGGCTATATCGTTGATGCCTATCCTGTGGCCCTGGAAATGGGAGATATTTTCTTGGTGGCTATAACTGTTTTAGGTCTGGGCTTTTTAAGCTCCTGGTTGAGTGCAAGAAGGCTAAACCTAAAGCTACTCCGTTCCTAATAAGGGTAAGCCATCTCTAATCCGGCAAACTTCGCAGCGATCTCATCCAGGGTATCAAAGATCTCTTGGGGATGATCACTAGTTACCAACTTTTGGCGATATTCCTTAAAATGAGGGATTCCCTTAAAATAGTTGGTGTAATGTCTACGGGTTTCGTTAATCCCTAAGCGCTCCCCTTTCCAATCTAAAGACATTTTAAAATGCTGGCGGCAGGCGGCAACTCGTTCCTCCAGACTTGGTGGATCCAGGGTTTCACCGGTTTTAAAAAAGTGCTTTACTTCTCTGAAAATCCAGGGGTAACCAATGGAAGCGCGGCCAATCATTATGCCGTCTACCCCATAGGTATTCCGCATGTGGAGGGCTTTCTGAGGACTATCCACATCCCCATTACCAAAGACGGGTATGTTCATGCGTGGATTTTCCTTAACCGCTCGGATCAGACTCCAATCTGCCTCTCCTTTGTACATCTGCTTGCGCGTTCTACCGTGAATGGAAATGGCCTTTATTCCTACATCTTGTAAGCGCTCGGCAACTTCTACTATGTATTTAGTATTCTCATCCCAGCCCAGGCGGGTCTTTACCGTTACCGGTTTGTCAACCGCCTTAACAATCTCGGCAGTCATTTCCACCATTTTGGGAACATCCTGTAAAATCCCTGCTCCTGCACCTTTACAGGCCACCTTTTTTACAGGGCAACCATAATTGATATCTACAATATCGGGGTTCGCCTCAGCGGTGATTGCAGCAGCCTCCCGCATGGACTCTATTTCGTTGCCAAAAATCTGGATTCCAAGGGGACGCTCATACTCAAAAAAGTCAAGCTTCTGGACACTTTTTGCCGCATCACGAATTAATCCTTCGGATGAAATGAACTCCGTGTATAGAACATCCGCACCGTGTTTTTTACACAAGGCACGAAAGGGCGGATCACTCACATCTTCCATTGGGGCCAACAACAAAGGAAAGTCCCCTACTTCTACATCTCCAATTTTAACCACTATCGGTATTTTAGCAACTTTGCAAAATTACGAAAACGCCTCGCAATCATGTACAAAGGTCAATTAGCGCAAAGCAATCTCATCGTACAGCTAGCAGTTTTGCTCCTTTTAGTCTTGATTGGGATGTTCTTCTTCTCCTTGATGGGAATAGTTGCTGCAAGTTTGATCTATGGGATTTCCTTGCAGGATGTTTATTTCGCCTTGCAGGATTTTGAGTCGGCTCAAAGTGCTGAAGTATTTAAACTCATACAGGGAATTAGCACATTAGGTTCCTTCCTTGTGCCTGCTTTATTCGGCGCCTGGCTTTTTAGCGAAAATCCTGAAAAGATGCTGGGAACCATCAGTTTCCCAAAACCCGTTTGGCTCATCCTCATTCTTATACTCCTCGCGGCAAGTGGGATGGGCGCTCTTTCCGATTTATTAGTTCGAGCAAGCTCCTCTGTTCCGCTTCCCGAAGCCTTGCAAAGTTATCTGCAAGAGTCCCAGGACCGAATGGTTGAAATCCAAGTCGCTCTGCTTCAAATGAAGAATCCAATCGACTATATCAAAGTATTAATTGTGATGGCCCTTTTACCGGCTGTAGCAGAGGAGGCTCTTTTTAGAGGCGTAGTGCAACCCTTATTTCGACGAAAGTTCAATACTCATTTAGCGGTAATCATTACCAGCTTCATATTCGCTTTTGTTCATCAACAATTTCTGGGCTTCCTCTCCATTTTTGCACTAGGCTGTTTATTAGGATATCTGAAGGAATGGTCGGTAAGCATTTGGCCTTCCACTATCCTACATTTCATAAACAATGCAGGTATTGTGAGTCTGGTCTATTTCGCAGAGCTTGATTATCAACAAGAACTGGAAACCCAAGGCGGAATTAACTGGATGGAGAGTTCTGTCCTCCTCGCTATTTTTCTTGTTTCGGTTCTCCTACTGGAGTATTTACTAAGACGAAATCGGTCTTTGGATCAACTCTAAATTATGCCTCTTTTTCTGAGCTAAACGCCTGATTTAGGCAAAGCTGACAAAAGTCATTTTATCCACTTTAGGCCGCCAATACATTTGGATTTCCATTTTAAGGGACCTTATGTCGGCAATTTACATTCTCATTTCGGTAAGCTTCATCGTCGCTATTGGCTTTCTCGCTGCATTTATCTGGAGCATTCGTAACGGCCAGTACGAGGACGACTATTCCCCGAGTGTACGCATGTTAAAAGACGACACTAAACCGAACCACAGACCTAAAAAGTAAACTATGCAGAACGAGACCTTTTATTACGATAATAAGATCGTAAGAAACTTTACCGTTGCCACCATCATTTGGGGGGTAATCGGTTTGTTGGTAGGCATATGGGTGGCCTTCTCGCTGGTATTTCCAGAGATGAACCTTACCCCATGGCTTACATTCGGACGTTTAAGGGCTTTACACACTAATGGTGCGATTTTCGCCTTCGTGGGTAATGCCATTTTTGCGGGAATCTATTACTCACTCCAACGCTTGTTGAAGGCTAGAATGGCCTCGGACTTGTTAAGTAAAATCCACTTCTGGGGATGGCAGCTTATCATTGTTTCGGCAGTAGCAACCTTACCTTTCGGTATTACTTCCTCTAAGGAATATGCCGAACTAGAGTGGCCTATTGATATAGGAATCGCTCTAATCTGGGTAATCTTTGGAGTAAACATGTTTTGGACCATCCTCAAACGTCGCGAACGCCATTTGTACGTGGCAATCTGGTTCTACATCGCGACCTTCGTAACGGTTGCGGTTCTGCATATAGTTAATAACCTTGAGCTACCGGTTGGACCATTAAAGTCTTACTCCATTTTCGCAGGAGTTCAGGATGCACTGGTTCAATGGTGGTACGGCCATAACGCTGTAGCATTCTTCCTAACTACTCCGGTTTTAGGTTTGATGTACTACTTCGTTCCGAAAGCGGCTAATCGTCCGGTATACTCTTACCGATTATCAATTATCCACTTCTGGGCTTTGATCTTTATTTACATCTGGGCCGGACCACACCACTTATTATATACTTCACTTCCTGATTGGGCACAAAGCTTAGGTACCGTGTTCTCCATCATGCTGATTTTCCCTTCCTGGGGTGGTATGATTAATGGGCTTCTCACCTTAAGAGGGGCCTGGGATAAGGTTCGGGATTCCGCGGTGCTCAAATTCTTTGTAGTGGCAATTACCGCATATGGTATGAGTACCCTGGAGGGACCCCTACTTAGCTTGAAAAACTTTAATGCCGTTACTCACTACACGGACTGGATTCCTGCTCACGTGCACATTGGAACCCTTGGTTGGAATGGCTTCTTGATTTTCGGTATGATTTACTGGTTGATGCCTAAAATGTACCGTACTAGCCTGTTCTCTGAAAAGTTGGCCAACGCTCACTTCTGGATTGGAACCACTGGTATCCTGTTCTGGGCCTTACCGATGTACGTTTCTGGCTGGACTCAAAGTTTAATGTGGAAAGAGTTTAATCCTGATGGAACTCTTGTATACATCAACTTCCTAGAAACTGTAACCCAATTAATGCCTCTTTATGTTACCCGTGCAATTGGTGGTAGCCTCTATGTAGTGGGTATGTTAATCATGGTTTACAATGTGATTAAAACTGTTTCTTCTGGTTCCTTCCTTGCTCAGGAGGAGGCCAGCGCACCTGCCTTAGCCAAGGACTACAAAGCTCCAAAAGGAGATTACTGGCACCGTTGGATCGAGCGCAAGCCTGTACAATTGATGCTTTGGGCTACTGTGTTGATCCTTATCGGAGGTATCATCGAGATCGTACCAACCATTATGGTGAAGAGTAATATCCCGAGCATTGAAGATGTTAAACCCTATACCGCTCTGGAAATTGAAGGAAGAGACCTCTATATCCGAGAAGGCTGTAATGCCTGCCACTCTCAGATGGTGCGTCCATTCCGCTCTGAAGTAGTACGCTATGGAGAATATTCCAAAGCCGGGGAATTCGTTTATGATCATCCATTCCTATGGGGATCTAAACGTACCGGTCCTGATTTGCATCGAGTCGGAGGTAAGTATAGCCACAGCTGGCACTATGAGCATATGATTGAGCCAAGTTCCAAGAGTCCTGGTTCTATCATGCCAACCTACGAATGGCTTTCTACTCGCGAATTGAATACGGAAAGCACTACTGCTAAGCTCGAAGCGATGAAAACTCTCGGTGTACCTTATAGCGATGCATACATCGCCAATGCAGAGAGTCATCTTAACGCTCAGGCAGAAGAGATTGCTGCCGGAGTGAGTGCTGACCTTGACATAGAGGTAAGCCCTAATGAGGAGTTAGTTGCCTTAATCGCCTACCTACAACGTCTTGGAATTGACATCAAAGGTGAGCACAGTAAGCATGTAGAAGCGACTACCGCTGAAACCTTAACCGCTGAAAAATAAGGTCATGCTAAAGTTCATCAAACACAATATGGAAACCATTGATGGGGTATCGATTTACCCCATCATCTCCTTCCTCATTTTCTTCTCGATTTTCGTGCTCGCCATAGTGTATGTAATCCGCAAGGATCGAAAAAGCATCGACGAGATCAGCCAATTACCCTTAATTGATAATGCCAATTCTCATGAAAAGATTAAATAGCTTACTATTATTATTTGTGGTTCTCCTAATGGTGGGAGCTGTCTCCTTAGGAACCCTCGACGTAGAGAACTCACAGGATATGATGTCTAATCCAGTGAATTGGCTTATCGCCATCACTCTATTCTTCTTAATCATTGCCTTTACGGCCACCTTCGAAGCACTTGATGCGATGAAGAAAATGATCAAAGGCCAACAAGCTTCGGAAGAAGATGCGGATCAACCCGCTGAAGAGGAGAAAGATTGGGTAGATAACCTTTTACATTCTATTACCGATGCTACCCCATTAGACCGGGAAGAAGAAGTCGCTACCGATCATGAATATGATGGCATACGCGAACTGGATAACAACCTCCCACCCTGGTGGCTTGCTGGTTTCTACATCTCTATTGCCTTCGCGGTAATCTATCTTCTTCGCTATCACGTATTCCAAAGCGAGCCCTTAAGTGCAGAGGAATTCGCGATTGAGATGGCCGAAGCTGAAACCGCCAAAGAAGAGTATTTAAAAACTGCGGCAAATCTTGTTGATGAAAGCAATGTTGAAATGCTAACCGACGAGAGTAGAATCCTGGCCGGAGGAACCATCTTCACTAAAAACTGTGCTGTTTGCCATGCAAATGATGGCGGCGGTGGAATTGGACCAAACCTTACAGATGAATACTGGCTTTACGGCCACGATATCAAGGACGTCTTTAAGACGGTAAAATATGGTACCAATAAAGGGATGACGAAGTGGGATGGTTTGCTTTCTGCATCTGATATTCAGAATGTTTCCTCCTATGTTTTAAGCCTTCAAGGTACCACTCCAGCCAACCCTAAGGAGCCACAAGGTGAATTAGCGGTGGTGGAAGAGGCACCTGCCGCTGAAGCTGCTACTGACAGCACTGAAATGGCTACCGACTCTACCGAGGTAGTGGTAGAGGAGGAAGCTGCAGAATAAAACCCAAAGGAATTCACATGAATCCTAAAGACACGGAAGCAGTACTGAAGGAGACCCTGGAGATGGATCAATCCTTCCGTGATTCGGTAGCGACAATTGGAGACAAGGGAAGTAGAAACTTTCTCTTCCCTAAAAAACCCAAAGGTCGTTATACAGACCGTCGTCAAATGATGAGCTACGTGCTCTTGGCGATTTTCTTTAGCCTGCCCTTTATCAGAATAGGCGGCCAACCTTTCCTAATGCTCAACGTGATTGATCGCAAATTCGTGGTCTTCGGACAGATTTTCTGGCCCGAAGACCTTTTTATTTTCATGATTGCGATGATCATCGGGGTTTTATTTGTTGCGGTCTTTACGGTTGCATTCGGACGACTGTTTTGTGGATGGGTATGTCCACAAACCATTTTCATGGAACATGTATATCGCCGTATTGAATATTGGATAGACGGTGATCGTAATCAACAATTGAGATTGGCGCGGATGCCCTGGAATGGTGAGAAGATTCGCAAGCGCACGCTTAAGAATGCCATCTTCTTTGGAATCGCCTTTATCATCTCCAATTTCTTTCTGATGTACATCATTGGAACGGATGCATGGTGGGAGATCGTTACCGACAAACCTTCGGAACATATAAGTGGCTTAAGCGGAATGATCATATTCTCCGCAATTTTCTTCTTCGTTTTTGCCTGGTTCAGGGAGCAGGCCTGCATTATTGTTTGTCCTTACGGCCGACTTCAGGGTGCCCTCCTTGATCGTAACTCAATCGTAATTGCCTATGACTATTTAAGAGGCGAAAAACGTGGCAAGTTTCGAAAAAGTGAGGACCGGGCAGCCGAAGGCAAAGGAGATTGTATCGACTGTAATCAATGTGTAGATGTTTGTCCTACGGGAATTGATATTCGCAATGGTACTCAGTTGGAATGCATCAATTGCACGGCTTGTATCGATGCCTGCGATAACATTATGGATAAGACCAAAAAGCCTCGCGGTCTAATCCGTTTTGATTCTGAAAATAATATCGCGAATGGCAGTGGAAAAGTTTTTACCGGAAGGGTTAAAGCATACATGGCCATCTTAATCGTACTTATGGGAGTATTTACCTACCTGGTGAGTAGCCGCGCTGATGTAGAAGCCATATTCCTGCGCATGCCCGGCCAATCGCTTATCAAAGTAGACGAGAACACTTACAGCAATGCCTACAACTTTAAACTTCTGAACAAAACTGCAGAAGAAAAGACCTACCAATTCAAAGTAATTGAACCTACCGAAGGCATAGTGCTTAAAAAAGCTGGTGAAAGTGAGCTTATTGAAGTTAAGCCTTCCGATTTGGCACAAGGAGCGGTTTTACTGTATCTTGACACTGAGCAAATGACCGGCCGAACTACCGATGTCAAAATCGGCATTTATGAAGGAGATCTGCTAGTTGATGAAATCAATACCTCCTTTACCGGTCCTTTCGTAAAACCAAAAAAGAAGTAGGATTATGAAGATCAACTGGGGAACGGGCCTTGTCATTGTACTAAGCATCTTCATCTTAGGTATGGGATACACAGTTTATCGTGCCATGGGCCTGAGACAGGATTTGGTAACTACAGATTACTATCAACAGGAACTCGCCTACCAATCGGTTATTGATGGTAAACGAAACGCCAATAATTTAGAAGGCGATTGTAAGCTATTAGTCGAGGATCAAAAACTGTTGTTGCAATTTCCCAAAGGTCTGATTGGATTAGAGGCGAAGCTGGAACTACAGATGTACTATCCTACTATGGCGGAAAAAGACTTCAATATTGATAAAGAAACCTGGACTGTAACCGAGAAACTAGAAATTCCCGGTGATAAGATCAGTGGCGGCAAGTGGATTGCCAAGGTTAAACTAAAGGTTGACGAAACCTCCTATTATTTCGAGCCACAAATAACTCTCTGATGATCTGGGTAGCCTTTACATTTGGGCTTCTCTCTTCGTTGCACTGTTTGGCCATGTGCGGCCCGTTGCAGGCTGTTGTTATGGGTCAATGGTTACAAAGCAAACATCAGGCGAATTGGTTAAGCTACCACGCTGGTAGACTAGGGACCTATGTTTTACTTGCTCTTATTGCCAGCTTTATTGGTAGCAGCCTGGGTATTCCTGATCTGCAGGGTAGTTTCACCATCATCGCCGGCTTGCTTTTACTCTTTGGCTATTTCGGGTTTAAGGCCTTAAAATGGGATCGGAAAACGATGCAAATTATCGCCCCCTTACTGGCTAAGCTGCAAAAGAAAGTAAAGGGAAAAAAGCACCCGCTATGGTTTGGATTTAGTGGCGCATTAAATGGCTTACTTCCCTGCGGGATGGTGTATGCTGCATTGGTACCTGCACTAGGTCTTGAAAGTCTCAATGAGGCAGCGCTCTATATGTTGGCCTTTGGTTTAGGAACGCTTCCCTTGCTCCTGGGGTTTAATTTCTTTTCTAATTCCTTAATGCTTCGTTTTGCACCGCACATGCAAAAACTGATACCCGTAAGTATTTTACTTATTTCAGCTCTACTTATACTAAGAGGTTTAGAACTAGACATTCCTGTATTAAGCCCAGAGATGCCTAAAAGTGGGGCATCTGCAGAAATCTGTGACTGAACTTATTTTGAATGAATGGTGTTCCTTCTGAAACACCATTTATGAAAGCTGCCATCTATTTCTCATTCGTATTTCTGGGGGCCTATGCCGTGAGTGTACTTTTTGGACATTATCCCACTGCAATCTTTTTCTTTAGTGCCAGTCCCTTTGTAGTAATGTACGTTGTATACCGAGTTTTAAAGGACCCTAAAGAAGTTACGGTCACTTTCGAGGACCAGTTCTACCAGGACGGAAGTCATCCCAGAGTAAAGGAATAGTTATACAGCCTGACTAAAGGTCGGTTTGGATAGTTCGTTCACCTTTAATCGCTTGTCTAGAACGGAACAAACATTGCGAATAAACGCTCGGCCCTTTCGCGTTACTTTCACCTGATAAGGGAACAGCCTCACCAGGCCGTCTTTCTCCAGAATTCTAAATCGAGGCTTTAAGAATTCATCAAAATATTCTCGCTCATTAAGCCACTCTCCTTCGAAGTGACAGATGAGATGAAGGAGCTTGGCCCGTATGGCTAAATCCTCTTCGGTATGATAGTGACTTTTAATTACCGGAGGTAAATCTTCCTTATTTACACGGCGTAAGTAGTCCTTCAACTTCTTCTCATTCTGGACAAATCCGGACCAGGCATCACTTATCGAGCTCGCACCTAAAGCAAGAGCTAGTTTTGTATGATGAGGGGTATAGCCCATGAAATTGCGATGCAAACTATGCTTCTGCGCCGATAGCGCTAAATCATCCTCCGCCAGGGCAAAATGATCCATGCCAATCTCCTTGTAGCCCATTCTGGAAAACCCTTCTGACCCCAATCGATACAAATTCCACTTAGCCTCACCTTTAGGCAAGTCACTCTCATCATAAGCTCTTTGACTGGGAGCAACTCCTGGTACATGGGCATAGGAATAAAAAGCTATGCGATCCGCCTTTAGTCGACCTACCCATTCAAGATTGCGATAGATATTTCCCTCTGTTTGCTGAGGCAAGCCATAGATCAAATCAAAATTGATTGATTCATATCCAATGCTTCTTGCTTTTTGAACGATATGCTCAATCTGCTGCTCGCTTTGGAAACGGTTGATAAGACTAAGAATCTTGGGATCGAAATCCTGAATACCCAGACTCAATCGGTTAAAACCAAGCTGAAACAAAGTCTCGAGGTGCGCATCAGTAGTACTAAAAGGATGCGCCTCAAAACTGAAAGAATGGAAATCCGCGACCTCGGCTTCTTCCAATATACCAGAGATCAAAAGGTGTAGATTCTCAGGACTAAAGAAGGTCGGTGTACCTCCTCCCAAATGGATTTCTCGCAATAACGGTTTGGATGGAAATCTGCTGGTATACATCTTCCATTCCTTTAGAACTGCCTTTACGTAAGGTAATTCCACTAAATGGTTCTTAGTGATGTGTTTATTGCAGCCACAATACGTGCAGAGACTTTCGCAATAAGGTAGATGGATGTATAAACTGATCTCCTGGTCATCCTCGAAAGCCCTCACAACGTGATCCATCCAGCTCTGAGGATCGAGATTAGAATTTTCCCACAGCGGAACGGTAGGATATGAAGTATACCTCGGTACCGCTACATTATACTTCTCTACTAGTTTGTAATCCATAAAAACATCTTGAAACAAAACTAGATTGAAGGCTCTGTCAAGGAAATGACAATTATCAGCCAATCGACCTATTTTTGCGGGATGGATTGGTACTACTTCTTTAAAGCAATACATATCATTGGATTCGTAAGCTGGTTTGCCGGAATCTTCTATATCGTAAGACTATTTGTTTATCACAAGGAAGCATGGGAATTGGGTGAAGATGACCCGGAATCTAAGACTCTCAGAAAACAGTATCACACCATGGAAAGCAGATTGTATCGGATTATTCAAAATCCGGCAATGTACCTGACCCTGGCTGGAGGCATAGGCATGCTGATTCTGAATTCGGAATGGCTTAAAAGCCCATGGATGCATTTAAAACTTAGTCTGGTGGTCGCCTTAATGTTCTATCACTGGTCCTGCGCTTCTCATATTAGATCCCTGAATAAAAGTCCCAAAGGACTAAATAGTTTTGGTTACCGTCTCTATAATGAGATCCCTACACTCATTCTCATTGCAATTGTGATGCTCGCAGTTTGGAAAAGCCTGGCTGGACTTTGGGTAGGTCTGGTAATATTGTTAGCTCTTGGGGTGCTATTCTTCCTGGCCGCGAAACTTTACAAACGAAAGCGAGAAAAAAACTAAAACTTTTCATTCTGAGGCTCAACATGTTAAGCCAAGGTTAAGAGTATTAAAGGTATTTTCTGCAAATATTATTTGCAAATTTTAATTCTATCCTCCTATATTTGGATCAGCGAAGCAGATTAATCAGGTTAAGGTTTTACCCCGGCGTCCATCAGGATTGTCGGGGTTTTTCCATTTTAGACCCCAGCCATCTAGCTTGACTCAAAAAAGCTCCTTAAATCAGCAAAAAACTCACAAGTACTTAATCTTGTGCAGGAAATAGATTTTTATTTCCTCGGTCAATGTAAAGCTCACGTTAAAAAAAGATTATATTTGAGTCTGCGAAGCAGATTAATCAGGTTAAGGTTTTACCCCGACATCCATCAGGATCGTCGGGGTTTTTCTTTTTCATGAAGGAGGCAGAGGTCGAAATTATCTAGGCACCAGTTGCATTTTTTAATAATCTTGAAATTTTTATCAATAAAATTTGCAACTACGCTTGGCGGTTTAAAAAGTATTCTTACTTTAGCATCAGCGAAGCAGATTAATCAGGTTAAGGTTTTACCCCGGCATTCCTCAGGATTGTTGGGGTTTTCCATTTTTATAGGGTTACTGCCCAGAAAAGAAGCGGTCGGGAAGGCACTGCATCATTATGGATGGGCGCGACTTGTAGATTGATGAAGTATATGCCTTCGGATAACTCTGGCGGGAAATAGGTGAATTCTGTAATTGTGGCATCTTCACGAATATCTTCAGGATAGGACCAAAAAGCACGGTGAGCTGCAAGTGCTCCACCATCCTCCTCTCTATCGACTGAAGGTAAATTAGTTAGTAAATGCTTTACCCCTAATTGGGCAAGCTTCTCGCAAAGGGCAGCCTCCATATAGGGAGGGTTTGTATTACTAAAATGCCCGGGAAAAGGCAATCCCTCTGCTTCCAGACCCACGAATTCCGGGAAACCCTCCTCTGGAATCATAAGATCTTCTAAAAGCAATATTTTATCCTCACCAACTTGCCGAATCGGCAGCCGTTGAAAATGAATCCAACCGTGTGTTTCTTTCAGGCAATCGTTCAACTTCTGCTGACCTTTATCAATATGACCGTAGCACTCAGTATGGGTACCATTGCCATGCGGATTTAATAAAACATTGAAAAAGTTAACACTAGATCCTTCCGCCACGGAACCTACCCAATCTCCCATCTGAACAGGTTCTATTTTCACGGGGTCAACATACCAGGCTGAAGGCTCCCGGTCTGCATCTCCAAAAGTTGTGGAACATAAAATGGGTTGGGATAAATCTACCTCAAACAGTTTATCGCCTTTGTTAAGCTTTACTATCATTGAAACTCTGTTATTCAGCAATATAGAACATTTCCGAAGCGATGCCATCGCTATAGAATCGCTGGTTTGCCGGGATCTTAAGATGATCTTCTGCACGAATCAATCTGGAAGTATTCATAAGTCTTTCCGCCTCTTTCCAAAAGTGTGTTTCAAAAGCCGGCGAAAAATCCTTCAAACCTTTCAAATCCAATCCCTGTCCCAAACGCAAACCAATCATTAGCCATTCGTTAAACCGATCCTTCTCGGATAAAACCTCCTCCTCAATGGCCAATTCCATTTTCTCCAAACCCTTTAGATACAATGCATTGTTGGATACATTCCAATGTCTTGCCCGACCATTATAAGAATGTGCTGAAGGGCCTAAGCCTAAATAGGGCCTGCCGAGCCAATAGGCAGAATTATGTTTCGCTTGAAAACCACTCTTTGCAAAATTCGAAAGCTCATAGTGCTCATAAGCATTTTCAGAGGCGAAAGCCTGCAGTATCTTGAATTGCTCCGCTGCGTTAACCTCATCAACCTTTACTTTCTCTTTTTTAACCCATTGATCCAATACCGTCTTATCCTCTACAGTTAAGGCATAAGCGGAAAAATGGGGGATTTCATAAGCGGATAGTTGCTCCAATTGCCAAAGCCAATCCTCCCCGCTTTGCTCCGGTAATCCGTAAATGAGATCAAGCGTAAGATTGTCAAAACCAAACTTTTTCGACCACTCCAAAGAATGCCTTGCTTCCGTAGCATTATGCGCTCTATTCATGAATTTCAGGTCCGGGTCCCGAAAGCTTTGTATACCAATGGAAAGGCGGTTTACCTCAGTTTGACTCAAGTGTTTTAAGTAGTCTTCATCTAAATCATCAGGATTGGCTTCAATAGTAATCTCAGCTTTTTCATCCCAATGAAAGAATTGCTTAAGTCCATCTAAAATCCCCTGAAGTACATCCGGCTTCAGAATGCTAGGTGTGCCCCCACCAAAATAGATGGTATCAAGTTTATTAGTCCCCAAATACACCTGACGAATCTCTGCTTCTTTCACTAAAGCGGCAGGCATAGCATCGCGATGATTACTTAGGGTACTGAAATGAAAATCACAATAAACACAAGCCTGGCGACAGAAAGGAATATGCAAATAAATGCCCGCCATTATTTAAAGATACGGGGAAGGGTGATTCTGAAGATAGTCCCTTCATTCACTACAGATTCTGCCACAAAAATGCGTCCATTGTGGTAATCCTCTATAATGCGCTTAGCGAGACTTAGACCTAATCCCCAACCTCTTTTTTTAGTGGAGAATCCCGGTCTGAAAATGGAATTCAATTTTTGAGCTGGTATTCCCTTACCGGTATCACTCACATCAATTTGCACCAATTTATCGGTAGACTCGAGCCTTACATCAATCCTGCCTTCCCCTCCTTCGATGGCGTCAATAGCATTCCGTACTAAATTTTCGATCACCCATTCAAACAGGGGTAAATTTACCTCAGCATATACCGGTTCAAAAGGTAGATGACATTCTACTATCACCTTTCTGGGACTGCGGGTGCGAAGATATTCTACCGCCTGTTTGGTTGACAATAGCATATCTGCCTCCTTAAGTGCGGGTTGAGAACCGATTTTTGAAAAACGATTGGTGATCGTCTCTAAACGCTTCACATCTTTCTCCATCTCCTTCACCATATTGGGATCGACATTCTGCATCTTCATCAACTCTAGCCATCCCACTAATGAACTTAAGGGGGTGCCAATTTGGTGAGCGGTTTCCTTGGCTAAGCCATTCCAAACCTGATTTTGCTCGGCCTTTCGGGCGCCACTAAAAGCAAAGTAGGCAATGAACATAAAGAGACTGATCACTACCAAGAGAATAATAGGATAGAACCGCAACTGAGTGAGCAAAGTAGAGTTCTCGTAGTAAACATAATTAAACGGCTCTCCTTCAAAACTTACTTCAATAAAGCTTCCTTCTGCCTTCATAGCCTCAAGGCGCTCCCTTAGAGCAAGCGGATCATTTTCTATCGAGGCTGCCAGATTCCTGGTTATGGTAATTGAATCATTCGCATCGGTAATAATTAAGGGTATCGTGGTATTGTCCTGGATTATTTGTGTGGCCAGAATAAGGTCTGTCTGAACATCAGCCCTCTGCACCGAGCCAATGGCATTGGCCCACTGATTGACCTTTTTCATTTCCTCCTTGCGGAGCTCTTTCAAAAAGCCTTCCGTATAGAAAAGGGTTACCAATCCAATGAGGATGGCAATTACAAATAGGAAAAACTTCCAAAGGTTCTTTCGTCCGTAGAAATCCATGGCTAGCAAACAAAAATAGCCGAATTATATTGCTGGCCCGGGCTAATTATTTCATTTCCAATAGAGCATTAAGCTCATCGAGGTCGGGGCTAATAATTATTTCGGTCCGACGGTTTTTGGCTTTACCCTCCGGACTATCATTATCTGCAATGGGAACGTATTCACTTCTACCGGCAGCCGTAATGTTAGCCTTGTTCACTCCGGGATTGGCGACAAGAATCTTTACAATACTCGTAGCTCGCATTACACTTAAATCCCAATTGTCTTTCACCGCCGTGCGACCATTAAAGGCATCGCTATCCGTATGGCCTTCTACCATTACCTGTAAATCACTGTTCTCCGCTAAAACCGCGGCCAATTCTTCCAAGGCCTTTTTCCCTTCGCTTTGCACGGTCCAACTTGCAGAGGGGAAGAGCAAACGATTCTCTAGTGAAACATATACTTTCCCTGCTCTCTCTTCCACAGTCAATCCCTTGCCTTCAAAGTTTCTCAAGGCATCTCGCAGTCTTTGCTGTACCATCGAAACGGTACTGTCTTTACGAGCCATGGCCGCTTCTAACTCAGAAATCCTTTGCTCTCGAATTTGTATTTCTTCGCTTAAACGACTGAGATTCTGATCCAATTTGCGCAGTCTATCGGTCTCAATTTTCAGGGAATCCTCCTTATTTGAGAGTTGTGATTGCAGTTTATTTAGACGCTCCACCAATTTCTTGTTCTCTCGCTGGTTAGAGGCTAAAAGCGCATTATTATTCTCCAATAAATACTCATAGGATTTATTAAGGTCGCGGTAGCGCTTTTGAATTCCGTTTAATTCCTGTACTCTTTCGGCTTGCTCTTCTTTTAAACGAGCAATTTGAGATTCTAACTCCTCAACTTTAGTCTGGGCAATATCACCATCGGCTTTAGCCTGATCACGACCCTTGCGCAGTTCGCTGTTTTCTGCCTCCAGATCAGCAAACTTGGCTTGTAAGTCCTTATAGACTTTACTACTCACACAGGAGCTAGCAACAAATAATAACGGAATGAAAATGGCGAGCTTCTTCATAGTCTTCATTTGAGACCAAAAGTAAAGCCTCCCTTATTCCACGGGAACTATGCTATCGGTTTTTAGCAACGGTGCTTTGTTGATACTTTTATATCGCCACTCTAACTCTAATTCCCAGTTTTCCCTGATTTCCAGGTCTTCCGGATATCGCACCCTAATTTCGGGTTGACGTATAGCTTCAAAATCACCGGTGGTGTATTTACCATTACCATCGGCATCAATAATTAGATAGGCCTGCAGTTTACGAGCAATGAAGTTTTTAAGGTTTACCGTAATCGAATCCTGAAAACTCTTTTGCATTAATAGACTTTGGTCTTCTTCATACAGTTGTAGGATCATGGCCTTCGCAGAATCACATACGACTTTAAAGCTTAAAGTCCCGAGGGCCTCCCCCTTCAATATGGCGACCTTAATATCAATAGAATCTTCTAAACTTCTATTCCCACTTTGAAAAGCTCCTGCCTTAAACCTCAATCTTAAACTGCGTTTATGTGGTGGTAAAAGAAACCACTGAAATGAATCCAGACTATCTTTTACGGGAATTACATTGATGGTATCCTTATCCGTAAATTGAAAAATGGAGTCTTTATTCCAGGAATCGATACGTACCGAACTCTTAATCTTAATAGTATCCCAAGGGCGAAGTTTAGACTCCTTTATCCCTAGTTTCATTTCCAGGGGATCCATCTCTCGCAGGCGCACACTAATTACCGAGTCTATAAACAGACTGTCGTAGTTAAGCCTGAATTGTAGACTATCCGCCAGATAATCATAGTATACATTTAGGGTATCTCGGGTACCATTCCATAAAAACAAAACTGAATCCCTTTTGAGCTTAACACCCTCTACCTTAAAACTATCCGCCGGCATATTAAAGGAAAACTGGATCAATCCTGCGGCCTTCTGCCTTGCCCCCAAAAAACGGAGCTTCTGCTCGGGTTCAAAAACTAAAATATCATATCGATACAAACTGTCCGGACGAAGCACAATAGTGTCTGATACAAAGCCTAAGGGAATACGATTACTACTTAGTTTAAAGGTCCCTCCTTTATCTTCGAAGGCCGCCATAATGTATTCTCCTACTCCCAGATAAGACATTCCAAAGGATCCGCTTTCATCACTAAAAGCATAATAATCGGGGCGCTCCTTTAGTAAGAATGAATCTCTACCCGAAAGCTTGCTGATATCATAGAGTGCCACCATATAGTTAGATAATGGCTCATTGCTATAGGCCTTCTTCAATGTTCCTGAGAGACGCAGGCTATCTAAATAATCACCAGTAGAAAAAACATATTTGAAATTCTTGTTTTCATTGCCTTCGTTTAAATCAGCAAGGCTGTTACCAAAAGAAATGATATAGGTAGTCTGCTCCCGAAGGGTGTCCTTTAGCAAAATTTCAACCTTTTTACCGCGAGAAACAATTTCCAAATCCTCCTTTAGAAGGGGATTAATATTTATTTGTTGACGCGGGTTTTTAAGATTCAAATACTCATCAAACTCAAGGATAATCCGATCCGCTTCAAAGTGAATCGTTTTATTTGGAGGATAGGCAGTATCCAGTTGTGGAGCAAGGGTATCCTTTGGACCACCGGTGGGACTGGACTTACTTGCACAGGAGCTAATAAAGATTTCAAATCCGAGGATGAATCCGAAGATCAGCAGAAAAGAAAGAAGGGCTTTTTGCCTCATTGATTACAGTCGTATACTTATAGATGAGTGATCTTAATATGAAAGGCGTTTAAAAAAAACTACCTTTGATTAATTACTAATCCTTGATTCCTTTTTATATGTCTCTGCAAAGATTACTCTTTTTGGGCATTCTGTCCGTGGGAAGCCTATGGCTAAACGCACAGTGCCCTCCACAAAGTTTACCCTATTCTGAAAATTTTGACACCAGCCTTGGCTGCTTTTCCGTAACCGATGGTGGAACCACAACCGACACCTGGGTTCATGCCGGACCCGGAGGAGGAACAACCGGAGGTGATCTGGATGGTACCGGTTTAATTGTCGTAGATAGCGACGCTGCCGGATCCGGTGAAACTCTCGAAGAATGGCTAACCTCACCTTATATTGATGCTTCCGGCATAAGCGGAACACTTTTCCTGGAGTTCGATCATTATTTCCGCTCAGTTGGTACAGCCGATACGGGATGGGTTGAAGTTTGGGACAGTAGTGCCTGGATTACAGTTTATACTACCGGAACCACAGTCGGAGCTTTCGGTGCTCCAGATCAACAAGTAATAGACATCACTGCCTATGCTCATGATAGTTTGCAAGTTCGTTTCCGTTATGACGACAATGCTTCCTGGGCCTGGTGGTGGGTTGTAGATAACTTTAATGTAGAAGAAGTACTCTGCCCCACTCCTTCCATTCAAAGTGTTACCGCCCTTACCGATTCCTCTTTTAGTATTGCCTTAAATTCAAACTCAGACACTCTAGCTTTTGAATGGGGTCCGGTTGGCTTCAGTCAAGGTACAGGCTGCATTGGCACTAAGGCTACCAATGGTAGTTTAAATCTCAGTGTTTTCAATAGTGATGCGGGCTCATGCACTAGCACACTCGCTGCCGGACAGTGCTATGATGTTTACATCGCACGCTCCTGCCCTAATGGAGGATTCTCTGCTTATACAGGTCCTTTTACTTTCTGTACTCCTTGCACTACCGTTAACCTTCCCTATGTTGAAAATTTCGACCTTGGACAAGGGTGTTTTACTATAGTTGATGGTGGTACGAGCACCGATACCTGGAGACCTGCTCCAAGCGGTGGCGGTTCAACTGGTGGGGACCTCGATGGTACTCCGCATATGGAAGTCGATAGCGACGATGCTGGGTCTGGTCCCACTCTCGATGAGATGTTGGTAAGCCCACTAATTGATGCGAGCAACATTACAGGAAGCCTAGTGCTCGAGTTTGACCAATACTATAATCATATTGGCGCCGATTCCATTACTGTGCAAGTACACGATGGCACATCCTGGAATACGGTTTACAGTGCACAAACCGACGTTGGTGGCTTTAGCGCTCCCGATCATCAAAATATCGATATCACTGCATATGCAAATTCAGCTCTTCAGGTACGTATGATTTACCGTGACAATGGTGCCTGGGCATGGTGGTGGATCGTTGATAATTTCAGCGTTCGTGAAATTCAATGTACTCCTTCAACCAATTTTGCGGCCTCTTTTGTGGGAAGCGATAGCGTTCAGTTAGGCTGGACCGCTGGAACGGCTGCCGGATTCGTAATTGAATATGGAAGTACCGGATTCAGCCCAGGTAGTGGTACTAAAACCGGCACCACAACTGGCTCTAGCTTCGGGATAGGCGGTTTAGCAATTAATACTACCTATGATTTCTATCTCCTCGACAGTTGCTCTGGTTCATTCTCCGATACTATCGGCCCAATTACCATTACTACTGCTTGCTTAGCTCAAAGCATTCCTTACTCTCAAGACTTTGATCAAGGAATTGGATGCTTTATCATTACCGATGGAGGTAATACTACTGATACCTGGGTGAATGCTCCAGCGGGAGGTCAAACCAGTGGAGGCGATTTAGATGGTACTCCCATGATGGAAGTAGATAGTGATAATGCAGGAAGTGGATCAATCACACTTTTCGAGACTCTAACTTCACCAATCCTCGATGCCAGCGCATACATGACCAGTGGCTCTTTAAGTCTGAGCTTCGATCAATTCTATCGTCATCTGGGAGCAGGTTCTGCTACCGTCGAAGTTTTCGATGGTATGAACTGGAACCAAGTTGCTAATTTCACTTCTACACTTGGTGCTTTCAGTGCTCCCGACTCACAAAATATTGATATTACCGCACATGCCAATCCCAACCTTCAAGTACGCTTTGTGTATGATGATGGAGGTTCATGGGCCTGGTATTGGTTGGTAGACAACTTCCGGGTAGAAGGTCAGCCTTGCGGTGCAGTTTCTAGCGCAGATACTCTTAGTGTAGGCACCAACAATATCAATTTCAATTGGACTTCTGCAAATGGTAGTCTTTGGAATATCAATTGGGGACCTCAGGGTTTCCGTCAAGGATCAGGAACTTCAGGAACCTATATCAATGGGGTCAGTACTTCATCCTACAACCTTACTGGCTTGCAGGCTAGTACTTGCTATGATATCTATATACAGGACACTTGCGTTGGAGTTGGTGCTGGTCAATGGTTTGGCCCGCTAACCGTTTGCACAGATACTAGCTGCTTTTCACCAACCGGACTAACCGTTAGCGGTGTAGGCACCAGTACAGCATCCCTTACCTGGGTGGCTTTTGGAACAAATCACCAATATTCTGTAGTGCCTAATGCCACGGGCGGACCAGGTAGTGGTACAATTTCCACAACTAGCAGTTTAAATGCTTCCCTAAGCGGATTGAATGCTGCATCTACCTATTGTGTTTATGTGCGTACCATTTGCGCTCCAGGAGACACCAGTGCCTGGGCCGGACCGGTATGTTTTAACACCGCCTGTCAGACCTTTAGCGCTCCCTATTTGGAGGACTTTGAAACAGCAACAACTGTATGTTGGACCAACGATTATGTGTCCGGAACAAATGACTGGACAATCGGATCAGGATCAAGCGGTGGTAGTATTACTGCGGCTTACGGCGGTCTTAGCAATGCAGTGTTTACGAGTAGTAGTGGCGGACCACATACAACTCGTTACATCTCTCCAATAATTGATGCCAGCTCATTAAGTGCGACAGAATTAAGCTTCTGGTATGGTCAGGAAAGCTGGGCCGGTGATCAGAATACCTTGACCGTTTACTATCGTACCAGCCCTTCGGGAACCTGGACCCAGGTATGGCAAGATGTAAATGATGTATCTAGTTGGACCCAAGCCACTGTGGCAATTCCTTCCACTTCGGCTACCCTGCAAATCGCTTTTGAGGGAACCGATGATTGGGGAAGAGCAAACGTTCTTGATGATGTTCGTATTGATGTACCGGGTGGATCAGTTATTTGCCCTCAGGTAACCAATGTAAGTTCTAGTAATGAAGATTGTAACAGTATTGATCTAAGTTGGATTTCCGGTTCAGGAGGTTCTATAATCCAGTATGGTCCAACCGGCTTCACCCCAGGTCCTGGCCAGGGTAGTTTTACCGGAATTGTAACATCTCCATATACACTTACCGGTTTATCGCCCAATACCACTTACGATGTTTACATCGCCGACACCTGCGGTGTTCAGGATACCGGTGCATACAATGGTCCAAATACAGTGGCCACGAATAATATGGGCGTTGCAACTGCCGCCTTCAACTATAACGTTAATCCCGCTAACATTCTGGATTACACCTTTGATGCCTCAAGCTCTACGGGTTCTATCCAGAATTACGTTTGGGACTTTGGTGATGGTACGGTAGGAAATGGCGTAAACACTAGCCATACCTACGCAACTGGCGGATCCTACACGGTTGAACTTATTCTGGTAAGCGATTGTGGTAATGACACCTTAACACAGACTATCGCCGATGTAAGTAGCAGAGAATGGCTGATTGCTCAAATTCAACTCTTCCCGAATCCAGCGGAAGGTCATCTGAATTTAGAGTTCCCCACCAGTGAATCCGTTCAAATCGATTTACGTGATGCAAGCGGCCGTTCCGTACGCAGTTGGAATACTGATTCCCGAGCTAATGAAACGATGAAGCTTGATCTAAGCGGACTGGCTGATGGATTGTACCTGATTAATATTCAAGGCAGCGACTGGGATTACCAGGAACGCGTATTAATCCAGTAAACAGACAAAACCCTAAATATGAAGCCCCACTATGAATAATCATGGTGGGGTTTTTTAATTTATAAATGGGAAGAGTTAGAAGATTATGTTAACTTTTCAATCCTGCAAAAACAAAAATCAAACCCTATGAAAATGAACAAGCTAAGTCTTAGCCATCGTTTCCAAATTCTCTCAACCCCATTTTTGATTGTTATCCTTCTGGGCTCAACATTAAAAGCTCAAAACCATCCGCAAGGAAGCACTCCCAGCATTGAAGTGACCGGAACCGCCATTAAAGAAGTTGATCCAGATGAAATTCACATCTCCTATACCCTGCGCGAAAAGGACGGTTCAGAAACTACGATAGTTGAACAAGAGGCGGAACTCAGTGAGAGCTTTGCACGGGACGCCTTGGCCAAGCCTGAATTAATCAGTTCAAATGCTTACACCTCCAGTAATTGGTTTTACGATGATTTAGTGGAAGAAAAGCAATACCGAATCAAAGTGGAAAATGCCGAGCAGCTAGGCAAAGTATTTCGGCACCTGAAAAGAGTAGATGTACATCAAGCAAGAATCAGCCGCCTAAGTCACAGTAGAATTATCGAACTGCAGAAGGAAGTGCGCTTAGACGCTATTCGGGCTGCAAAAGAAAAAGCCGACTACATGCTTGCAGAGTTGGGGCAGAAAAGAGGCAAGCCAATTCTGGTCCAGGATCAAAATCGTCAACCCTATTATGGCTTCAGCGGTCAGAGGGCTTATACCTTAAACGCTTATGAAGTTGCTGACATGAGCAATAGCCCTGGCAGCTCCGTAGAATTCGCAAAGATTAAAGTAGAAATGCAGGTCTTCATTCGATTTGCTATAGAAGATAATTAGGCCTGAGCTAAGCTTAGGACCGAGAATTTAATCCCACTAGTGCTTTGCATTACCTCAATGCACGCTTCTGCTGTAGCACCGGTGGTGATCACATCATCCACCAGTAAGATGTGCTTATTCCTAAGGCACTTTTCATTGCGAAGGGCAAACACTTTCTTTACTTGTTGCCATCTACGAAAGCGATGTTCTTTAGTTTGAGAATTTCGATAGCGAACTCTTACCAGCGCATCCTTAATTAGAGGTTTATGGATAGCTTGAGAAAGTCCCTCGGCTATAGCTTCGGCTTGATTATAGGTCCGTTTAAGTTTCTTGCGAGGATGAAGTGGCACAGGAATAATAAGATCAGGCTCCTTACAAATTGGGGCATCCTTCCATTCTTCTCCCAATCGAGCCCCTAACCAAAATGCTAAATCTGGACGATCCCCATACTTAAACTGATGCATAAGCTCCTGAACTATCCCTCCCTTCTGGAAATGGAGCCATGAAGCACCGTATTCCAGTGGCAAACGACCAATAAACCGACGAAAAACCGGGTTGTCCTGATACTTTTCATAATCCGTTCGAGGCAGCTCATAAATGCAGTTCAAACAAATCAAATCATCAAGATGATAAAGGCGATTCTTACAGCCCGGGCACTGCGGAGGATATAATAAGTCGACCAGATCATGAAGCAAACGTTTATACATCGTCGCAATCTGAACTTCCTATAAGCAATAAAAGAGTGAAAATGCTTCCTAAACCTTTAGAGAAATGCTTTCACCTGGAGGTTACCCGTATGAATGGCAAAGCTGTCCTGACTAAAGCGCCCAGCATAATTCAAACTCAGCACGATGTTCTTTAAGAAGGTTCTTTGCAGGGTAAGATTTAGGGAGAGATTATCGCCGGGTCTAAAGGCCTGCAGCATTTCAAAAGCGGCTGGACTATTTACATCACCATCGAAGGTATTTCGTATGTAGGCAAATTCACTTTGTAAGGCAATACTTTTAGCAAGGTTGTAATTGAGCTCTACCGTATACTCCTGAGCTTGCAAACTATTCAAATTGGCCCCTGTGCTCTCCTCATCCCTGTATTGAAATCTCCCGGTTAAGGTTAGCTTTTGGGCCTGCTGATAACTCAAACTAAGCTCCTGGCTGTTTCGGCCCAAATCAAAATTTCGACTGGTAAAGTTTCCGGAGCGATTTCGTTTATCCTCCAATTGACCCTGATACCGGAGAACAAATTGCTCATCGAATCCATAGCGCAAGCTTAGGCGGTGAGCATCCAGACTCCGCTCCTCAATTCCGAAGGTGAGCAAATTTCGGCCAGCACTGCGGTTAAAACTGTATTCCCCTCCAAAGCCAAGCATACTCCGATTAAAGAATAAGCTCTGCCGGAAAGCATTGTTTTCAGCCACCAGAAGCGTATCACTGGCCAGTTCTCTGAATGGATTCAATTCGTTTAATCCACCCTGCAGCAGGGTACGCCGTTCTAGCTGGTAAGAACTGACCATCGAAAACTTTCGAAGCCATACCTGATATCCCTCCCGCTTAGACATCCAGGCTCGAGGGGCCTGAATATTTAGGGTTTGCCCTAATTTGACACTACTGGTACGTAAGAATTCAAGGTTAGGACTGAAGACCCTAACGAAGGTGGCCAAATCGGGGGTTGGAGCAATCTCAAACTCATCTAATTCGCGTACCCCATTGCCATTATAGTCAACATGGGTATGAGTTCCCGTTCCTGCAGGCACTTCAATAAAGGTAAAGCTTCGCCGGGGTTCTGTTCCTGCCCCGCTTTCATAAAAGGACTGCCAGCGGAGGGCTCTATCCAGAAAGGGTTGTTGGAAATTCAAACGGGTGGTCAAGCTCCGTTGTAAGGATTGTTCTTCTGGTTGTAGAATCTGAAGATTCCGATAATAAGCGGCAACCTGTAATCGTCCGTTTTGCTTGGTACGCCATGTAGAACGACCGAAAAAAGTGTAAGCATATGTAAAAGGTTGCAAATCACGTACCCGGACTGAATCATCATAGCGTTGCAAAAAACCAAACTCAGCAAAAGTGCTGTTGGTATCTCCAAAGCCCTGAAATAGGGAGTATTCAAAAAAGGAATAGGAATTAGCTGCCAGACTATCTTCCGAAACTCGCCTAAAGTTCCATTCGCCTATGGAACTAAGTCCTAACCAGGCCCGTGGGTTGAAATAGTAGCGGCTATTTAGCTGCTCACGCCAGAAGCGCTCTTCAAGACCCGTGTTCTCAGTTTGGGTTAAACTCGTGCTTAAGCTTCCTATCCAGGTAGAGTCGCGCCACTGCAGACCTAAACCCTGACGCCATCCTTGTTTGATTGGACTATTGAGAAAAAAGGTCTGACTTCGAAGTTGAACCGAATCCAAGCGATAGCGCAAATCCAAATTCCCACTTTGTAGCGCACCTTGATAGTTTAGGGGTAGGTTCCAATCCCGAGCAAACTCTACCGCATAAATCCGTTCTACGGTGCTAAAGCCGGGATTGTTGAACTGATAGGTGGCTGCAACATCCAATGAACCCTTACTTAGACTCGGCTTAATACGATAAGCCAGCTTACCGGCACCGCCATCATCATTGCTTCGATCTCGGTCGGAAAAGAGATTTAATCGATTGTTACTGGCAGCGAGCTCCAAATCTAAACTCTGGTTTTTGTTCTTTCCGAAATTCCCTTGAGCAGCAAAGTTCATTAATTGTAAGCGGTTGGGAGCAACCAGAGTACGCACCGGAGCATAGGCACCGCGGGAAGTTCCGTTTTCAGGGGATATCCACTCAAAGACCCTACCATTGGCATTGCTACTTACCAGCCGGTAATCACCATTTCCCTGACCCACAAAAGCAAAACTGGCATTGAACAAAGAAGCATTACTATCAACGCTAAAGACCAAAACCGAATCAAAGCCCAGGCTGTCCCTTAGTTGATATTGCACTAAATTAGGATCATAAGCAGCAGCTTGAATGGTAGAAGAAAAGGCATTTTGAAGATCATCTCCTACTGCTGCCAAAATTCCCTTTTCCTGATCAGAAAGCTCATTGCCGAGAGGCTGATCTTTAGAATCCTGTTCACTGTAATACTGCAACCTACCCTGCCAATTCTCGCTCTTAAACCGAGACTCTCCATAAACTACGGAGCGCAGGAAATTCTGCTCAGTATATTGGAACTCCACTACAATTCGCTTATCCCGGGTTATGGGTTGCAAAGCAGTGAAAGTGAGTTCGCCAGCATTGTAATCAATGATATAATCATACTCCTGTCCGCGGGTTAGCTGAACTCCATCGATATAAACTCGCTCAGATCCGGAGATGATTATGATAAACTGCTCACCATTTGCGCCGCGCAGTTTATAAGGACCTTGGTTCCCCTCTTCCCCCTGGAATCTATTACGGGCAAAACGTCCTCTTGCCAAGCCTCCCTCCAGAGCTACACTAGTTTCATTTTGCCCAGAGGGTGATTTAAAACGGCTTTGTACACCTGCCCCTGATATCCGTTTTTCAAAATTGAGAAAGCTGCTACGGGCCGGACTAATATTGTAATCACCGCCGCGTATCAATCCAAAATCCGGATTTTCAATTTCCAGATATACCCGATCGAAATCTCGTAATTGCTGGGTATAACCTTCGGCCTGCACTGGCACGGTATTATCACTAATACTAGCACGAATTCTGGTTTTCGGCCCAAGATTTCCACTTAACTGCAAGTTCAGAGCAGAATTCAACACGGCATCCTGATTATTCCCTACCGCAATACTTCGGCTCAAACTACCTTGTGAATTCAAAGCCTGAAATGGTTTAAAACTATTAGTGTTTCCCAAGGAATAGAGCTCTTCTCTCCGTAAATCGGAAAAGGTTTTTTCAGGAGGAAGAATAAGGGCCGTATCACGAAGACTGAAACGTTGAGGCAAGTCCAGGTCAATACTTTGAAATCGCAGTATGATTGAATCCGATAGGGGCGGATCAAAAATCAGATAGGCGGGATTGCCACCCTGAAAGCGATATACAGGAGATATACTTTCCCCATTTGTACTTAGAAATTGAAAACTTTCTGAAAGAATGGGCTTAGAACCCAGGTTAACCGAATCAATAGGAGCCAACCTTAATTCCTGCCAGTTTTGAGCCAGCAAAACCGGTGATGAAAGCCAAATTAAAAGGGCCACAAAGATTTTAACCTTAGCGCGAATAAAGCTGTAATTTGCAAGGAATAACGACAAAATTGCACAAATAAGGTTTCATGAAAGTCTATTCTTATAATGTCAATGGTATTCGCGCTGCAATGCGCAAGGGTTTACTGGATTGGTTAAAGGAAACAGCACCGGATGTACTGCTTATTCAAGAAACTAAGGCTCAACCCGAACAGATTGAAGAAGAGGGATTTAAAGACCTTGGCTATCAATGCTATTGGCATAGTGCCGAAAAGAAAGGTTATAGTGGCGTAGGTATTTTAAGCAAGCGTGAACCTGATCACGTTGAGATCGGATCAGGAATAGATTATATTGATGCTGAAGGAAGAATTCTACGTGCAGATTATGGAGAGCTCAGTATAATGAGCGTTTACGTTCCAAGCGGAAGCAGTGGAGATGTTCGCCAGGATTTGAAAATGAAATTCCTGGGTGATTTCCAAAAGTACATTCGTGATCTTCTTAAAGATAGACCACAATTAGTAATTGGAGGAGATTTCAATATCTGTCATACTGAAATCGACATTCATAATCCTAAGTCTAATAAAGATACTTCTGGTTTTTTGCCAGAAGAGCGGGAATGGGTAAGTTCATTTTTAGAGGACGGCTTAATAGATACTTTTCGTCATGTGAACGCTGAGTCCCTTCACCGCTATTCCTGGTGGTCTTATCGCGCCAATGCACGAGCTAACAACAAGGGTTGGCGGATTGACTATCACATGGCAGGTGAAGCCTTAAGAAATCGGATTAAGGGAGCTGAAATATGGCCAGACGCCAAACACAGTGATCATTGTCCGGTAAGTGTAGAATTGGACTTCTAATCAGAGCTGTATATCAAACTGATCCCGATCTTTTAGAAAACCAAATTTCTGGCGGATTGCCTTGATGTGATCCAAATCCAGCTCTATGATCTCCAGGGATTCTTCATGAGGTTTAGTCTGGGATACCATCTCACCTAAGGGATCGTGAACTGCCGAATGCCCAGAGTGATAGACTCCATTTCCATCCTCACCAATCCGGTTTAAGCCAGCTACATAAGCTTGGTTTTCGATCGCCCTAGCTTTTAGTAGGGCAGACCAGGGTTCTGCCCTTCGTTCCGGCCAATTAGCCACAAAAAACTGCAAGTCGAAATCCTCACTATTCCGACACCAAACCGGAAAGCGCAAATCATAACATATCTGAGGATTAATACGCCAACCTCCATATTCAACAATGAGCTTGTCCTTACCGGGGTGATACACTTTTTCCTCTCCCGCTAATGAAAAGAGGTGCCGTTTATCATAGGTCTGATAGCTTCCATCCGGGAAGACAAAAAAGAGTCGGTTGAAATAGTGATCCCCTTCCTTAATAATCACTGAACCACTTAGGGCCGCATTTTCCCTAACGGAGATCTCCTGCAACCAGTTTAAGGTGGGCCCATTTTCCTCCTCGGCAATGCTTTGCGGTTTCATGCTAAATCCCGTGCTAAACATTTCCGGCAGGAGAATTAAATCTGCAGCCCCATTGAGCTCCTCCAAAAGAGAAGAGAAGTGAGCACGATTTGCAACCGCATCTTCCCAATAGAGCTTGGTTTGAACTAAGGCAAGACGCAAAATTGAAGAAGGATTCACCGAAATTCGAATTGATTTCCAGCAAAGCTACAGAAATCGATCATCGACACTAAGAATCGATCAGTGGTTTGTAAGCGGAGATTTTTTCCTTATTTTTGACTGGAAGAGCACACGAAGTTTTTTCATTTTTATGTTTTAGTTTTCGTTGAAAGCCGTTTACCTTGGTAAGCGGCTTTTTATTTTTATACTAATCCACTGTTAAATGTTAAAAAAATTTGTAGCTTAGACACAACTTAACAGGGTTCTTCATTTTATAGGGAAATAGGGTTAGTAATCTACAGATTCCAAACACTGTTAAGGTATTTAAGCGGGAGTTGCAGAGTCTCCCGCTTTTTTTATGCCCTTTTTTCAAATTTCCCTACGACGAATTTCTTCCAAATTGCGGTATAGCTCCTTAACGATACCTTTCTGATCCGGATCATAAGACCACACATTATCAAACTGTTGAATCACTTCTTCATTGGCTTGATCGGTAATAATGAGACTGTGAAACTGCGTGCCATAATTATGTTGTTGCTTTTCCATCGCCTGGCATAAATCGTCGCTAATGCGGTACATTATGAAATCTGAGATCACCAATACATCAGCATCCCTGTAATGATGTGTTTCCAGTTGGTTTAGAGCCTCAGATAGACCTAGCGATATATCCGTGCCACCGTGAAAGGATTTTTGCAAAAAGGCAGCCACCTCATCGATACTATCAACCAGGTTTAAAAGATCGATTGTTTGGATACCCGAACTGAAGTTCACCAAATAGGCACGGCGCTGATCTGCCGCGGCCATCTTCAAAATCCCAAAACATAAAACCTTGGCAATCCGCTCAGGCTCCCCCTCCATACTGCCACTTGTATCAACACAAACGATAAAGGGACCCTTCTCTTTCTTCTTTACCCGCTGATAGGTTTCGCTGAAAATCTTATTGCTGTTTATGAGCCGGCGATCTTCATAATGGTTCATCTGCAACTCCTCATCCGCAAAACGCTTCAAAAACTGCCACTCGGTTTCCTCACCAAATAAGGCTACTTCTGAGGGTAGTATTTGGTTAAGATCATTGCCCCTTTGCACTCCGACAATCTCACTTCTCATTTGGGGATCCTTCACCCACTCCTTGTAGGTAACCGTCCTCTCGTAAGTTGTTTCCTCAGCTTCAATTTCCGCCTTGCGCAATCGCCCTAGTAGCTCCGCTAATTTTCTAAGTTGCTCCTCGTCTTTTAAAAGTGCATCATAGCGTTCTACCAGATCGAGCGTAGCATCCTCCCAAAGCGCCCGCGACATATCCCAGTATTTCGAGATGTGATCTGTAAAGGGTTTCACTAAACTGGTGAGCTTTTGAAACTCCTGCACCTTAGCTTCAAGCTTCTGCTTAAAGCCTTCCTTTTCCTCCTTGAGCTTCTTCATCTGGAAGTTCAGAATCTTGGATTGCAGTCGCGCATCCCATTGCGATAGGAGATCGGTATAAACCCTTTCAATGGCGCCTTGCTCTTTTGAACTTAGGTCTTCAAAGGACTTAGCACCGATAAGCTCTTTGAACTTTCGGGCATGGAATGAGGGGTCAATCTCCTCTTTAGGATAATAGGATTCAACCTTACGAATCAGGAAAGTCCAACTACGTGTAAATTGGCGGAGGTGTCGAATCACCCAGGAGTCTAATTCCTGCTGCTCTTCCTCAAAAGGATGCTTTTGCGCAAGCTTGCCATAAGTCTTTCGAAACCAGTGCAGGGTATCTGCCAGAACCTGAGCGCCAATAAAATCTTGTTGTGCAGCGAGTTTTTTTAATTGCTCATCTTCAAAAAGATCAGCAAGAGCATCTTTGAAGTAGTGGAAATAATCAGACTTTAGATCTTCATCCGGTTCCTTGTCCAACAAAAGAAACCTTAGGTAAGCCACAAAATAACGTCTGCTAGCCCGATCTAAAACAGGGGCAAATTCAATAAAGCGCTCATACTCCTGTTCCAGTTTCTCCAATTGATCCTTCATACGCTACTAACAAGATGCATGGATTTTGGTTTCATGGAGATGCACTACCAGGATACAGACTAATAGCTACATTTTGATCTCAAATATTTGATATTCAAATGAATGAATTCATATAAAATCAACTAATTCAAATAATGGTATTATCTTGAGGCTCCAAATTTTCAGGCTGTGAAATCTATTACCCCTATCCTTTCTTTAGCCGCCGTACTAGTATTGGCCATTTCGTGTAGCCGAGACGATGATCAGAGAACTCCAATCAACTCGAACAATCGAGTAAATGCAGCGGATGTCTCTAGCTTGGTTGACGGCATCACGAATATTAGTGAAGTACATACCATGAACTACAAGAACAGTAGTTCTGTAATGACCTATGAGTACCAGGCCTCAGCCAGTCCCCCGGCTTTAGACTATAGTCAGACCTCTGCAACCTCTATTCTACGTAGCGGTAACTTAGTCTATATCGGATGGCACACTCATGATCCTGCGAATTATAATGGTTTTGCCAAATACTCCGGAGCGCTTACCTGTTATGAAGTTAGCGCTGGCACCTGGACCCAGGTAGCACAATTGGAGTTTGATGAAATGGACATTCACGAAATCAGTCTTGGTGGTGCAAATGAACTCTTCATTGTGGGCCAATCGAATCCCGATGCCAGCACTTACAGCACCCGTTGGGGTCATAGAGGAGCCATAGTGGGTAGAGTTACCTTAGATGCTAACGGTCATCCGATCACTGCCGGCTACATTGAAAAACCCCTTAGCTCCTTTGGTGCAAATAGTGTGGCTTATGTTAATGCAAGTGAGATTTATGTGGGAACGGGTAACAGCGGAGGTTATCTCTACAAAATGGATAATTCCCTGAACGTTCTGGATTCCGTGCGCTTAAACAATGTGAAGTCTGTAAACCGCAATGAGGGCAGTGCCAAACTTGGGGTACTACGGGGAAATCAGGGTCGCCAAAACATCATGGCCAAATTTTATGAGTGGAATGAAGGAGCTGCCTTACCGGCTGAGAGTGGAGGAACGGACCTTAGCGGCATCACCACCTTTCGATTTGAGCGCAATGAAGGAGCTTATTACAATGACATCTATCTGAGTAGTGCCAATCAGGGATTAGTAGAGATTGATCCCTTAGGCCCCACCGTAAGTACGGTTTATAGCGATGGACTCACGATTGGAGTTGCGGCAGATGTTGTTAATGAAGTAATCTACGTGGCCGCTCAGAATGATGGCTTAAAGGTGCTGCATGGAACGGGTACCGCTAATGAATATGACCTTATAGGCACCTTTGCCCCTTTAAGTCTGAATGGTGGCTCATGGTATGTTGGAGATGTGGTTTACGATCAAAATAATGTCTTCATGACTTCAGGGTCTGGCCATGTGATTTTCACAGAAATATATCCTGAAACCTACTATTTAACCATAAATGCTTTGACTAATCAACTTGTAGGTAATCTAAATGCTGTTGCAGCAAGCGTGCCTCTATCTCCTGATATATATACAGCGGAAATCGTATCGAGTACCAGCAGGTTTGGCGTTACCCAAACGCCTTGGGAAGGTGTTTTTCTATACACCAATGAGCTTGATGGAATCAACCAGGTTGGAGATAATTACTTCACTTCTTTGAATGGTATTGGAGTGCAAAAGACGATTGATCTTAGTAATAATGTTGGGATCGTAAACATCCTTGGATTTATGACACCCAATATCCCAACCCATGATGACTCAGGATTTACCAAAGTGAAGTTGACGAGACAATCCGACAATGCGGTATTTTATCTTGACGTTGATATGGTTACCAACGCCGTCAATGGTGACATCAGTGCAATCTCTTCAGATGTTAGCCTTCCTCCTGGAAGGTATAGCCTGAGCATTACAAGCAGCTCCGTTAAGTTCTCGCCCAGTCAAACTGTTTGGGAAGGCGCCTTCCTCTATACCCAGGAAGTAAATGGACCAGGACAACCTGCTCCTCAGTTCATGATGACTTTAAATGGTATCGGCACGGAAAGCATAATTGATCTTAGCAATATGGCCGGTAATACCATACTTCAGGGCTACATGATACCTGATGACCTTCTAGCTAATGAATCCGGAACAGTCACTATAGAAATCCGGGAGCTCCATAACTAGAGTGATCCTTTTAAGGTCTAGGATTTAATCTCCTGACGTTGCGGACACAGGCGAAATAGCTTAGCTTCGTTTGTATGGAGATGTCCAACAAAAAACCGCATTACCCGATTCATCCTGAGCTAAGGACTTATCTGGATAAGTACCACAGGCAAGCTGATTTAGCCGCCACTTATGATGCTTTAATGCAGTTCGGCAATTCGGTAGAACTCTTGGATCTAGATGGAAACAAGACCCTTTGGCAAAGCGTGATCTATGATAATTTCCTGCAGGATGAGGTGCAGAACGCGCTGGTGGAAATTTACGCCGCTCTGAAAACGGACGGTGATCGCTCCTTTATTGGTCAATTGAGAACGGATAGAATCGACCACTGCCTCTTTGGCAACTCCAATCCTTTCCGTATTCGAATTGTGAATACCATAAACGATAACCACGACTACTATTACATCAAAAAAGCCGATGCTTCGCGGATTTACGGCCTGGAACTGGAACATCTGCTCAGTCCAAACCGCATAGGCTATCTGGTAGACGGCGACACTCTGGTAGAAGAGCATATAGCAGGTATCCCTGGTGATCATTTCCTGGAAAACTATATGGATCGGCCCAATTTTGCCAAAACGCGGATGGCGAAGGAATTTGTGAAATTCAACGAACGTTGTTTCGCGATGCTATTGGGTGATATGCGATCTTACAATTATGTAATCGATGTAACACCAGACTTCGATATGGAGCAATATCGAGTGCGCCCAATCGATTTTGACCAGCTCACTTATGAGGGTCGTAAAAACCATTACCTCCCCCAGTTTTACAAGGAAAACTACGAGGTGATTAAATTCTGCATGGAAATCTTATCTCCGGAAACAGTAGATCAATATCAAACGGAGGAACGCACTTTGATCCGGAAACGCTATTTCCTGGCGCAAGCCCAAATTGAAGAGCTTTTGGCTACTATGGCTAAAGCGCCTCTTTCCAAACCGGAAAAGATCCGTTCACTTTGCGCCGACCTCAATGAATTCCATCGCACCAATGATTTCGGAGGCTTGGACAGCATGGGTAAAGTTTTACAAATGCATCTGAAAAAGATGATTGAAAGGACGGAGCATCGCAAGTATTTAGGAAGGACTTCGTTTAAGGCTTGAATACGCTTATTCGGGAAAATTCAGTTCCACCTTCCGAAACCTCCTACTCCAAATAATCATCGCAGGTACATACAAATTGTAGGTCATGCCTCCCATAATACCTGCTAATGCTGGTGAATAGTCTTTAAGTAAAGCGGCCACGGCTACTGATAGGATTGGCACCGTAAACATGATACCCAGCCTTATTAATTGCTGCCGGGTAAACCAGACCTCGTAAGCATTTAAGTCTATTTTTTCACGAATACCATAAGCTCGCAGGTGAAAGAAAAAGAGTACGAAATACAGGGCGGATACAATTGATCCATAGTAGATCATTAGCTCAGGCACCTCCTCCGCTTTTAGACCTAACTGGACATGGCTTCCAAAAAAGAAGTTGGTGAGGAAAATAGTGAGGAAGCGCAATGGATAGACGTAAAAAATGACCAGGCCTATAAAAAGAGTATTGAGAATGACCAGCCATGTATCATTGAAAGCATAGATCCTAGAAAAGCTCAAATGCTCCCGCCAGATTAGAACGATAAAAGAAATGCTAAGCAGAAATGCTGGGAGAGTCTGAGTGAAACGAAGTAAGGTTTCAAAAGAATTGGGGTTTTCCAGATTGAAAATCAATAAGGTAATAGCAATTCCGAACACTGCATCGGTGAGGTTATCAATGCGCGAGGCTTCCAGTCCCCTGGGTCGCATTTGAGGATGATAAGACTTATTAGCGGCGAGTTTATCCCTCATGGATCAACCTTTTTAAGGGTCTGTGGTCGAAGACCGCCGGTTATAGTCATGATTCCCTCTTCCCTATTGAAAATGATACTCAGATCTCCGCCCGGTAAAAACAAAGTACTATCGTTTCGAGGGTGTACTTGAAAAGCAGGTTGGCCGCTTTGTGCCATGGTGATTCCTCCTTCTTCAATTGCAACTTCAAACTCGATAATCCCAGCTAAATCGTATGTTCCGGTATCTGCTGCCCAATGCTTAAAATCAGTTGCAATCAGATAATCTTCAAACTCGAGATAAGCGTCCTCCATGGGTTCAAGTTTTTCTGATATAGCAATTATAGCTTTCACAGTACGCAGTTTAGCCTCTCGCAAGGCAGGCAACATATTTACAATTGCATAGGTGCGGTAGATATCGACGGCATTGAGGTAAAATGGATCTTCCGTAAAAAAAGCAATTGCCTCATCAGTTGCCTGACCTCTGGACAGGAGATGAAACCAAGGCTTATCCAAAGACCAGCGTTCCAAGGTATTTATAACATGATCCCCCAAGCGCTCCTGCATGGTCTCTACGATACCATATTGATCCTCATAAAGGCCTTCCAAATTGGTAAAGAGTGTATCATAATCCCTGCTGAAAAACTCACTTTGGCGTGCCATGGAGTTAAAGCCATTGTCCTGAAAATTCATGGACATATAAGTCATGATCAGGCCAGCATAGGCAAAATTAGAACGATAGTCTTGCTCCGATACGGAATCCAGCATCACTCGACTGATGAGGGAATCCTTTGCTTCCAGGGTGAGGGTTAAATTCTGTATGTCTATCAGGTTTCTTCTTAAATCCCGACGAACCTCATGTAAAATGGAAATGGCCTTTTCTTCCTTTTTTCGATTCTCATTGCCATTATTGATCTCCAATGCAATTAGAATACCTGCTATTACTAATACCATCTCCAAAACGATGTAAAGCAGATACTGAGCAAAGCCTTTGCCTTTAAAGAAATTAAAGCGCCCTTTACGAAATAGTCTAGCCATGGGTTCAAGTTAGGGAATTGTGGGTTCGATTTTGTAGTGGAAGGTAGCACTTGATTTCTTCAGCGTAAGAAATTTCTTAAACGCAAAGAAGCAAAGAACGCAGAGGAACGCAAAGGGTTACTTCAACGCAAAGACACAAAGATCGCAGAGTAACGCAGAGGGTAATCAACTACCCGGTAAAGCTTTGCGACCTTCGCGCCTTGAGGCCGCCACAAGCGGACGGGCGGTGAAAAAACCCTCCTTACTTCAACGCAAAGAAGCGAAGAACGCAAAGTAACGCGGAGGGTAATCAACTACCCGGTAAAGCTTTGCGCTCTTTGCGCCTTGAGGCCGCCGAAGGCGGGCGGGCGGTGAAGTAACCACCCAAGACCTCTGCACACCTTTGCTTCTTGAGTTCAACAAAGGCGGACGGGCGATGAAGTAACCCCCTCAAATAAAACCAATCCCTTGCATCCCAAATCCTCAAACCTTACATTCGGCTAAGGAAAAAACACCATGGAAAATCAATCTGATTCTGCTGAAGAGCTCAACCCAAACGAAGAAAATGAAACGGTTCAGGAAATACCAACTCACTGCCTGAACTGCAATTTTGAACTAGACGAAAATCCCGATACCTATTGCCCAAATTGTGGCTTCCCAGTAATGGGAACGGAAAAGGAAGTACAAAACTTCTTCAGGAAAATCGAACTCACGCATCAGGTCCTAAAGGATGCTGAAAAAAAAGTAAACCGGGTTAGAATCATGCTTCTCATCCTAGCCGGGATTAACATCATCGCGGGATTAGTCATTAGCATGGCCGGAGATAATCTTTTTGAGGATGCCTCTATTTTAGGAATTTCTTCAATAATCATGGGGATCATCTTTATTGCCTGTGCATCCTGGGTTCGGCGTGATCCAGTGGCTGGAATCATCACCGCTTTTAGTCTCTACGTTCTGGTTCAATTGGCTTCCGCTATAATGGACCCCACCACTCTTGTAAGTGGTATCATTTTCAAGATCATAATTATCGCCATTTTCATATCCGGAGTTCGTTCTGCATTCGACTATCGAGAGTACAAGCGCAAATTAGATGAGCGATCCGTCTAAATCCAATTATGGTCCATCATTACCCTCCGAAGAAAATTGGAATTTCCCGTTCCTCCTGGAGGATAAGGATTTAGTAAGCTGTCTCTACTGCGGGGCAGCACAAAAGGATAACTTCGTTTTCTGTTCAAATTGCGGAAGACGACGGAAAGAGTTGGATACCCGAGATAAAATGGATCGGGCTGATTTCAACAGGAGTACTTCCATCCTTGTTTTTTATGGTATCTATTTCGCCGCTCTGGTTATCATTAATGAAATCATGGACCATAGCTATCAAAACAATCTATTGTTGTCCATTTCAGATGCCATTATTACCCTCATCTTCTTTTTCACCGTTCGCGACCTTTGGAAAATCATTCTTCCTAAGCGGCTCAATGTAGGCGCACTTGGACTAATCGTAGGCATCGCACTCTGTACTCCCTGGTTAGTAGGACCAACTGTTAATCTCATAAATGAAAGTCTTAATCTTTATGATGGGGGGCTCATATTCTATGATGCGGACTATCCCTTACTAAGCACTTTGCTAGTAACCGCCGTGTTCCCAGGAATCTTTGAGGAGCTTACTTACCGTGGATTCCTCTTTCATTACCTCAACAAAATTAGTGGACCTAAAGCGGCAATATGGGCGAGCTCCATCATCTTCGCGATCGTTCATTTTTCTTTGATCTCGGTCTTCTGGATTTTGCCCTTTGGCTTGTTGCTGGCCTATTTCAGGCACAAGTACAATACGCTTATTTATGGCATGGTGTGCCATATGATGCACAATGCCGGAATAGTCTTAGCGGATTACTATGGGTGGTTCTAGGGCAAAAAGTAGCGGCCGCGGTGGAGAAAGTAATTGGTTACTTCAACGCAAAGAAGCAAAGGACACAAAGATTCGCAAAGGGTTACTAGGCGCTCTGTAAAGCTTTGCGCTCTTCGCGCCTTGAGGCCGCCAATGGCGGACGGGCGGTGAAAAACGCTCTATTATTTCAACGCAAAGAAGCAAAGGACGCAGAGTAACGCAAAGGGTTACTAAGCGCTCCGTGAAGCTTTACGCTCTTTGCGCCTTGAGACCGCCAGAGGCGGGCGGGCGGTGAAAAAAAAACTCTCGTTTACTTCAACGCAAAGAAGCAAAGAACGCAAAGTAACGCAGAGGGTAATCAACTGCTCTGTGAAGCTTGGTGTCCTTTGCGCCTTGAGGCCGCCAATGGCGGACGGGCGGTGAAAAAACCACCCAAAGGTGAACGATCGTCGAAGTAACCCCAGCCTTTAAGCCCCCTCCACAATAGTCTTCAAGGAATTCAATCCTTTCTGGAAATCCGGCCCCATAGCCGCTTCCGCATCCATCATTAAATTCATCAGGTTCATAGGATAAGGAAACTCGCTCTTGATCCCCCAGGTAACCTTGGTTCCATTTCCATCCTCTTCCAATTTCACATAGGCATCCCCTTGCGATTCATAAGGACGTGTAAAATCAAGATGAGTCTCTAATAGATAAGGCGCACCAACTTTGGTAATCGTTTGACAACCTGCACCAACTTCAGGGTGCTGACTATCCCAGCAATTCTTTGATCCAACCGTTCCCTCATTGCCGGTATAATCCTGTTTGATCTCCGGATCTCTGCCGGTCCAGGGACTCCAGGCGTCCATCTTCTGTAATGTGTTGGTGCTGCTCCAAACTTCATCAACCGGTGCGTTGATTGTGAGACTCTCTTCATGAGAAAAGTCTTTGTTTACGAAGAGCGCAATAATTAATGGTAAGCCAATCAAAATCAGTAAAATGATTCCAATAATCTTTAATGCTTTCATGTTGTATAGTTTTGATGATGAAGGACTAAAGTAAGGAGATATTTATGAATACCAGAAGCCCCCTCGTCTAATCTTGGAACACCTAAAAATACAAACGTTCTAATTGAAAAAAACTAGGACTAAAAACGTCTAGAACCAAAAGCCTTACTTAACCAGGAGTAATAATGGCGGGATGCAATTTTCCAGTTGTCCAATCATCCCAAAGCAATACTAAGAATCTCTCAGACTTATCTACGCAATTATACCTATTAACCCAACGTTCAAAGTCCTGAAAATAGGAGTTAATTATAGGGGCTTCGGTTTTTTTAACTGCTGCTAACATCACTTTTGTCTCAGCCTTACAGATTAAAAGCTTTTGGAAGTCATACCTTAAACCCGCCTTAGTTCTATTACTTAACTCACTTTCCAGGCACAACTTAAGGCTTATCAAGTTACCGTCTTTATCAAGATCATATCCAATAAAATCATATAGCCATTCTCCCTCAGTTGCATTCGGGTTGTACCAAAGACCATTTTCATGCATTAGTCTTCCAAGCTCAGTAATAAGGTTCTTAGTGAAATCGGGTCGGAGTCCATAGGTGTACTGGCGCAGATATTCCGCACAGTATATTTCAATACAGTCCAAAATGCTTTGTTCAAAAAAAGTCAGTTCAATTTTATCCTCTGAATAAATCATATTTAGATTTTGCTCTTTTTAAATGACTAACCATTAAACTATTTAAAAAATCCTACTTTTTATCACTAAAACCAAACAGATTTTTCAAATTACGTATAGTCATTAGAGCTCTAAAGATCCCTTTTATACATTCTCAAAATTTGAAATCAAAAAACTAAAAGCTCTTCTTAAGTCCTAAATCTAAACCAGCACTCCAAAGAAATTCTTGCACTATACTTTCACTATACAAAGGCTTTAAGGAATGCTGACCTTGAATACCCACTTCAAGTCCCCAACCACGACCAATATTCCAGCGATATCCTCCCGCCAATAATCCAAAAATCTGGAATTCATCAGCAAGGGGTTCCCGGGCTTCCGTCTCAAGGTTTATTCCTGATCCTTCATAATTAACAACTTCCTCGAAGTAATAGGCGGAAATAACACCCGCCGAAGCAAACCACCCATTATCTTGACCTTGAAAATAGTACGTCGCTCGAATCGGAGCTTCCAGAAATCGATTAATTACCCTAAAGCTCAAATTCAAATTTTCATTGGACTCACCCCGCACAAAACCAAAAATCGGATCAATAGCCCCGGGAAAGGTGAAATTACCCGTACTACCATGCTGCTCGCGTTGTTGATAGCCAAGACCCAGTTCTACCGCCCAAATATTCCCCTTGCGAGGAATCGCCGGATGCTGACCCCACTGAAATTGAACCGCTAAATGTCCTCCGCTAGTTAGGCCGGCGGAATAATTGTCATTAAGGAAATCGGCGAAGAAATCTTGTTCCGTACTGCGAGCCCAGGAAGACCCCAAACCAAGGTTCCCCCTGGTTAAAGCCGACCATTGATGTTGAGCAAAAGTGTTACTGGTAGCAAAGAGTAAAAGAATTAGAAAATAGAAGCGAATCATAAAGAATTCAGATTAATACAAACTTGATTCAGGATTATCCCTCAAAGGTAAAACAGATAAAAAAATCATAATAGTTGGTGTAAAAAAAACACTAAGTCTCATGATCGAATCTCCTTACATTATACTTTTGAAGTAAAACCTGAACCATGTATACTACTGAAGCTTACCTCGATCCTAATCAAATTGTCAATGACCAGGAGTGGCTAAGGGACGAGTTTCTAACCATCCTATCGGACGGAGATCGAGCTGAACTATTAGAAGAAGGAAAGGAATGGAGTTTAAACCGAATTAAACTCTACCTCACTCTTTTTCAGCTTTATAACCTTATTGAAGAGAACGCCCATCACTACAATCGTGAGGTATTAATTAGGGAACAAGGTCCGGCCAGCCTTTCTGGAACCTGGGCAAAGGTGATCCAAAAACTGGAACCCCAAATCTCCAATACCGCATTAATAGAGGCGATCTCAAAACTCAGATTAGCTCCCGTTTTTACAGCGCATCCAACCGAATCTAAACGCTTCACTGTTCAAGAACATTTGCGGCGGATATTTGAGCAATTTCAAAACATCTGTCAATGGGCTCCCTCGGATCGAGCGAATCATCCAGACTATCCTGCCCTAAAAGGCAATCTTGAATTGCTTTGGCGAACGGGAAACATTTACCTGCACAAGCCAAGCGTGGAAGCCGAAGTTTTAGAAAAACTGTACTATTTCGAAAAAGCATTACCGGAAGGGGTACTTTCTGTAGATCGCCAACTTGATAAGGAATATGAACGATTAGACATTGCCCTCGAGGATCGAACTTATCCTGAATGGGAATTTGGTAATTGGGTCGGCGGAGATCGGGATGGACACCCTCTTGTTACAGCCGAAATCACCACAGAGACCTTTGCAAAGTTCAGAAACAAGGCTCTTGAGTTACTGGACAAACACCTTCTTAAACTTGCCCGCCGATTAAGCTTAAGTCGTGGGCTCCACGATTGCCCTCAATTTATGCTGGAGCGTATCGAGAAGCTAGCATCAGCTCAAGGCGATACTGGGAAAATCGCCCTGGAACGAAACGAGCATGAGCCCTGGCGTCAGTGGGTTAATCTTCTACGAAATGCCTTGTTTCAGGAAGACGATCGGAAGCAGATCAGCATGAGCGCAGAGGAGCTGAAGGAAGAATTGGAAAGCATTCGCAAAAGCCTGGTTGAAGTAGACTGCCACTACCTGGCATTTCACTTCGTGCAGCCGGTGGAGCGTTTCGTGGAACGTTTCGGCTTTCACCTAGCTCGAATAGACATCCGTCAAAACAGTCATACTCATGATTTGGCCCTGGGCGAGATTCTTGCTGCTGCAGGCGAAGGTGATGCCAATTTCGAGCAATGGGATGAATCCCAAAGGCTAGCCTTTTTAAGCAAAGAGCTAAAGGTTAACCGGCCCTTTTTAGTAGAGGCCGAGACTGCTGGTCCGAATGCACATAAGGTAATTAGTGCTTTACGAGTTGTGGCTAAGGAATACCGCGAAAATGGCCCGGATGGCATTGGCTCGATGATCATTAGCATGACCCGTCAATTATCCGACCTACTGTGCCTGGCCGTCTTATTACGTGAAGTTGGTTTATGCGATTGGAAGGATGGTAATTGCTACAGCAGACTTCCGATTGTTCCCCTATTTGAAACTATTGAAGATTTAGAACAAAGTCGAGGGATACTACAATCCTGGTTTGAACATCCGGTTGGAAAGGCAAGTCTATTTGAAGGTCAAAAAAGCCCTGTTCAACAAGTAATGGTCGGTTACAGCGACAGCAATAAAGATGGTGGAAAGACCGCAAGCATCTGGGCGCTTTATCAAGCCCAGGAATCTATGAGTGCCTTAGGCAAAGATTTTGGCATTCGCTTAAGATTCTTTCATGGTCGAGGAGGAAGCATCAGCCGGGGAGGTGGACCAACCCATCGCTTTCTCGAAGGATTACCACCGGGGAGCTTACATAATACTATCCGCTGGACAGAACAAGGGGAAACCATCGCCCTAAAATATGCCCAGCGCCCCACCCGTAATTATCAACTGGAACTATGGGCAGCAGGAAGTTTAAAATCAGCATTAAGCAGTTCAGAAACTTCCGGACTAAGTGATGAATGGCGAGAAACCATGAGTTTCCTTTCAAACCGAAGTTTTAAGCATTATCGCAATTTGCTGGAAATGGATGGTTTCGTGCAATTCTTCCAACAAGCAACACCAATAGATCTGATCTCCCAAAGTAGAATTGGATCCCGACCCGCGAAGCGAACCGGGCAAAATAGTTTAGCTGATCTAAGAGCCATTCCCTGGGTATTTAGTTGGAGTCAATCTCGCTTCATGATTTCCGCATGGTTTGGATTTGGTTTGGCTATGGCAGATTTAGAAAGAGAGCATCCCGAACGATTGGCACTGATGCAATCTGAAGGAAGCAAACATCCCCTATGCCGTTACCTGCTCACCAATATCAGCATGGGTTTGATGCGAGCCGAACCTAATCTTATGGAAGCTTATGCTTCTCTCGCCGCTCCAGAAATCAGAGAGCGTTTCCTAAGTCTGATTCAAGATGAATACAAACGCGCCTTGCACTACATAGAACGGATATATGGCCAAAGCCTTGAAGAAAGACGTAGTAGAAGTAAAACTATTCTCGATCGACGAAATGCCATGCTTAAGCCTTTACACCTGGAGCAAATCAGACTATTAAAACTCTACCGCGAGAGTGAAGGAGAAACGAAGGAAAAGCTTCTGGAAAGGCATTTGCACCTACTTTCAGCAATTGCGGGTGGACTGCAGGTAACTGGATAAAGACTGCCAAATATCATAGAATGCCTTGGCCTCTTCGTCTAGTTTAGCCGACAAATCAGTGCTGAAATATGAATCTAAAAGCAGGATTACCCGAGGGTGCTCTGGAGCAGAAATGGCGTCGCTACAAAGCGCAAGCTGCACTAATTAACCCTGCAAACCGAGCAAAACACAAGATCATTGTCGTAGGGACTGGTCTTGCGGGTAGTTCATCTGCCGCCAGCTTAGCTGAATTAGGTTTCGAAGTGGAAGTATTCACATTTCACGATTCTCCGCGCAGAGCTCATTCCGTTGCCGCGCAGGGAGGCGTAAATGCAGCCAAGGATTACAAAAATGACGGGGACAGCGTTTGGCGCATGTTCTATGACACCCTTAAAGGAGGCGATTTTAGAGCCCGAGAAGCTAATGTTTACCGATTGGCCGAATGTTCAGCTGCATTAATTGATCAGGCGGTGGCTCAAGGGGTGCCTTTTGCTCGGGAATATGGCGGACATCTTAGTAATCGTTCCTTTGGCGGAGTTCAGGTAAGTAGAACCTTCTATGCCAGGGGACAAACCGGACAGCAACTATTACAAGGAGCCTACCAGGCCTTAATGCGACAAGTAGGATTAGGAAAAATCAACCTGCATACGCGCCATGAAATGCTGGACCTTATCATGGATGGAGATCGAGCCAGTGGTATAGTTTGCCGTAATCTGGATACAGGAGAAATGAAAGCCTACCACGCAGATGCGGTGATCATTGCTTCCGGTGGTTATGGAAAGATTTACTACCTCAGCACCCTCGCCATGAATTGTAACGCCAGTGCCATCTGGCGCGCACATAAAAAAGGGGCTGGTTTTGCCGCACCAAGCTGGACTCAATTCCATCCCACTTCCCTCCCTCAAATGGGTTCCCATCAAAGTAAGCTTACGCTGATGAGTGAGTCGCTCAGAAATGATGGTCGGATTTGGGTACCAAAAAGTAAGGACGATCAAAGAAAACCGGGGGACATTCCCGAAACTGAAAGAGACTACTATCTCGAAAGGAGGTATCCTTCCTTCGGCAACCTTGCCCCAAGAGATATTGCTTCCCGAGCCGCCTTAGAGCGCATTGAAAAAGGCTTTGGTGCCGGTCCTTTGAAAAATGCCGTTTACCTGGATTTCAAAACCGCTCTTGAAAAAGAAGGGCGAAAGACGATCGAACAACGCTATGGCAACCTGTTTAGAATGTACGAGAAGATCACTGGGATCAACGCTTATGAAGAACCGATGCTCATCGCTCCAGCTGCGCATTTTTCCATGGGTGGGCTTTGGGTCGACTATGGTCTGATGAGCAACCTCCAAGGTCTCTTTGTACTGGGTGAGGCCAACTTTTCTGATCATGGGGCGAATCGGCTTGGCGCCAACTCACTATTACAGGCCTGTGTAGATGGATATTTTATAGCCCCGCATTCCGTAATGGACTTTCTGGCCAAGCAAGGGCCAATTCCCAATTCGAAGGAACGAGAAGCCAAGGGTCTGGCCGAATTGTCAAAATGTAAAAAGCAACTGCAAGATTTCCTGGAAATTAAGGGTAGTACCACCGCCGAAGAATTTCACCAGGAGCTGGGCAAAATCCTCTATCAGAAATGCGGATTACGTCGCGAAAAAGAGAACCTCGTTCAAGCGAAAGCGGATATAAAAGAGTTGCGAAAGCGCTTTTATGAAGACCTCTTAATTCCCGGTAAGGCTGAGGACATAAACTTTGAATTGGAAAAGGCTGGTCGGGTTGCAGATTATCTCGAACTAGGCAGGCTCATCGTAGAGGATGCCTTACAAAGGGAAGAATCCTGTGGGGCGCATTTTAGGGAAGAACATCAAACCAAAGATGGCGAGGCCCTGCGCAACGATGAAGACTTTCAATATGTATCCGTGTGGGAATATTTAAGTCCGGAAGACTTCCAATTGCATAAGGAAGTCCTTGATTTTGAAGAAGTACAACCCAGTCAAAGAAGTTATAAATAGCCATGAAGCTGACACTAAAAATATGGCGACAAGCCGGGCCAGAGGACAAGGGGCGATTTGAAAGCTACAGTCGAGAAGATTTCGATCAGGCAATGTCAGTTCCCGAAATGCTCGATCACCTCAACCGCTATATAATGCGAGATGGTGGCGACCCGATCGCTTTCGAAAGCGATTGCCGAGAAGGAATATGTGGACAATGCGGCTTTGTAATTAGCGGCTATGTACATGGCCCGGAAGAAGGAACCACCACCTGCCAAACCCATTTGCGAAGTTTTAAAGATGGTGAAACCCTATACCTGGAACCCTTTAGAGCCGGAGCCTTCCCGGTTAAAAAGGATCTAATGATCGATCGAAGCGCGATGGATCGAATCATCTCCAGCGGAGGCTATATCAGCGTGAACACCGGACCTGCTGCGGAGGCGAACAGTATCCTAATCTCCCATAAAACCGCTGAGGATGCTTTTGATTCTGCAGCCTGTATCGGATGTGGGGCATGTATTGCAGCCTGCCCTAATGCCAGCGCCTCATTATTTACCGCCGCTAAAGTGAATCATTTAGCAATGCTTCCGCAAGGAAAAGTGGAGCGAAAAGAGCGGGTATTAAACATGACCAAAACCATGGACCTCGAAGGATTTGGGGCCTGTAGCCTCATCGGTGCCTGTGAAGCGGTATGTCCTCAAGGAATATCATTAACAAACATCGTCGAAATGAACCGTGAATACCGAAAGGCCTGGTTATCTGGAAACTAGCGCTTTATATCTGGTTGGGGGATTATTCTAAACCCACTGGTTTAGCCTCCAAGTTGCTTTTTACCGCTAATCGAAGATAAACGACCGTTAATCGAAATTTTGAGCCGTTTATCGGATTAAGGACTGTGGTCCTAGATGAGTTCGATAGAATCGATCTGTAAATCAAATTCCTCCGCCTTATAATTAGCGATAAGAATTGATAACTCTTCGACCACCTCTTTATCGTAATTAGGAATATCCAACTTTCTCCCTCTAAAGGAGGCGTAAAAGTCTTTCAACTTAAGATCAACCGTCTCCCACTCTCCGGAAGTTTCGAAGTATTGGATATAAGAATAGTAATCTGATGCTTTAGCCTTGATTCGGAATTGAAAGCGCTTTCCATCCCCTTTAATTTTTAGGCGAATCTTCTTCGCCTTTTGTGTGCTTAATGGATCGGATAATCGATGACGAATAGATGAAAAGCCTCCGTTATTTTCTAAAGATACCGTTCCAAAGAAATGCCCATGGCCTTCCGTATCAATCTCAAAATTTCCCTCAGAACGGCCACCCATAACAACATCATCTACTACTCTCCAGCCTTGGGCGCTTTCATCCTTGCTAAAGTCGTGAATCATAGTTGGCAAGCTTAAAAGGCTCAATAGCCCACTCCATAAAATCGCTTTCATATTTGAATCTTTGGAACACAACTCTAAACTCATTTGAAGGTTCGGTCATCTAGGAATAAAATTGAGGCCGCGAATAGCATATATAAAGAGAACTTATTAGAACAAGCCCTGGCTAACCCTCAGATTAACAGCATGTTTTTATTCGTACTTTAGCCAAACTCTTATTCCCTTAACATGATGAAAAGAATACTCCTGCTTTTACTAGTTCTTTCTGGTTTTAGCTCTTTTAGCTCACATCTGTCTTCCGCATATTTCGAGTATCGCGTAGATAGCAACAACATCCTGCATTTAGAGCTGCATATATTCCGAGATAAAGGCGGCATAGCTTTCAATTTCCCCAACCTTAATGTTCAAGGTCCAACGAACGTTATGGTAATACGGAATGATGCTCGCACCAGAGATATCTTTTACCCTGAACCAAATTGTGCTAGCCCCCTTGCTTTCACCGAATATATCTATGAGGGCACCTTTGACTTAAATACCGTAAATGCCGATTCTAATGGAATCACCTTTAGTTACTCTGCACCCTGCTGCTTAAGGAATACTGAGAATCTGCAGACCAATGGAAATCTCTACGTAGAGTTTCAAGTGTTCCCCTTGCTTAACAATGGCATTTACTCGTGGATTGAATTCAGTACGATCAGGGCTAATAAAAACCCTATAGTCAGGGCTTATTCGAATGTGCAAAACATTAGCAAGCTTTACGACCCTACCTACCTCCAGGGCATTGATTCTTTATCTCACATTCTTGATAATCCGTTGAGTGCTAGTAGTACTCCCCATCTTTTTAACAGCGGTTATTCCGGCTCTTTTCCACTGCCTGACATCACTGAAGATGTACTAAACGGACCGGTAACGCTGACTGGCTCGAGAGCAGAACTCTCTTTTGGAGCTCGTAAAGGTTCCTTCACTCCTGGCTACTATGTTTATAGTAAGAAAACGGAGCACTTTCTGACCGGAGCCTTAATAAGCGTTGATCGAAATATGGGAGCTGCTATCATTGAAGATATAGACACCACAGCGGTGCCAGTTCGAGTGGAGTATACGGATGCGAATGGAGGATTCTTAATTGGTCAAAACCACCCCCAATTCAACTATTCACTGGCGCCCGGTGATACTCTGGATTTAAATTTTCTAGCCAGTCCGATCACCGGAGGACAAGACTCTATTATCATGTTTGTGAAAACTACGGGAGTGCAAGTTCCTAATGACCCAAGTTTTACTTTACCGCAGTTTATCGAAATACCCTTCAGTCCAATCGGATTTGTAAATACTCGCGAGGTAAGGATGATTTGGATTCCAAGTGCTGCTAACTTTCAATACAACACAGGTCCTTACTTTTTCGACCTCACCTTTAAACGCGCTGAATGCCTATCGGAGGTTCGTTTAATTAGGATTAAAGTGGACCTTTTATCTAACCCGTTTATAAGTCTAGGGCAACAACAAAACGGTTCAGTTCAACTTTGTGATGGTGCAAGTAGCCCTATTCAATTTGTTACGGAGCAAATAAATGGTTTCCACTGGTCTCCCGGAGCCTGGGTAACAGATTCCACAAAACTGCAAACTACTCTACTGGCTCTAAATAATGGATGGCTGTATGCTAAAAATGGTAATGGCAGAGCTTTAGACTCCATCTTTGTAGAATCTGGTAATAGTGGATCCCAATATGCCCTGAGTAGAAATAACAATCAGATTCAATACAGTGATCCAGGAAATAGTGAAAGTCAAACCTGGACTATAAGCAATGCGATTAGCTTTAAAGGAAACTCAGAAGATGTGATTCCGATTTTAGGAGCGGGAAGCTATTCTGTTATCAGTGAGGGTGATGCTGCGAATTGTGATTCTTATTCAGATACTCTGGATATTGCTCAGGACTTCATTTACGGTTCGAATTTCGTTGAGAGTAGATTAGCAAAAAGCAATCAGGATAGTATTAAAGTTATTCAAGGCTCCAAGGGAAAAGCTTATCGTCTCACAATGGCTATGCCTAATGAGGCAAGGATTATCGAAGAACTTTACTTCCCGGGAATTCGTAACACCAATCCTTTTAAAACGGCCAGTGTATTGATTCATGTGCGATCTAGAAACGGTTATTCTAAAATAGACACCCTTGATTTAGGCTTTCAAGAATATCTTCGATTCCCAGTTAACTTTCAAATCGACCCCACACATTCCGCTGATATAATTCTAGGTCTTCCCGAAGGAACTGAATTACAGATGCTAAAAAGTGATGATCTGAACATCACTATCAATGCTGCGCGCTATGTGGTATTTAGAGAGCTCGTTTACCTTAATAATGGTACGGGTCAAATCAGCTATGACTCCACCAGCCTGAGGTTCCCCTTGGGAATAAAGTACCAGGGCACCGTTGATCTGATTGAACAAGCTCCTGAGACAAGCTTTCAAATCTTCCCTAATCCGGCTAGAGATCACCTTTACCTGCTAAGCAATGAAGAATGGGAATCCGAATCCTATCTCATCTTAGATGCTCAAGGGCGCGTAAAACAACAGGGTGAATTAAACGGTATTGAAGCGCATATTGCACTTAAAGGCTTGCGACCAGGCTTTTACTTTATCCAAATTGGTAACAATCGAAAGGCATTGGTCTTAGAATAACGCCCTAATAATTCCTATCATAGAAGCCTCGTTTATCGGGGCTTTTTTATTGGCCTATTTAATGCAGAAGTTGCTGGTTTCCATGTGGAATGCCTATTTTTAGGGCACCGATTTTAACCTCTCAAACTATGCGTAAGTTTAGCCTATTCCTGCTAATACTATTCACCGCTTCCCAACAAATCCCTGAAAAACTCAATTCCCGAGAAGCCTATGCTCTTAGGTTGGAATTACATCCTTTCAATAACCGATTGAGAATGAGTCCCCAGGATCTTAAAGCTATTCCAAAAAGGGATCGCCCCGATCTAGCTTGGGAACAGAACTATCTCTCAACCATGGACCCTAATACGGGAAAACCGGAAAGAGATAGACTTAATGCAGCCTACCAAATGGTCGATGCCTTGAATGGGCCCGCTTTGATGGCAACACCAGGAGGAAGCGGCAGTCCCTGGCTCGAGAGGGGACCTGATAATGTTGGCGGTCGTACTCGCGCTATAATGTGGGATCCTAATTCAGCATCCGGAAATCGTGTTTGGGCAGGAGGGGTGACCGGTGGCTTATGGTACAACAATGACATTACTTCTGCCAGTTCAAGCTGGGTATCAGTAAGCAACCAATGGGATAACCTTGCAATTACTGCAATAGCCTATGATCCAAACAACACTTTAACCTTTTACGTAGGTACCGGTGAAGGTTGGGGAGCCGCTGCTTCGCGAGGAGGAGGAATCTGGAAGACTACCGACGGAGGTGTTACCTGGACTCAATTAAGCTCAACCAGTGGATACTATTATATCAATGATTTAGTGGTAAGGGATGAAAACGGAACTAGTGTAGTCTATGCTGCATGTCGCCAAAACGCTTACCGTGGACAATGGCATGGCGTTAATGGCCTTTATCGATCCTTAAATGGAGGTACCTCCTGGACCCAGGTTTTACCCAATGCACCAGGATCCTCAGATCCCTACGCACCTGCCGACATTGAGATTGCCGCTGATAATCGAATCTGGATTGGCACCCAGTTAAACTCTTTTGGATTTGGTGGTGGTCGGGTTCTGTACTCCGATAACGGAACCACCTGGACAGTTTCCCGCACGATTAGCAATGGAGAGCGGGTGGAACTTGCTTGTGCACCGAGCAATTCGAACTATGTATATGCGCTCACAGAAAGCTTGGGACAAGCTCACGAAATTGCTCGAACCACAAACAAAGGTTCTTCCTGGACGGTCCGCACCGAACCTAATGACGCTGATCTAGGTATTCCCAGTACTGATTTTACCAGAGGACAAGGCTGGTATGATCTTATCCTTGGCGTCGATCCTAACAATGCCAACATCGTTCTGGCGGGAGGTATTAATCTCTTCCGATCTACCAACGGAGGAAGCAGCTGGAGTCAAATTTCAAAGTGGAGTAATAATAACAATCTGGCGAATCTCAACTGTTCCTATGTGCATGCTGATCAACATCAGATTGTATTTAAACCCGGCTCCTCTTCTACCGTGCTGTTTGGAACAGATGGAGGGGTTTTTTATACCACCTCATTGGCTACCGCTGCAAACTCAAATGTCATAAGTCCCAGGAATAAGGATTACAATGTCACTCAATTCTATGCCGCGGCAATTCATCCCACCGCAGGCAGCCCAATTGCTCTTGCCGGATCACAGGACAATGGAACCCAGAGATTTACAAATCCTGGCTTTGGCAGCACCAGCGAGGCAACAGGTGGTGATGGAGCCTTCTGTTTCATCGATCAATCAGACCCCAACTATCAAGTCACCTCCTTTGTATACAATTACTACTTCCGAAGCACCAATGGAGGCCTAAGCTTTGGCTTTCCCTTTCAAAGTGATTTCAGTACCGGTAAATTCATTAACCCTGCCGATTATGATGATAACCAGGATATCCTTTATTCGTCTCGAACCGCAAGCACCATAAATCGAGTTACGGGAATAAGCACTACTCCTTCCGTGGGCAGTATTAGTATAAGCGGTATGGGATCTATGGCCTCGCACTTAAGAGTATCGCCGCACACCACAAGTAGCACGACCCTATTCGTAGGAACTGACAATGGAACCCTACATAAAGTGACCAATGCTAATAGTAGCCCAAGTTCTAGTAGTATAGGAGGATCCTTATTTCCACTAGGAAGCATTTCTTGTGTGGAGCTTGGGGCTAATGAAAACGAAATTCTGGTTACCTTCTCTAATTATGGCGTAACCTCCATCTGGTATAGTTCTAACGGGGGAACCACCTGGACGAGCAAGGAGGGGAATCTGCCGGATATGCCTGTACGCTGGGCTCTATTTAACCCAAATAATCGCAATGAGGTAATTCTCGCCACCGAAGTTGGCGTGTGGTCTACCCAAAATTTCAATAGTAGCAGCCCAAACTGGAGCCCTAGTAATAGTGGTCTTTCCAGGGTAAGAGTGGATATGCTTCAGATAAGAGATAGCGATGATGAAGTAATTGCTGCCACCCATGGCAGGGGTCTGTTTACCAGCGATGGGTTTACAGTTCCCAATTTCCCTACCGCTGGTTTCGTTGCCAGCCCGGAGCTGGCCTGTGTTAATCAGACCGTAAGCTTAATTGATACATCCGAAGGGAATCCCACCACATGGAATTGGAGTATTAGCCCTAATACCTACAGCTTTGTTAATGGAACTTCAGCGAGCAGTCAAAACCCTCAGGTACAATTTACAGCGACCGGCTCCTATGATATCACCCTGGTCGCAAGCAATGCAAATGGCAGTGATAGTATTACCAAGACCGCAGCGGCGCAGGTGTTAAGCCTATCCTTACCCTTCAGCGAAGATTTCGAAGGTAGCACTCTATTTACGGTAGAAAATCCCGACACGTCCATAACCTGGTCGCTTTTTACCATTGGAGGAACTAGTCCGGGAAACACCGCTGCAGGAATAAACTTTTTCGCCTACAATAGCGCCGGACAAAGGGATGGCCTTATTTCTCCACCACTTGATTTTAGTGGTTATACCTCTATCGATCTTGATTTTGATTATGCCTATGCACGCTACAATGGAAGCTTTAGGGATAGCATGGCGATTTTCGTAAGCACCGATTGTGGGGCCACTTATAGCCGTGTAGCAAGTTATACTTCGGATGCAGCTAATAATATGGCTACAGTAGGTGATCAAACAACCAATTTTATTCCTGCAACCAGTAGCGATTGGTGCGGCAATACTTTCATCACCTCCTGCCCTACCATTGACCTGTCCTCCTTTGCCGGATCATCGCAAGTAAGGATCAAGTTTGAGGCAATAAATGGTTACGGTAATAACCTCTTCATTGATAACATTAACATCAGTGGATTACAAAACTCCAATATCCCCGTTGCTAATTTCGCAGCCAACACTACCAATATCTGTGATGGGGCTACCGTCAGTTTCAGCGATAGTAGTAGCAATAGCCCTACCTCCTGGACTTGGAGTATCAGCCCCGGAACCCACAGCTTTACAGGCGGAACCAATGCCAATTCACAAAACCCACAAGTTCAATTTAATGCCCCCGGTTCTTACCAAGTGAGCCTCACCGCTACCAATAGCCATGGGAGCGACATTGAGACTAAATCGAACTATATTCAGGTAGATGCACTTCTTAGTCCATCAGTGACCATTAGCGGAAACGCAAACTCCTGGTGCACTGGTCAAACAGCCACTTTCACGGCTATTCCTACTAATGGAGGGACTAATCCAAATTATCAATGGAAAGTAAATGGCACGAACACGGGTAGCAACAGTGCAACCTTTAGCTCAAGCAGTCTGAACAATGGTGACCTGGTCTCAGTAGAATTGACTAGTAATGCGAGCTGCCTGAGTAGTATCTCCGCCACTAGTAATACTATCACAGCGAACATCACTCCCCTAGTGAGCCCTACAGTAAGTATCTCTTCCAGTGGAACAAATATCTGTTCTGGTGCTAATATCAATTTCAGTTCGAGTATTAGTAACGGTGGTGCAAACCCTACATATCAGTGGAAAGTTAATGGATCAAATGTTGGGACCAATAGTGCCAATTACAGCAGCAGTTCATTGAATGATGGGGACCAGGTTAGCTTAGAAGTCACGGGTTCCGGGATATGTGCCAGTAGCGTTGCCGGCGCGTCAAATGTTTTAAACATCGCGGTGAGGCCAATTCCGGTAATAACCACTGTAAACCCTCCTGCAAGTGCTATGTGCCCTGGAGATAGTTTAGTGCTAACTACATCTATTAATAACCATGGTATTCCGGGAATTCTCATAAACTGGTCAGGTCCGGGAGTGCAAAACAATGTGTTTTATGCTGACCTCGCTGGTCCGGGAACGCATAACCTCAATGTTGGCTATCTCTACGCCAGTCAGCCAGATTGTCCTGTAAACGCAAGTATTCAAGTAACGGTAAGTAACTTTCCGAATCCCGCGATTAGCAGGAATAGTTTAACATTGAGCTGTAGTCCTTCAGGTTATAATTACCTCTGGCTACTAAATGGAAATCCGGCACCGGGAACTAATAACCTTCAGACCTATAACCTCACAACTAATGGCAGCTATACTGTAGAAATGAGCGATGCTTTTTGCAGCTTGGAATCCGATCCCTTAGATGTAATCGATATGAGTTTGGCCAGTTTAAAAGCTCAATGGGTGTGGCAGGTATACCCCAATCCAAGTAGTCAAATTTTAAACTTTGCTTTTAATAACCCCGGAATTAGCAGCCTAGATATTCAGCTTTTTGATGCTCGGGGTGCGTTGGTTTATCGGGCAAATCGAACTGTAAATGGGCAGAGAATTGAAGAGGCCATAGATATATCCTCCTTTGCCGCAGGTATTTATCAACTAAAGGTGGAGGCTGGTGATTATGAGTTTAATGAGCAGGTTTTAAAGAATTGACCAAAACATCAAATTAGAAAACAGCAAGCGGTAGGAGATCCCTATCCTACACTATTGTATTCATTGATTAATTAGTAGGTACTTTTGAGGTCAAATTAAATTCCATGCGAAATCTGCTTCCCTCCCTTATTGGCATGTTCCTTTGCTTGCAATTCTCTTTGCAAAGCCAAGATGTAAGTGTAGATCAACAGGTGGAAATCACCGGAATTGGCTATGAGTCGGTGGACAAAATGACCGTGGGGCCAGATCAGAGTTATACCCTTTTTAGTCGGTGGGAAGGTGATCACGCTTTGAGATTTGAAAGCGGATTTGTGCATACCACCCTCAACCCCAACGGGCTCATCAGCGGCATCCGAGAGCAATATCTCCTCCAACAAATTGATTCATCAGGGCAATTGGCATGGAGTCAATTAATTGAGGTTAAAGAGTTTTCAGCAATAACCTCATTGAGCATGTTGCAAAGTCGAGACAATGAAATCTATTTAGCCGTGCTGCAAGGGGGTAGAATCCTCTATGATGAGAATAATCCAGCTGCCAATGTGAATTCCATTGGCCAGGGCAACTTGCATCTGATCAAATACAATACGAAGGGCAAGTTTCTTTGGGCTAAACGCTTTAATCAGTCTACCGAAATATTTGGAAATCCAATCTTAAGAGAAACTCCAGATGGCAAGCTGGCTTTAGGGGTAAATTCAGGGAACTCTTTTGATGCAGATCCGGGATCACCTATTGCCTCTACAAACGATGGTGGGGGAATCAACAATTTAGTGATAATGTTAGATACCGCCGGAGTCTTTATTGAAACTGTTGAATTCTCCAATTCTACAAATCCATTCCTTTTCGATTTCCTTTTCAAGGAGAATGGAGAAATGGTTTTGACTTTCAGCGTGTTTGATGAGATCGATATGGTTCCCGGTCCAGATACATTGGATTTTCCAATTCCAAATGAATACAGAGGGCAATCCACCTCTGGCTTAATTCTAAATCTGAAAGCGGGATCATTTGACTATAAAGATCATCAAGGTCTTTTTAGCAGCAATGGGGTCATATCCCCTGATATAAGCTACGACCCGATAAGTGGCCAAGTCTATTTGATTGGTTCTGTGAGACAGAACTTTCAAGTAGGATTCAATAAAGAGTTCTATCAAAACTTCAATACCAGTAACCAGAGTCAAAACTTCATCCTTGCTTTAAATCAACAGCTCAATCTGGAAAATCTTGGCTATCTCACTTCCACTGGCACGGGCTTTATTAGTGGATTAAAAGCAGCGGAAGAAGGGGGGCTACTGCTTTTAGTATTCACTGAAGATAGCCTTGATCTGAATCCTGACACTACCCTCACCTATTATGATCCTGCTAAAGTAAGTCCCGGCCTTGGGATTATCAGGTTGGATGCCGATCTCAAATTAGACTGGGCCTTCGTAAGAGGAAACGAAAACAGTTTGGTGAGCCTCGGAGGAATAAATATGGTGGGGAACAGAATCTTCTTTTTTTACAATTACTGGACGAGTCAGTTCTCACCTCCAATAGTTTTAGATCCAAAACTCGACTCCGCCAGATATGGAAGTACCGATCCCTATCAAGGAAGTTTGATCCAGGTTTGGAGAGAGTGTGAAGAACGAACTCTCGTCATCAGCAATAACCAAGGTGTTCTTAATGCGAGTGTAAGTGGAGCCCAAGAGTACAGATGGTATTACTGTAGCAATGATAGCCTGGTATACGCTGGGAGCCGGGATTCCATTATACCATCTAAAACCGGAGAGTATCGCGTAGAAATTAGTATTGAGGGATGCAATTACATTTCCCCCTGTTATAATCTCACCGAATTGATAGATACTTCAATCGCAGTTCCACGCTTTCAAGATGATCTTCTGGTCCTGCCAAATCCTGCCTCCGAAATTGCCGATGTTTACTGGAATGGCAGAGATACCGTTCAGGCAGTTATTGGAAACCTGCAAGGAGAAATAGTGCAGGAGATTAGACTTGGCCCAGGGAGAAATCCAATAATCTTAAAGGGACCTCCTGGTTTATACATCATCTACACCGAGGAAAAAACCTTTAAGTACCTAAAACTTTAAAAAAACAAGTTGGGTAGATCATGCCCCATATCAAAACCTTTCACGGCACAAAGCTTACGATAAGCCTGACAAAGGTTTCGACCTGGGAACCGCCAGGATAGGCCAATTTCCGCTGATCCAAAGGTGTTCTCTTCTCCTAATGGTGAAAGGGTCCAATCATAGGAAATGCCAAAACTTAAGTTGTCCAGCTTTAAAACAAAATGCGGAATAACCGCATCCGCTCGTCGGTTTTGAAATAGCAAATCTTCACGACGCACACTCAGTCCGATTGTCATGTACTCATTAAGGTCCTTGAAAATGCTTAGGGTATGGGTTTGCAGTCCCTGTTGATAATCTGCCAAGGCGCCAATCGAGAAATAACGCAAATCCTTGGTGCGCCCTTTCCTTGGGTTCCCTACATAGTAGAAGAAATACATGGAGTACCTTGGTTCAAGTTTTAGATCAGATTCTAAAAAACTCTGTGCCGGTCGATTAAGATGAAAAGCCGCTACTCCGGCTGAGATAAACTTTGGCTTCCGCCCAGAACCAAACTCATAGGTAGATCTTAGCCCTGCTCCCATATCCAGAAATACATTCGAGCTGGTTTGCTGTACTGCAATGCCGGTTGGATTCTGTATTCCCTGTAAATAAGGAGAGAATTGATCGCTAAAACTGAGGTTACGCCAGGAGAGATATTTCTGTCCCGCGCCAAACTGAATTCCCGCCGAAAACAATCCCTTATTCGTTCGCTGTCTTCTACGGATACTAAAGGGAAAATTGGCTGAAACCTGACCGGAAAAAGTAGCGGTTTGTAATATTCCCTGACCTTCCACATTGTGATTGGCTAGAATTGCTAAACCCAAACGGGTCTCCTCTTCGCAACTGATATTGGCACTGACCGTATTACTGGCCATTACCCCAGGCACCCCAAAATATTGAATGCGTGAATTGAAGTTTGCCGTCAGATCATTGGTGTATCCGGCGAAAGCAGGATTTAGATAATTCAGGTTTAAATAATATTGAGAAAACACAGGATCCTGCGCTACCACCTTTGTAGAAAGGGCGCATAATAACAGTAGGCCGATATGTCTAGCGAATAATCGAAACACTACCTACGTTTTTAAAGCTTCCTGTTCTCGTTTCCGCGCCCAACCAAATGGTTCCATCATTAAAAGTAGCGTCGATCCGCCAGGTATATGAACCCATTGGCAGCGGTGTACCATTCAAATAATGGGTACCATCCCAGGCTTCTATGGGCTTCCCCTCTTCATCCAGTGCAGTGCTTTCGAAAACCAGATTACCCCAACGATCAAAGATTCGTAAATGGTAACTTATCAATGCATGACCCTTAGGAAGAAATACATTGGCATCGGTTCCGGTAAGAACTTCTGGAGCTAGTGCTGAAGGCACATTTAGCTGTAAAGACTCCAACAAGAGTTCTTGGCAAAGGGTATCCCTACAGCCGAAACTGTTGTACAAGATTAAACAGACCTCTAATTGCTGCGCACCCTTAGTGAGATCGAAAGGATATAGATGTTCTGGATTAAGGGTGGAAGAACCGCTGCCATCGCCAAAATCCCAAATCATGATAGTGGTGCTATCAATATTCGAAGAATTATTCAAGAACCGGACTTTACGCGCGCTAAGCCTCTCCATTTGAAAATCAGCAAAAGGAGTTGGATAAACCGTAATTGGTGTCCCAATCAAAGTATCAGAACATCCTCCATCTGTGGTTACAACCAAAGTGGGAGTAAAGCTTCCTTGATCCAGGTAAATGTGTTGCGGATTCTGCGCGGTGGAGATACTTCCATCACCAAAATCCCAAAACCAGGAAGTGATACCCCCCGGACCGGCAAAATTGTAGCCACTGGTGTCTTCAAATTGCACCGTTAGAGGTTGGCAACCCATCAGGCTATCTACCCTAAATCCAGCATTGGGAACCGGACGAATAGGAATAGTTCGAATTAATGTGTCGGCACAGCCAAATTGGTTTGTGGTGATAAGGGCCACATCGTAGAGACCAAATTGAGTGAAGTTGAATACTGGATTCGAAACAGTAGAAATGTTCTGCCCTGGATTATTGCTAAAATCAAAATCCCAATACCATCCCTGAGCATCCGTACTTAGATCATTAAACTGGATCATTTGAGGAACTGTACAGGAATCCGCGCTTAATCTCTGATAGTTGAAATTGCTTCGTGGTTCAGCAAAAACCGAAAGGTTATACTGCATGGAATCAACACAGCCATTGGAGCTGGTTTTAATCAGCTTTACGGTATACAGTCCGGGACTGGCATAGCTGTGAAATGGGTTTAGAGAGGTAGCCGTATTTCCATCCCCAAAATCCCAGAGGGTGCCAATTATCGTTCCGCTAAGAACCGTCGTTGAGTCGCTAAACTGGACGGGCTGTTGATTAAAACAGGTATTCTCAAACCCAAAGTCTACTTCCGGATTATCATAAATGGTAATATTCTGGACTACCGTATCCGGACATCCATTCCCCGAATTAATGATAAGCGTTACCTCCATGGTTCCACTGGTATCATAAACATGGACCGGATTGGTGAATGCGGAGCTATCTCCATCACCAAAGAACCAGCGATAAGAGTTTATGAAAGCTCCATTGGGAGTACTCTGATCAGTAAAGACCACACTATCCCCTTCACAGACAAAATTTGTGGAACTGAATGCCGCTGCCGGCGATGGATACACCGTAATTACCTGAAAAGCCGTATCGAAGCTACATCCATCATCAACAAACTGAGCAGCAACATAAGTACCGGAATTAAGATAAGTAGTGCTTATCTGAGTGCCAGAGGCAACCGGCTGATTGCAAGTTCCTGTTATCGTATCCCAGTCCAAACACCAGGAAACCGTAGTTCCACCGAATGAAAAATCAGTAAAGGTTACACTCAGCGGTTCGCAACCTGAAACAGCACTTGCCTGGAGGAATGCCTGTACCGTCCCGGGATGTACCAGTATGGAATCCCTTACAAGACTATCACCACATTCGTTGACTGCCCTCAAGCTTGGGTAGTACATGGTATCCCCTGCTAGAGGATTAATGTAGGTATGCGTAGGCTGACCAAAAATCCTTAGGCTGTCTCCGTTCTGATTAAGCACCCAATTCGGATAAATGGTATCTATGGTGCCATCCCCATAATCCAATATCAGATAATCAGGAGCGCCAGTAGTTAAACCATCAATTTGGAAAGTAATGGGCAAGGGTGAACAACCGGTTCGGCTAGAAGGTAAAAAGCGAGCCACCGGATAAGGAGTCATACGGATGGTTTTGGTAAACGTATCAGAACCACAACAATTAGAGTTTACCAACTCAAAGTAATAGGTCGTATCGGCAAGAAAACCAGATTGAAGCGTAAAACTTTGACCGGGGTTAGCAAGTGTATCACTATACATGATTTGCCGGGTTCCTGAAGTATCTAAAGTGTAAACGGTCCAGCGTAAACTATCGATCCTTCCGGTACTTGTATTGGTAAGATTAACAGTGTGGGGGCCACAGGCTACAACAGTATCAAATTCAAAATCACTCTGCGGTAATTCCACGATGTTAAAAGTGGCAAAGGCAGTATCCCGGCAACCAAAAATGGTTTCTACAATAAGGCGAACTTCTTTAGGGCCGGCGGTGGTAAAGGTATGCTGTGGGTTTTGGGTGGTATAATCATCAACTCCATCCTCATCAACATCCCAGAACCATTGGTTGATGGGCATTCCAAAAGAGTCTACGGTCGAAGAGTCAAGAAGGGTAACTAACTGATCTTTACACCAATTTGTAGGCTCGCAATTACCCTGTTTAGCAATCGCTGCTACTGGATAGGGATAAAGACCAATGGTATCCGTAAAAGTGCTGGTGCAAGATCTATCATCGCTTACCGTGAGGTTAATAATCTTCGGACCGGTACTGGTGTAAAAATGCCTTGGATTAGGCACGGTATCGGTACTCCCATCTCCAAAATCCCATAACCAGGAAACGATGGTGCCCTGACTAATTGAATTATCGAAGAAGTCAATGGTATCGCCCTCGCAGGCAAGATTAACATTGAAGTCCGCCTGTGGGGCACCGTAAACCGTTACAAACCTGGTCATAGTATCCGTGCAACCAGTGGCAGCTAATGCGACCAATTGAATTTCAATTACACTATCGGTAAGAGCATTAGAGTTTACCAAATTGAGGGAGGGATTCAAAGCGCTGGAAACAAAGCTGCCATTCACATACCATTCGCGAGTGATGGTCGCGGTAGAAGAATCGGTTAATTGCAAGGCGAGCGGACTGCAAGCTGCCGTGTCGGATAAACCAAAGTTTGCAACCGGACTTTCAACCGTATAATACAGCTGCTGAAGGGTATCCGGCCTACAACCAAATCTATTTACAATTAGACGGATATATATCGAATCCTCCGGGATTGGAATGGTATAGTTAAATGCATTAGGTCCTGTAAAGGAAGTTCCTGCAATGGGATTCCCTTGGCTATCAAATGCTTGCCAGGAATAGCTTGAATTGGGCGCCCATTGAAGAGCTCTTACTACGGTAGAATCAATCGTGAAAGGAGCACAGTTCGCAAAACCGGTGGTGATTAAGGATGCATTGGGATCTGCCCGGACAATCACACTATCTATAATAGTATCGCTGCAACCAAAAGCATTTGTTGCAATCAGTTGTATGTAATAGGTGGTGTCTGTATTGGTAGGATTAAGAAAGGTTACGGCTCCAGGCGCAGAAGAAGTACTGCTTAGACCATTTCCAAAATTCCATAAGAAGGTCATAGAAGAAGTATCCATTCCGGATTGTCCTGAAATACTAAGATTACTCATTTGCACCCTTAAAGGGCCGCAGCTATCGCGATTGGAAAGGTTTAAACCAGCGGTGGGCATTGGATAAACGGTAAACCTTCTGCTTGCAGTATCACCACACGAACGTCCATCACTTAAGTTTAAAGTCACCGTATAAACTACGGAATCAGAAAGAGATAGGGGCAAATCAAAATCCGGATTGGCACTAGTGAGGTTGTTCCCTGGCGCGGCGGGGCTTATACTCCAATTGTAATTAAGGTTAGTTCCGGAAGAGTTGTCATTCACCTGAAGGTTAAATGGGCCGCAGGCATTTGTAGGTAAGGTAAAAGATGCCGTCGGTCTAGGATAAACATCAATGCTCTGATTGAGAGTATCACCACAGCCATCTGCGCTGCGAATAATCAAACTGAGCTGATAGGTATTAATGCTCAGGCCCTGATTATCGGGAAAAGTGATTTGGGTATTTGCTGCATTAGGATTCTGTATGACCGGGCCAGCCGGGTTAACCAACCAAATGAGGGTATCCAGATTTGCTCCTTTGAATAGAGAAGAACTGACTAAACCAATAGAATCTGCAGCACAAGCTGAATCCGCGATAGAGAATGAAGCCAATGGTTTAGGATAAATAGTGATTATCTGGGAGAGAGTATCGTTACAATTTAATCCTGAACGTTCCACCACTAGTTTCAATTCATAGAGCGCATCCTGATTCGGTGAATTATTGCCTAGGATGAAGCTGGTATTTAATGCAGTACCAATCAAGGAGTCGTTGATTAGCCATTGATGCACAAGAGTAGGATCTGAATTAGAGTTGGCCGTGAAAGCAGTACCCGGGCAGCCCGAACTATCAGTGATGGTAAAGAGCGCAATAGGTGCAGGAGTTAGACTTAGGGTAACGCTATCCTGACCACTGCAGGAGTTGGCATCCGTGTAGCTATAATAAACGGTATGCGATCCTGGGCCTGAAGCATTAGGATCAAAGAGGCCACCGGGGCTAACGAATGAACCACTCCAAATCCCTCCTGGAGGACTGGCGGCATAATTAAGATCGATCAGCGAGTTAGCATCACAGGCCAGAGTATCAGGACCCGCCTCAACCGTAATAAAGGGATGCTGATCAATAAAAATGCTATCTCGTTTTATACAACCTAGAGAATCCGTAACCTCTAAAACATAGGTTCCGGGAATACCAACTGAATCCACTACAGGATTTAAAGAAGTGGGATCCGATAAATGAACAGTATTTGCCCCTACCCACTGGGCGCTTAAAGTACCATTGCCTCCACTGATCGTTGCATTTATCTGGCTGCTATCGCTGTAACAAACCGGGCTTTGACCGTTAATCTGAATATTGATTTGTGGTACCCGAATCCAAAAACTACCCGAATCCGCGCAGGATTCCTGATCAAGCACAAATACAAGGACTCGAGTATCCTGATTCAGATTGTTGATTTGAATTTGATTGGATTGAACCAAAGTTCCACTACCAGCGATTTGCCAGGCAAAGTTGTACACCGGTGTACCCTGACTAGCGGATAAGTTCAAATTGAAATCATCCCCTTCACAAAGAATTGTATCATTGGGGACCGCCAAAATGGGGAAAGGATTAACCTTGATTTCCATCGTATCCCGATCCACAAAGCAACCATTATCAAGGGCCAATACAAGCTGATAAGTGCCAAATGATTGAAAGTCTATGATAGGCTGAAAAGAAGTGGCATCTGTGCCCGAAATATAAGACCATCCTGTGGCTGGAATAATCTGCCAATTATAGCTCCTACTACCCAGGCTGTCTTCAACACTAATTGGTCTTGAAGTATTGAACATATTTACCGTGGTTAAACCACAATAGGCGGTATCACTTGGAAGACTAACAATAGGTTGTCCAACAACAGTAAAGTTTAGCGTATCATAAGTAGACCCACAATTGTTATTGGCCTCAAACAAAAGTTGGTACTGACCGGCTTGATGAAACTTCACGCTTAAACTACTGTCACTCAAACCGCCCTGGTTTAAACTCCATCCGGTTAGCGGCAGTATTTGCCAATTTAAGTCGGTAGTATCACAGCTAGTGTAAATAGGTTCCAGATAAGATAAATCCAATACATCTCCTGAACAGAGACTGGTATCGGAAAGACTATAATTTCCGCTAGAGACCTCATCAATACAAATGGTCTTTGTGATACTATCAATATCGCAAAGTGATGATCCGGAGATGATCATTTTTACCGTGTATACTCCTGGTTGATTAAAGCTCACCCGCAAGGAGTCAGTCCCAAGAATCCAGGAATTTGGGTCGGATAAAGTATTTCTAAAGCCTAAAGCACCCTGGGTTACGGTAAAACTAGGTGGACTAATCTCCCAAACGCTATTAGTGGTTGAATCACAGATATAATCCCCATTACCATTGGCAAGGTTTACTGTGCTAGGGCTGTAGGTAATGTTGGCACCCGGATAACTGACATTTACCAATGGTACACCTACCCCTTTGCAGCTATCAAATGGCATAGTGAAATTGGCACTTGGCGGTGATGAAAGCGTTATGGGATCCAATATGGGTGCACTTTGACCACATGGGTTTTCTGCTGAAAAGCGCACAAAGAATGAATTGCGATAGGTCGGGGTCTGATTACCACAGGAAGCAGAACTGAAGGAATGACTAATAGTGCTGGGTGGAGGATGACTAAATGTTTGAGTCGTACTATCATTACTGAAAAAGACTCTGTATACCGTCCCGGGCGGATTATTGGCAAAAGAGCTTAAGTTAAAACTAAGGGTTGTTGAGCCGATTGATGGGTCTATGCAAGTGCCGGTAAGGTTCCCCGAACTACTGATTTGTGCTGCAGGTGTTGATCCAAAAAACACTTTAATCGTTTCAGAGACTGGAGCGCAGCCACCATTGTACAGGGTTAAGGTGACGTCGTAAAGTCCCGGCGAAGAATAGAGGTGATTGGTTGTATCCCAGGTCTGGCCTGATTGGACAGGCGAACCGTCGCCAAAATCCAGATCATAGGAACCATAACCAGAGGAAAGGTTTTGAAAATAGAAAGTGAAGGTTGGATTGTTCGAGCAGATCGTATAGACCTGGTCACCATTAAAAGTCACCAAATTACCGCTTGCCGCAAAGGAGGCCTGAGGAATACTATCCCCAACGTTCACCGTAAAATTGTCGGAAGCAATCACGGTCCCTCCGGAGTAAACCATCACACTTGAAGCAAAATTACCTCTCTGATTGTAAGTGCCAATAAAGGGGAAACTGCCCGAAAAAGTACTGGGGTTGGCCCCAGGTAAGGACCATACAATGGAATCGAAGGCGCCTGAATAATTTGCCTGGTAATTAATAGTGGAATCCTGGGGCAAGCAAAGATCAATTTCACCCGCGCTAATACTCGGATTGGTACTTAGCACCAACTGCCCAAAACCCATGAATGGGCTAAGTAGTAAAGTGAGTATCCAAATGCGGGGGGCGGCCATGCCTATTGGTGTTTCGTAGGTTGAAAACTAGCACTTTAGCTAGGCCATGAAAATAAGGATTCGCTGAGAGCCTACCTAAAAAAAGACAACTTGATCGGCAAAGGAATAGTTTAGAACGCTTTAAATTTAGTATCAATAGTTTAGACTCCAGCTTGGTGTAATTGAAAGGAGCACTTTTAAAGGTCACTTTAAAAATAAGCCACTCGAAAAGGCCTTATTTTACTAATTAATTGAAGTTTTTATCGAAAAAAAGATATTGAATCCCGGGTCTGGGTAGTAGAGGTAGACATCTTGTAGACAAGAAAATGAGATAGTCTAAAAAGGCGTTAAATGAGAGAATAGCGACTTGGTTTTTCACGCTCTTATGAGGCGCGGTTTTCAAACCATCAAATTTGCTTTTTAACCACATTTTTCACCAGGACAAAGCAATTAATCAAGACGGCTCTTTTCAGACCAAATTCTTCACTAATTGCCTCAAACTTCTTCTAGGCGTATTGTCTCCGGATTAAGCTTCTTAATCAATTCATCCGCCAGAGGGATGTCCGTTTGAAAAAAAGAATCGAACAATCCAAACCTTTCAAACCTGCGCTATCAAAAGCCCAGAGGCATTTAGTATCTTGTAAATTCATAACAAGATTTATCCTCAAACATGGGTGGGAACTTATTAATCGTTGACGATCATCCCGTAGTTCAAATGGGAATGAGCGCATTTGTCGACCGTAATCGTCTATTCGACCACGTTGATCTGGCTGGTACCGGTAAAGAAGCAGTGCAATTGATTAAGAAACATCGAGAAGAGCCGGATTTCTATAAACTGGCGATAGTGGATATAAACCTACCTGACTACGAAGCTTTAAGTCTGGTAAAGTTCATTATGGATCACGCACCTCGAACACCCATTATGATGCTTTCCATGGAACCCCCTAAACTGTATTTAAAGCGATTGGTTGCCATGGGAGTAAAAGGTTATGTAAACAAAACGGCCCCAGATGATGAGTTGCTTTTTGCGATAAAAAGCATCAAAGCTGGCAAGAGCTACTTCTCTGGCGAAATAATGGAGGAGGTAATAAATCCTCCCAAGGAGGATAACTACACTAGTATTTCCAAGGAACTATCCGAAAGAGAATCGGAGATTCTTTCCTTAATGACCAGAGGTAAATCACCTAAAGAAATCTGCGATCTACTCAATTTGCACAAGAGCTCAGTAGCTACCTATCGTTCCAGAATATTTGAGAAGATTGGGGTTAAAACAAATTTCGAACTCTACCAATGGGCTTTGAAAGAAGGCCTAATTCATCCATAAAAAAAACGGCCCATAAAAATGGACCGCTCTCGAGGAATTCGAACATTAAGTTCGAGCTTGGGAAGTGCCGTTTATGAATCCGTGATTATCGAATCCAAAACTTCTGATTCAGAATCGCTTAAGTCGGTTTTCTGATCAAGGAATCTGTTTAAAGAATACTCATTTTTTAGTAAAAATGCGCCGCCAAGGTCTCCTTTAATATAGAGGATCGCCCCTCCTAAAATTTTAAATCTTATTCTGACAGAAGATAAACTCCCAATACAGCTAGTCCAGAGTCCATTGGCATGATAAAGGTCTTCAGCACTTTGAAATAGAGTAGGATTCGATAATCGATTAATGCTCATAATGAGCGTGAGAGAGTAAAGCAAGCCAATTATTGAAACTGCCCACCACATGCTAATATCAAGTTTCAGACTAAACTGAATTGATACAAACAATAAGAATAATAAAGTCGCTGAAGTGATTAAGAATCTGATCAATACACTTCTCTTACTACAATAATCAATCATTTTTAGTCTCTTTTAAATTATGCTTAGAATTCTTGATCTTCCTGATCCCCGCGGCCATGGCACCTACAATTAATACTTCTTCAAATCCAAGCGGAGTTGGTGCTGCCGGACCACCTCCTGTTGGTTGTCCAAACACGGTGTATGCGGATAGTATGCCTAAGCATATCAAAAGGGTCTTAGGGTATTTCATCACTTCATTAGTTTAGATTCATACTTAAGATTTGAAGCTGTTTAGCTACGAACCGCTTTAATTCGAGTAGCCAACGTGAATCATTTTTGGATTGGTAAAACCAGTTCTCGAGACCTAACTCCTCCTCAACTTTACTGAGCAACTCAAAATCCGAACTAACCACCAATACTTGATTATGCCTCATCTTAGAGAGATGCTCTAAAAAACTCCAACTCGTTCCTTCTACCATGTGGAGATCTGAAATCACTATATCGGGTTGATGTTTACAAAAACCCAGAATTGCGGATTGAGGCTCATTTGCCGTGAGGATTTCTAAATCAAAATCTGAGAGGGCTGCTTCAATTACGGACAGGATAAATTCGTTATCCTCGAGTATGAGTGCTTTCAAAATTTAGAGTTTAGGTTAAAGAATATTACTCCACAAATGTGTTGCCCTCAAGCTGGAATGACCGTAGTGTTAGTTTATAATACTGGTAATACTTTTTTTACGGCCGCCAGCTTTAACTCCTCTGTTACTAGTCATTTTAGTGCTACGTAATTCCACCTGAAATTCTATCAGGATTTTGCCTGTGTATTGGTTGTTTGGTCTAAAAAAGATGATGAGGGTATTGATTATTGACGACCATCCTATCGCGCTTTTTGGGATCAGACATCTGATTGAAGAAGCAGCTATCTTCACAAGGATTGAGACTGCCCAAAGTGGCTCCGAAGCCATTTTTCTAGGTGAGCAGGCAAGTGAAAAAGGTTTAAAAATTGATCTGGTGGTTTGTGATACGCACTTACAGGATATCGGAATTCTTAAGCTGATAAGTATCCTGCGAACTCATCTTCAATCAGTTCCCATTGTCCTGCTTTCCGTTTCCCCTCCTAAAATTTTCTTTAAACGATTGATAGAATTAGGAGTAAAGGTGCTGATCATAAAAAGCTCAAGTAAAGAGGAAATACTTCACGGCTTGAAGCAAGGTCTTCAAGGAATCGAATACTTATCCAATGACATTAAAAATGATTGCTTGGATCATCCTAATCCCGAATTGAATGCTAAGCTTGATTCCTTGAGGGATGAGGAGTTAGAGTTTCTATCATTATCCCTGGGAGGTAGAAGTCATGCCGAGATGAGGAAAATGCGACAATGGAGCCAAGAGAAAATCCATAAACTGGAAAGAAACCTGGTGCAAAAACTGAAAGTCGAAAATACCCTTGAACTCTTTATGTGGGCACTAAGAGAGGGTTTGACTTATTCTTGATTCACAAATCCTTTTTCAAAAAATGACCGGATAAAACTCAATCAAGAGAAGCCAAGAAAAACCCACACATACAAGGCTCCTATGATTCTCGTCCTCCTAGTTATGCGCTAGAAGGACCAGACTTAGAACATATATTGTCGCCAAGCTGATACCAGGATGATCAAAGGAGACCTTTATCAGTCAGCTCTTTTTTAAGAAGTTCATGATCTTCCCAAAAACGGGAATCAATCTGACTAAAGACTTGATCAAAGTCGGGATGATCGCGCAAGGGCTTCAACAAGGGCTCATCCCTTAACAATATAAACCAGTATTGAAAATGCTCTGCCTGGGCGAAACGATTTAGGGCTTGCATCGCAGAATCATTTTTCCCCAGGTAAGCAAATTGAACCGCCTTAAAAGCATCTTGATAAATGGAGCTCTCGGCATTGCAGTAATCCACATATTCCTGAAATAGGAGAGCTGCTTCCTCCTCCATGCCTTTAAGTTTATAGACATAGGCAATCTTCGCATTCTCGTGGAGGTAGGAATTCAAGCCATAGAGTTTTCGGGCATCCACTAGTTTCTTATAGTAGAAATAAGCACTATCATACTGCTCTTGTGCGAAATGGAGCTTCGCAATATCCTGAATCAGATCAAGACGATTGGTGTCCTGTTGATGCAGTGCTAACATTCTATTCAAAGTTTGATTATAATCCTTCTCCATCGCGAACAGGATAAAAGTCCTAAGATGCGGAGCGAAATAGTTGGTGGGTAAAAGTGCCAATGCTTGGTCGGCATAATTCAAGGCTTCATCAAAAAACCCATTCTGTAAAAAGGCATTACTCAATTGCACACAGGCATAGCTTCGGGCGGTAGAATCTACACCAGCAGTATTACGCTGCATCCCCATTAATGCATACTCTAGATAATATGCAGTATTGGGTTCGTGAAAAGCATAAAAGTCAGCCAGCATTTGCAAGGCGGCGATGGAATTGGGATTGTATTCCAAAGCTTTTTCAAGATGCGGCAGCGCTAGGCGAAACTCTTTTATCTGCAAATAGTAGCAGGCCTTGGATATTAAACTAATGTCAGACTTTGGATCATAAAGTAAAGCCTGGTCGGAAAAATGGCTGATTTGCTCCGCATATTGCTTTTCGAGCTGATGCAAATCCAACAAATAATAGGCAATCGCGGTATTTGCATAAGCCAGGGCAAATTCCGAATCCTCTTTTAGAGCTTCGGCAAAAAGGAGAATGGACTGATTTAATCCCTCTGTAGTACGGGTATGAAAATGATCCATAGCCTGTAAAAAGAGATCGTAGGCTTGCAGGTTTTCAGTGGGTCGCTTCTCAATTTGTGCCAGGGCCTCAGGGCTAATAAACACTTCTATGGCAGAAGCAATTTTACGGGCCACCTCATTCTGTAACTCGAAAATGTCTTGGAGTTCCCGATTGAATTTCTCAGACCATATGGGTTGATCTGTTTGAGCATCAATCAACTGAATATGCAATAAGACCTGGTCTCCAACCTTCTGACCGCTTCCTTCAACCAGATAGGAGACTTGAAGTTCCTCGGCTATCTCAGGAATACTCTTTCCTGAGCCTCGGTACTTTTCAGAAGAGGTTCGACTTATCACCCGCAGATCTTCGATTTTCTGCAGATTCCCTAAGGTCGACTCCATGATACCATTCACAAAATAGCGATTGGCCGAATCTGAGCTTTCATTTAAAAATGGTAAAACTGCTATAGACTTCTCCCTTTCGATTAAATCAGGAGAACTGTATTGGTTTAAAACCAGAATGAGCGCTACCACTAGAATAGACCCCAGTGCCCAGGCCCAGTAAGGTGGCCTTTTGGGGCGCTTCTCTATCTCCTCCGTTTCACTTTCAGAACCTTGCTCTTGCATTTCGTTCAACTTGCCAGGGGGATAACCATATTGCTCTCTAAAGCACTTGATATAATAGGACACACCGCTAAAGCCGACGGCATAGGCTACTTCTGAAACTGAGAGCTCTCCCTTTTGAAGTAAAGCCCGACTTTGTTCCAAGCGAATATCCCGAATAAACTGACTGGCGGATCGATCGCTATCTTTCTTAATTCTCCTTAAAAGATTGGATCGACTCATGGCCATTGCCTCAGCCAATTCTGAAACTCCAAACGACTCATTCGAGATGTTCTCTAACACCTTTTCCTGTACCCTCTTTAGAAATTCACTTTGCTGATTTAAGTGCTCCTTCATCGCGTCTCGAAATTAGTTTTTTTCGGTCTACCCGAAAATAGACTTAGACGCTGCATTTTATCCCTCAGAAGGCTATTTGCGTCATAATTTATACTCCTGCGTCATAGTTTTCCTGCACTCCTCAAAGTTTATGAACCCTGCTGCATAACAGTTACAGCGGGGCTTTTGCGCTTCCCACCTTTGTACTGTTCAATTTCTATCACATTAAAATCAAAAATCACAGAAATGAAAACGATCAAATTAAGCTATTCGAAAATCTTAGTAGCAAGTTCCTTATTTATGGTCCTTTTTTCGGCCTGCGCACAATCACAAAACTCCGAAACCCCTAGTCAGATAACTGCGCCGCAAATGGATATTCAAACCGCAGTACTAAGTGGGAATCTTGAAGCAGTAAAGCAACACATCGCCGCAGGAACTGATCTCAATCAAAAAGATCCCATGACCGGTTCCACACCTCTGATCACTGCTGCCACTTTTAATCGGGTACAAATCGCCCAAGCTCTTATTGAAGGTGGCACCGATTTGAGCCTTAAGAATAATGATGGTACTACTGCCCTGCACAGTGCAGCATTTTTCGGACGAATAGAAATCGTAAAGCTCCTTATTGAGGCCAAGGCCGATAAAAGCCTACTCAACAATTTTGGTGCTACTCCTCGCCAGACGGTCATGGGTGATTTCGCGGAAATCAAACCGATCTACGAAATGATGCAATTGCAGTTAGGTCCTTTGGGCTTGCAACTCGATTTAGCTGAAGTTGAAGCGGCGCGTCCGGTGGTGGCTATGATGTTGCAGTAGGGATTATTGTTGAGTAGATAGTGAAAAGTAGAAGGTTCAAAGTAGAAAGTAGAAAGTAGAAAGTATGGAAACTGCAAGACGTTATGATATAGATTGGTTAAGGGTAATCGCCATTGGTTTACTATTGATATACCACATCGCGATTATCTTCCAACCCTGGGCGATGTTTATAGGCTTCATCCGCAGTGATGAACTTCACGAAGGCCTCTGGAAGCCTATGACTATGCTCAACGTATGGCGGATACCCATCCTCTTCTACGTGTCTGGTATGGGAGTCTATTTTGCTATGCAAAGAAGAAACGTAAAGCAGCTTTTACTAGATCGGGCGCAGCGAATCCTGCTTCCCTACCTCTTTGGTATTGTGGCGGTGGTGCCCTTGCACTTTTTGGTTTTCCAACATCATTATGGTCAGCCTTTAGGTTATTTCGCTCACCCTGCCCACCTTTGGTTCTTAGGAAATCTGGTTATCTACATCTCCATACTTTTTCCCCTATTCTTTTACCTGATAAGAAACCCTGAAAATCGCTTCAAAAAAGCCCTGGAGAGAATTATGAAGCATAGCTTAGGACCTTTGGTTGTCATTCCCTTCTTTATCCTTGAAGTGTTGATAGTGAACCCGGACGTATTTGCCCTCTATGCCCAAACTCCACATGGCTATGGAATTGGCTTCCTTTCGTTCTTCTTCGGCTTTATCTTAGTTTATGTGGGTCAAACCTTTTGGCAAACCGTGCTTAAAGGACGCTGGCTCTATATCGGTTTGGCGGTCTTATTCTATGGCCTACGGATTTTTGTCTTTGAAGATCATACCCCCAACTACCTGATGGCTATCGAATCAAACCTCTGGATCTTTGGAATCTTCGGCTTCACCTACAAGTACCTAAACAGGCCCAGTGCTACTTTGCGTTATTTGAGTCAGGCGGCCTATCCAGTGTACATCATTCACATGTTTGTACTATACGCTGCCGCAACGGTAATACTACCTCTAAGTATCCCCGTCCTGGCCAAGTTCGCATTGATCATCTTGCTCACATTCGTGCTATGCTTTGCGATTTATGAAATGCTCTTAAGAAGAGTGAGGGTTCTTAGGCCTCTTTTTGGATTGGCGTGGAGGAGGAATAAGGTAAAATCCTAAGCTAAGCTTCCCTAAAGTGCCAAACAGAATAGTAATCTCCAGAGATTAGACTTTTCCCTTGAATAGCAACATGGTTCAGTATGAATGAATAGGTAATTAACAGTATTAAAAAGCCCCTCCTTTCGAGGGGTTTCTTAATTGGTCTAGATTAACTAGGCATTGCTCTTGTAAAAAGGCCAACTGTTACGAAGCGACTTTTGTGGGCTTGGTACCGTCTGAGCCGAGACGATCAATGATATGCCAAAACTAATAACTCACCAATTGTGACTTATTGGACAGTTAAATGCCATCCAAGGTTCAAAGCCCTCAGATCTTATCATACTGCTTGCTGGCTCGAGGAGAATTAGGTAAACTACCTCTCTCAGAAGACTGGTACTTAAAGAGCTTAAAGAGCTTAAAGACCACTATGCTGAAGGTCTTCAATCAATAGTTGACAAAGATTTCAAGCAGATCATAACAGAGAAGTACATTATTAATCTCGATGATCAATTGGATTCAATGTACCAAAGGGAGGACCATCAACTAAAAGCAGCCGCAAGTCGGGCATCACTCCAGTAAAAAATTAATACGCTGGAGGAATTTATTATCAAATACTTCGAGCCTATTCCCGCATACCGAATTGACAACCACAACTCATACACAGCCACCGAAATATCAATCTATCTCCAAAACATTAACTCCATTAAACTGAGCATGAATCTGATAGGAAAAGCTATGTCCAAACATAGCTACAATCAAAAAAATGTTCGAAGTTTAAACTTAACGAAAAGGAAAGGTAGCCCAGTAAAGAAGTGGGGAATTAAGGAACGAATGGGTGACATAAAAGAATACTTCGCTCAAAAGCGACTCTTGGACGATGGAATAAGTAAATATTGGTAAGAGGCATGTAGTAATGTAGTAAGGGCCATGACGGAAATATCAATCTTAACAACTAGTATTCATGTTCTATTTATTATAACTTATGATTAGCTGAAAATTTCTCCATTAAAAATGCTTCGCTTAATTCTGGCTCAATGTACATAAATCAGAAACTACCGGAGTCTATCCTTTCCCATATTGCATCGAAGACTACTCATTAAAAGTCTGTAATGAATACCAAGTTCTCGTTTCCTTAGCTATTTTTGAATTATACCTGAAGAAAACTATTTATGAAATATTTCATTTACCTCCTCGCTATAACAATGACTAGTTGTTCCTTCATTAAGGATCATTATGTCCAGTTCGGAGAGCATTCTAATCAGCAAAATGCATCAAAAGGGACTACCAGAATTTTCTATGATCGATATGGTAAAATCTATCCAAATTTACCCGTTGATAATTTATTATTGAAAAAAAACTATTCCTCTTTAGAGTTATATTATAGGAACAATCTGGAAATTCTAGAAGATAATCTAGAAAGTTACAATGTGACTGTGAATGAAGAATTAAATGATGAAAACTTCCAGAAATACTTTGGAACCCTTCAAGATGTGACTCTAAAAGAAATAGTTAGAAACCTAAAAGCTATTGAAGCTGATGAATTTACATTTCTCATTCACGGCTTTCGCAATAGATTCGAGTTTGCCAATTCAAGCTATGCCAATGTAGAAAACGTTATAAAATCCAAGACTCCCAATACCAGACACCATTTTATTGAAGTATACTGGGATGGATTAACCTGGACAAAACTGAATGCTGCAAAGGTTTGGGATAATGCTCAGGCTCATTCTTACCTAGTAGGCTTAGAATTGAGAAAGGTATTGTCCTCGCTTCAAAAAGATGATATTAATGTTATCGCTCACAGCACGGGCGCAAATGTCATATGTACCGCACTTTTTAGTCAAACATCAAAGATTTCAAAAAAAGACAAAAGTGAATTCCAGGATTTATATATAAATAAATTAGACTTGGAGGAATATAAAACTCCTTCTAGTCTGATCCGGGTGGCTTTAATAGCGCCTGCTATTCCTGGGGTAAGTAGTTTTAAAGATTACGCTATTCGCAACCCTGAAATCATTCGTGAGAATGATAATTATCAATTCACAATTACGCTCAATATTTTTGACCCCGCCCTAACGAAGTATAATGTTTTAGGTGAATTTGGGGTAAAAACAGGATTAGGTTCAACTTCACTTGGATGCCTAAAGAGTGAGCATGATTCGGTTAAGAGCCTTTTCGAAGAGGAACACGGAAAATTGAACATCCCCATGTTTTTAGATTTTTCTTATACCAACAATAATTTGCAGCAGAATATTCATAACCTTCGTGCTTATGTCGAGAATCCTTCTTTCGATGATCTAGTAGCAAGATTATATACCTTTAGGTAGATAAAGAAGGCTTTTATCTCCGATCCATTTACACCAAGTCTGCAAGCAGATCGGTAGTTATTCTCCCAACGGCATATGGGACGCTATGCTCCGAATTAGTTGGATGTTCAAAACCAAGAGCATGACACCATTCATGGACATAGTGTCCTGCAATCTCGGCTATGGTCATTTCCCTAAACCTTGGTTTATAAGTGAAGATTTTTCCATCTTGAAACATACCTATAGTTTCTAGGCTTGGCCCCGATCCATTTCGCAGAATTAATACCAAGTTAGCCACATAATCTGGTTCTGTACCAATTTCCTTTGCGGCATAAATTCTCTTTAGAACCTCATAATTATCCAAACCTTGATTATTGGCAAATAATGGTATGTGTTCCCCATTTCTATACTGGATTATAGATTCTGCAAATTCCGTACTTCGCATTACCGAATTTAGCAGGGTAATAGCAACCTTGGCCGTGTGAAGGTCCTTGTTCTTATAACCAGCACTTTCATTCCAGTTCACCCTTACCTTAAAGTTACTTGGAGCTACCATGGTTGGTTATCAAAATGAAGCAATAATACCAGCCGACCCAAAGTAATGGTTCCTTACCTCGATAATACCTGAGTTAAATTCAGGTAAACGTATCGTGTTTTTATATATAAGTGACAATCCCTTAACTCGAGAGTTCCTTAGATATTTATAAGAGTATCCTACACCAAATACGACTTCACCAATGAACGGATTAGTCCATTCAGACGGTAATACATAAATGTCATCCTGAAACATTCTTCCTTCCAACATAGAATTTCTTAGCATGAAAGTTCCATTTAATTGGCCTATTAAGAAGTACTCATGTCGCGATTTCCCACTTGACCCTTCACCTTGATAAGCAGCACTTCCCAGAGAAGTAAAGGCGTTAAACCAATCATAAACACGCTCCACGTCAATTTTCCCGATCCGCCCACCAATACCAGCATATACTCTATTGTAGTATCCTGCCGACGCTCCCCAGGTCCAACCACCGTCCGCAGCATATTTTGAAGTTAAGTTTAATCCAACATCTTTCAACTTTCTAAACGTCCTAAACTGATTGTAGTCTAAAAGCATTGTAAAACTACCGCCATCTCCGATTTGGTTAGACCAACCCTCCGGCACTGGTCTAGTGTTCCACTCGGTACTATGGATGCAAGACTGAACAACCTTGCCAACGTGTGTTCCAAAAACACCATAATTTATACCAATACTTTGATATACATGCCTTTCCGAATCAGTTATGTACAGCATGACATTCCTTGTTGTTAGCCCCAAAAAAAAGGCATAGGGCCGATCTCCAAAAACCACAGCATTAGTATCAAGTTTTTCCGGAGTGAAAGCAGTGCCGAGAATGCCCACATTGCTCGCATATAGCGATGAGCTTCTTATTACCTCGGAATGCCTTTCCCCAAACCTTTTAATAAGGTCGAGGGGGACATGAGTGTACCAATTCTTTATCGCATCATGCGATACCTCAAGTGAAAAACCCATGGTATAGTTTCTATCTTCATTGCGCTCTTTACTGAAATAAAAGAAATCCTGATCGGTTGTTAGTGATACGACACATCCGTCTCTTCTTTCATTTGAAGTAGACTGTGCTTTAGTTAAAACAGGAATAACTAGGACAATCAAGTACTTTAAAAATTTCACAGATTTTGGATTTTAAAACAATCTATTCAAGCGAAGTATAATTCTTATGGTTAATCGATTTATCATCAGGTTCTCAAGCACCAAAGGCAACATAATCAATAGGTAAACATAGAGAAAACCCTTCTAAAACTAAAGTATAAATTTTTTAAAATTAAAACACAATACTTGGTATTTATTTCATATTATCACTGTGATAGCCCCTTTATTCATAAATCTTAATTAGATTAAATCGCTTCCTTATGGCAATATTAAAGCTCTAACAGTCCACAAAACATGTCAATTACTAGCCCTTTGAACGCTATCTCGACAAGGTGAAACCATCCATTTACCCTTTTGCTATGAGACTCTTGGAACGATCTATTTTCGCATTTATGAAATATCCCATGAATTCGTAGATAACGAACAACACCTTACCCTTTTTCTAGAACCGGGGTCTCGTAATAGCTACTGAAAACTAAGAAAAGATCAAGCAATTGAAACAGGAGAAATATCTGATTATTATTCTGTTTACAAGAATGACTAGGAGTTGAGATGTAACTTAAATATTAGTAAAGAACGCCGTAAGTAAACTAAAACTTTACCAAGTTTTTGAACTCATCTATTAGTCCAACTCTTTTGCAGAAGCCCAAATTTCTGATATGTAATCAGAGAGTTGCTCTTCTGGCACCAACCTAATAGGGCCTTGCGCTTCATTTAAAACGTTAATAGCGACATTGTAGGTTTCGATCAGCTTTGACTTTGAAGGTTTTGAGACTAATAAATCCAAACGGGAACGATCTACGTAGAGAGTTGAGCCAATAAGATCCACTTTCTTTGCAAAAGCAAACGACTTTTGCTCAATGCCCTCAGATGTATCTAAATCCAGCGCAAATGGTTTAATCAAATTTGTTGTTCCGTTTTGCCAAAACTCATTTACTTGGATGTTCACCCTTGTGCTCTTTAACTGCCTTTTGTCCCTCCTAATTAATTTCGACCAATCCCTTTCGCCAGCTGTTTTATTCAATAAACCATGAAAAGAGGCTCTCAAATGGCTTTCATCGTGCCTTTTAGACTCCTTAACACTAGGAACCTTATCTATTAAATAGATGCTCGTAAAATGATCAATTGTCCGTTTATAATCCCGCCATATTGGAGCCCTCTTAACCTTATCAAAAGCCAAGGATGATCCATTTTGAACTAGAAAGTGCTCATTTATTAAGACCTCCGGTTCCCTAGCATAACTGAATGCCTTCTTAGAGATAGCTTTAGCTTTAGAATCGAATGAGCCGAGATACATTTTAATGTTTGCCAAATCAACATCCAAATAAGCCTTTTTAATACGCCTAAGATCTTTAGTCCCCCTAAAAGCAATTTGAGAGGAATTTGGAAAATAAAATATCAGACCCACATTTAGAGACTCCTCTATGAGTTGATTATACCTGAATTTCAGGATACTAAAGTAAAACTCCTCCTTCATTTCAAATGGTTGGATAACAAATTTATCATTTCTTTGGTATTTGCTTTGGTTGAAAGGATAAAGTCAACCCAGTGGTTGGTTTCCTCTTCAGTCAACAGGTCCAATTCTTGAAGTCTAGAAAATGTTTTTCTTAATTTAAGGTCTGAAAGATTTTCTAAAGAAAAACTGAAAAAATCAAAAACACCTTTGCCCTTTTGTCTAAATAGCTTCCTTGCATGATCGAAAAGTATATGACCATTTACTAAATGCGGCAAATTATTCAAACTTGGTGGAGTTGAGCCAAAAGCAAGCTCATGGTCAATAAGGTAAAATTGTTTCTTAGTCATCAACATATTTGGTTTCCCTCGACGTCTATCGGTATTCGATATTAACATATCAAACGCCAAAATAGCAGCAATATCATCTTTATTAAGGTGCCTCAATAATAGGGTGTGTGAATAAATTGCTGAACCCTCCAAGTATTTGTTACCAAATAAAATTGCCTCTCCGTTCTCATCTATCTTCAAATTAGCAGCAAAAGGCAAATCCTTAATAAACGAGTTGCTTAATCTAACCAAGAAAAACTCAGGTGTACTTAAATTCAATTCCTGTGCTAACCAAGCACCAAGATACTCATGGCCAGTATAGGATTTTTGCACTAGTTGATCAGGTTTAAACACTTTAACCACCGCTTGAATCAGATTCCCTTCTTCCGTCTCAACTTCTAACAACCATGGCTTGGTGGTACCTCCTTCAAGTATTCGAACAAATCTATATGCTGATAAGACTCTTGTCATATCCGGTTAAGTTAAAACGAACTATATAAAATTATATCAACTAGGCGGTAAAATGTAAATTAGACAACCAGAATTCATCCACCTCGCTTTGCAACAATCACATTTAGGTTAGATATTTTTTAAAGGGACATCGTATGTTAAAACGTGTATAATATCCTGATAAACATGAATGAACTAGACTTATTGAAAACACTTTTGGAACTTGAAGTAGATAGGGATAACTTCTCTATTCAATATTCCATAGAAGACAATACCCTTCGAAAATCAGAATTAAAAGCCACCTTATTGAAAATAGAAGATCAAATTGGTGAAATAGAAGGAAGACTTATTGAGATTGAAGATAAAACATTTAGCCAACGAGCGAGAAAAACTATGATCTCTCAACTAGAGGCTTATGTTTTAGAAATGAGCAAAGCCAAAGAGGGTTTAAGAGTTGACAGGAACCAGCGACTGATTTTAAAAAACTATCTATTCTCGATGATTATCAGAGATATGGAGTACCTGATTCAAGACGAACCGTTTGGCCACCATAGCCCAAGCAATCTTGTTTACACGTACAGAATTGAAAATTCAGTAGAGATCAGCGAGCTTAGTGAATTTCTAAACTCCGAAATAGGAGTTTTAAGAGAAACTGATAAAATAAACTATGTGGTACTTCGCGACTATTTCCAAGGCTTTAAAACTAGAATCATAGCTTCATTCACGAACTGAGTGATTGATGTAAAATACATGAAAAAACAAAAATGACCCAACAAGAAATACGCGACCTCGAAAAGGACCTCTGGGAAGCAGCCGACGAACTTAGAGGGAATTCGAAATTAACCGCCGCAGAATACAAGGATCCGGTCCTTGGATTGGTACTGCTCAGGTTCGCACAAAATCGCTATGAAAACGCGAAAGCCGAAATAGCGAAAAACCTTGCTGTCAATCCCCGTACTGGCCAGAAAAGAGAAGCCACAAAAGATGATTATACAGCAGCGGGAGCGATTATGCTACCTGAAAAAGCAAAGTATGAGTATCTCGTTGCCTTACCAGAAAGCGAAGACATATCGGAAGCCATCAATAATGCCATGAAGCTCATTGAGGCTGAGTACCCAGACTTAGCCGGTATTTTACCGAAAATCTACCAAGAGTTGGGTGATAAGCTGCTAAGGGATTTGGTACGTGTCTTCAATAAGGATGCAGTTCGAAATGCCAAGGGCGATGTATTTGGACGTATTTATGAGTTTTTCCTCATGAAATTTTCCATGCAAGGGGCAGGAGCCCAAGAGGGTGGAGAATTCTTTACACCACCCTCCCTAGTAAATCTCATAGTAAACTTCATCCAACCTAATCATGGCGTAATTCATGACCCAGCTTGTGGATCAGGTGGAATGTTTGTGCAGACTGCGCATTTCATTAATGATCATTCTCCGAATAGAAGTATAAATGAAGCAATCACTATTTACGGTACTGAGCTAAAAAGTAATAACGCCAAGCTAGCCAAGATGAACCTGGCCATTCATGGGATTGAGGGGAAGGTAATTGAGGGAAATAGCTTTTATACTGACCCTCATGATCTAGTCGGGAAATGCGATTTCGTGATGGCCAATCCTCCTTTCAACGTGGACCGTGTAGATGCGAAAAACAAGTTTTTAGCGGAAGACCCACGGCTGCCCTTTGGAGCTCCCTTAACGGGAAAAGGCACCATTAGCAACGGCAACTACCTCTTCATGCAATACTTCTATAGCTACCTTAATGAAAAGGGCCGAGCAGGTTTTGTAATGGCTTCATCCGCAACAGATGCCGGACATGGCGAAAAACTCATCCGCCAAAAATTGATTGAGACAGGCCATGTAGAGTGCATTGTGGCAATCAGCAATAATTTCTTTTATACCCGCAGTTTACCTTGTCACCTTTGGTTCTTCAACAAGGGTAAGAAAAAGGAGAATTTAGATAAGATTCTCATGATTGATGCCCGCAACACTTATCGCAAAGTAAGCTCCACGGTAAATGACTTTAGTGATGATCAAATGGAGGGACTCACCGCTATTATTAACGCCTTCCGTGGCGATGACTTAGAGGTTAAGGATGATAATATTTGGTTTAAAGAAAACTTCTCGAGTGGAAAATACGAAGATGTAGAGGGCCTATGCAAGGTTGTGGATAATGAGGAGGTTATTGAGCAAGATTATAGCTTAACTCCTGGAAGATATGTAGGGGTGAGTATTGAGGTGGATATGGATTTCGATTATAAGACGCGCATCAGAGAGCTTCATGAAGAACTTGCTGCCTTAAATGGCGAGGCCACGAAATTGATGAACAAAATTCAATCAAGTAATATATGATTAATAAATGGCAGTTAATTGAGCTTGGTAGAATATGTAAAATACAAGGAGGTAAAAGATTGCCCAAGGGGTTTAGCTTAATTGAAACAAAAACTTCACACCCCTACATTAGGGCAAGAGATGTGAAAAATGGTAAAATAAATTTTGAGAATCCTGTCTATATCTCCGATAAAGCTCATGAACACATTTCGAGATATATTGTAAATGAGGGCCAGGTTGTTTTAACAATTGCAGGGACAATTGGCGAAACAGCATTGGTGACAAACGAATTTGATGGGGCGAATTTAACAGAGAATGCGGTAAAAATCACGGCAGATATAGATCATCTAACCCCCTTATTTTTAAAGTTCTTACTTCAGAGTGAACACATCCGTTCATATTTTGAGCTAATTGCGGCTGGTGCGGCACAACCTAAACTTGGGATCTATAAAATTGAAGGAACCAAGGTAAACCTTCCCCCTCTCCCCACCCAACGCAAAATCGCCTCTATCCTTTCTGCATACGACGACCTTATCGAGAACAACCTCAAGCGCATTAAACTGCTAGAAGAAAAAGCGCAATTGATGTATGAAGAATGGTTTATACGGATGCGTTTTCCAGGGCATGAGAATGTGAAAATTGATGAGGAGAGTGGAGTGCCGGAGGGGTGGAAAACTAAAACGATCGGTTCCATTTGTACAGTTAGTGGTGGCGGGACACCATCAAAAGCCAACCCAAGTTATTGGGACGGGGGTGAAATTATTTGGTTTTCCCCAACAGACTTATCAAAATCAAACTCCCTTGTTCAGCTGGACAGTACGAACCATATAACTGATGCTGGATTACAAAAAAGCTCAGCGAAACTTTTAGGACCAGACTCTTTTATGATGACTAGTCGAGCGACAATCGGACTTTTTGGACTTATAGGGAAGTCGTTTTGTACCAATCAGGGGTTTATAAACATCACGCCACATCAGTTGGAAGATAAAGAATTCTTGCTGTTCAACTTTAAATGGAACGTGCCACTTTTTATGAATTTCGCTTCTGGAACAACATTTTTGGAGATTTCTCGAGGTAACTTTAAAACTATACCTATTGTCTGGCCTGCTGCAGAAACTCGAAAGGGATTCCACCAAAAAACCAAAGGGTTGATAGACATGACCGAAAACCTCTTAAAACAAAATAGCGCCTTAAAGGAAGCGAGGGACATCCTTCTCCCACGCTTAATGACTGGCCTAATTAAAATTCAATAGAATTATGGATAAAAACAACCTATTAAAAATCAGCGACGCTATCCTTCAACATCTTTTGCAATTTAGATCTGAAAATCCTGGTTTCACCTTTTCTTTAAGAAGCCGAGATAGTTCGCAATCTGGGGAAAAACGATTAACTCAAGGGCAATGGTTTCAGGGAAGTAGCTATGTGTATGTGCCATTGTTTAAGGCCGGCGACGATAATAGAAAAATCAAAACCTTAGGCTTCGTCATAAGTTTTGACAAGGAAGGAAATCTAGAAAGAAACTATTTGGAAATCTCCTTTAAGGACACCCTCAGAGGTAAACACGATCCGGGTTATGTTAAATTTCACTTTGATCTCGCTAGCAAGCTAGACATAAAGCTGAGTAGCAATAGACATGGTACTAAGCGTTACCCAAACGCCAAAGACTATCTACAAAACTTGAATGACTACCTGACACGAGTTAGGCTAGTAGCTTTAGAGCTTATTGAACAACATGGACTTCAAGATTCCTTCATTGTAGATGAAAGAGAATTCAAAAGAAACTTGAACAGAATCATGAAAATTAAGAGCAAACTATCTCAAAATGAGGAGGAAAATTTAGAGCCGGAGCAAGAGACGAAATTGAAGACTAACCCTTTAAACCAGATTTCCTATGGCCCTCCAGGTACTGGTAAGACGTACTCCATGGTCGTAGAGGCGCTTGCTATAATAGAAGAAAAAGGAAAGCACGAACTTCAAAACGAACCTTATCATATTCTAAAATCACGCTATGATGATTTGGTGAGAAAAGGCCAAATCGCCTTTACAACCTTTCACCAAAATATGTCTTACGAAGACTTTGTGGAAGGTATAAAACCACTAGAACCCAAAGAAGAAGGCGATCCTATTAGCTATAAAGTTATCCCTGGGATATTTAAAAGAATATCGGAAGAAGCAACGGAGAACCTCAATTACATTGGCACAAAAGAGCATTCAAGTCTTGAACCATCTTTTGAACTAGCCTTTGCCAAATTAAACCGAGAGGTCACCGAAGCGCAATTCGCCGACACTATCAAGATTAAGGAGAAAGAAGTAACGGGTTTGAGAATTAATCTCCAATCATCCTATTTCATAATACCCAAGATTGATGGATATTCTATCAAAATGATTAATAGTGAGGGAAAGAGCAACAACAGCATGACCCGCGAGACCCTGCGTAAAATCTATGAAAATACAGATCAGATTGAGGACCTAATAAGCGGGGGAATGAGAGGCTACTATCTCGCGCTAGTCAAACAAATGAAGTCTTGGAAGTTTGATATTAATGAAGATGCCAAGAAAGTCGAAAGGAAAAACTTCGTCCTGATCATAGATGAAATAAACCGAGGTAATATTTCTTCCATTTTTGGAGAGTTAATCACCCTGTTAGAAGAAACCAAAAGGGCAGGTAAACCCGAGGCAATTGAAATCACACTCCCCTATAGTAAGGAACCATTCTCAGTACCCTCAAACTTATATGTAATTGGAACAATGAACACTGCCGATCGCAGCGTGGAGGCACTTGACACAGCTCTAAGAAGGCGATTTAGCTTTAGCGAAATGTCTCCGGTTTACGACCTTGAGGGTCTACAATATGACTTTGCAAACACCACCGGGGCCGCCATTCTCAAAACCATCAATAGAAGGATCGAAAAACTACTCGATAAGGACCATCTAATCGGACATTCCTACTTTCTGAAAAAGCCAAACGAGGATGCTAAAAAAAAACTAATGGATTCCTTTTACCGGAATATTATTCCGCTATTGCAAGAATACTTCTATGGCGACCCTGAGAAAATAGGCGCAATTTTAGGAGAAGGGTTTATTTACCAAGACCTAAAGCAAGAGGACCTAGTCTTTGCTTCAGGCTATGAAGATGGCGATTACATGGAGCACGATGTGTATGTCGTGATTGATTACCGTGTAGATGAGCCGGTTGATGCCGGGAATCATATAGATATGACCTTTGAAAATGCCATAAAACTATTGATGAATAAATCAATTGACTGAGCTTGAAAAGCGTGGTTCAACATATTCGGGTATTTGAACATCAGTCTATAAGGCTTGATCAAGTCTTTGATAATGATGTCATTTTTGACCAAGAAAAGCTAGATGCCTTGGTTGATTTTTTCACCTATGACCCAAGCTACTTTAGCTTGATTCGTAATGGGGTGCAGTTCAAAGAATTTGTTGGAGCCTTACAAGTCGGCAATCTTTTGATCAGCGTTTTACCAAAAACAGATAAGACCAATATCAGAGATGAGTCGGAGAAAACCAGGTGGAACAATATTCTAATTGATATGATTAAGGCGGTTCATGGCTTTAAAGTAAAGGCCCCTAGTGAGTCAGGTTTAAACACGTCAACAAACTCTATTCTCAACCTTTACTTTGAACTTTTCATCAAAGAAGTGGAATACTTGCTTCGTTCAGGTTTAGCCAAGAAGTACCGCAAGATTGAAGGCAATCTTTATACGCTTAAAGGCAGCCTAATGCTAAATAAGCATGTCTCTAAGAATCTGGTCCATAAGGAGCGATTCTACACCGGGCATACTGTTTATGACAAGGAACACCTGCTGCATATCATCCTTTACCAAGCCTTATTGGTCATTAAACAGCTTAATTCGAATAAAGCTCTTAATGTTAAGCTTAATCGATTATTGCTGGACTTCCCTGAAATGCCGACAATCAAAATCAATGAGCAAGTTTTCACAAAGATTAAGTTAGATCGTAAGACTAAGGCTTACCAACGAGCATTGGATATAGCTCGATTGATTTTACTGCGTTTCCATCCTAACTTAATTAGGGGAAATCAAAATGTGCTTGCCTTGATGTTTGACATGAACAGCCTTTGGGAAGAGTTTGTACTGGCCAGTTTAAAGCAGAACAAGAACATGAAAGTTCGAGGTCAAAATACCCGTCGTTTTTGGAAGCCAACAGGAGGAAAAACACGAGGACTTCGCCCAGATATAGTCATAAGGGTCGGTGAACTCAATTACATTCTGGATGCCAAGTGGAAAATTGTTTCCAATAAACCAAGTATAGAGGATATACGGCAGATGTATGCCTATCATCATTATTTTAAGGCTGAAAAGGTCGCGTTACTTTATCCCGGTAGCAAGAACTATGTTACCGGTAATTTCACCGATATAAACAATCCAAAAAACCTCTCAACTATCGAATGCGGACTGCTTTTCACTGAAATGGACAGCTCTGTAAAAGCATGGCAAGGACATATCTGTCAAGAGATTGAGGAATGGGCTGATGGTCATAAATTGGTGCCAAAGAAAAATAAAAAGCTAAGTTCACTTTAGTTTAGTTCCGAATCAAGAATTAACTTAAAAGTGAACATTTGTTTGTAAATTAACTTAAAAGTGAATAACTTCGCGCTAGAAATATGGGATGATGAGGGTACCCGATGCACCTTTTATACTGTTAAACAAGACGGTTTAACGGATAATGAAACCGATCGTTTCTTTGATCGCTTTACCGAGGATAAAGAAAATGAGCACTATGATGCAGCTTTAGAGCTTTACCAATTAATCTCAGACCCTATTAAAAACAAGTATGGCGCAACCAATGATTTTGTTAATCGTAATGAAGCGAGAGCCCAAGCCCTACCACCAAAGCCAAATGATAGACTTGAAGAAATTGCAGTCTTAGGCAACAACTTTCCATTACGCTTGTTTTGCTACCGAATTAATGAGAAGATACTTATCCTCTTTAATGGAGGTATAAAGAGTGCCGCTACGGCACAAGACAGTCTAGATTTAAAAACCAAATTCAATGACGCTCAAGCGTTTGTCAAGAGAATTGAAGATCACTTAAAACATGGGCTAATTGAAATTGACCATTCAGGTCGATTTCTTACTGATGGAATAAATACTACAGACATCTACCTGCACTAAAATGAGAAGCAAAATCGCACAAAGGCTAGAAAGCCAAGTCCCTGAAGAAACTAAAATTTTCGTGGCTAAATACGCAGACATTGTGGTGCGTATCAATGCCTTGATAAAAGAAAAAGGCTACTCTCAAAAAAGCCTAGCTGAAAGTCTTGGTAAAAAACCCTCCGAAATAAGTAAATGGCTTAATGGAGAGCACAATTTCACCTTACGCTCATTGGCCAAACTTGAGGCTGAGCTAGGGGAAACAATAATTCATGTTCCTCAGCATAGGATGTTTGTTTCTGTTAAAGCAAAACCAATAGCAATGACTGTGCACAGTAATGTGGTGAAAAACACCTCCGGATTCCAAAAAGCTGAAGCACAAAAAATTGAACATCAAGGACAAGTAGCCTAATGGAAAACAAATCAAGTTTAGATGTAAAAAAAATGGAACTTCTTGTCTTCCAGTTAATTAAAGGCGCAATCGAAAGTCCATTTGAGTTCGACCCAAATGAAGTTGAAGGACACGATTTTAATGTGAGTTTCGATATGGGCTTTAACACCGATGAAGGCTTACTAAAAGCCGATTTCGAAGTAGATATAAGCACTAAGTCAAAAATCGAACAGGAAGAGGCAAAGGGCCATTTTACGTTTGCATTTATTTTTGGTATCGAGAATTTAAGGAGCTTAGTGAGCTTCGAGGATAAAGAAGAAACCAAGCCCCTAGTTGACGGAAATTTAGCTAATGCCATAGCTTCTGTAACCTACTCAACTTCAAGAGGGATTCTGCTAACTAGATTCCAGGGAACCGCCCTACGTAACTTCATGTTGCCAATTATAAACCCGAATGATTTACTGAATTAGCTTAAAACCAACAACTTACCTTCAACCTGATGAGCTACGAATATTCTGAAGACGGCCTTGTGGAACAGGCTACTCAAGATGTCCTGGAAGAATTAGGTTGGGAAGTAAAAACTGCCTGGCACAACGAAACTTTTGGTGACAATGGTTTGCTTGGTCGTGATGACAAGAGTGAGGTGATTCTGGTTCGCTACCTCAAAGAAGCCTTAAATAAACTCAACCCAAGCCTACCTAATCAAGTCTATAATCAGGCAGTTGAGCAAATCACTCAGCGTATCGCTGATAAAACTCTAGCTCAAATAAATCAAGAAAAATATCTCCTTTTTAAAAGCGGTGTTCCAGTGAGTTTCACGAACAGTAAGGGAGAGTTGGTCAAAAAACGCCTTAAGGTATTTGACTTTAAAGACTACGCTAATAATTCGTTCCTGGCGGTGCGTCAGCTAGAAGTAGTAGGTGAGCTTTATAACCGGCGTCCAGATGTGGTTGCTTTCGTGAACGGTATTCCTTTAGTTTTTATGGAGTTAAAGGCTCATAATAAGGACCTACGAAACGCCTACGTCGACAACCTCTCAGATTACAAAGACACCATAACCCACATTTTCCACACCAACGGCTTCATTATTCTCAGTAATGGCACCGATGCCAAGGTAGGGACCATTACAAGCTCCTATAAATACTTCTTAGAATGGAAACGTATAGAGGAAGATCAAGAGGGTGTGGTTAGCCTAGATACTCTGCTTAGAGGCACTTGCTCCAAGCATCACCTTATGGATATTTTCGAAAACTTCTTGCTTTTTGATAGCTCCCATGGTGATGTAGTAAAAATAATGGCCAAAAACCACCAGTACATTGGTGTAAACAAAGTCATCGCCAATGTGAACAACATCAAAGACTTACAAGGTAAGCTGGGTGTTTATTGGCATACCCAAGGGAGCGGTAAGTCCTACTCTATGGTTTTCCTTTGCGAAAAAATTCATCGAAAACTAGGAGGCTCCTACACTTTTGTCTTAGCGGTAGATCGCACTGAACTTGAGAACCAACTTTATGATACTTTTTCTGGTGTCGGTGCGGTAAATGATAAGTCGGTAATTGCTGGGAACAAGAAAGGAATTACAGGCCGAGAACACCTGAGAGAATTACTCTCTGAAAATCATCGCTACGTCTTCACTTTGATTCATAAGTTTTCCATCAAACCAGAAAAAGAATCTGAATATCCTCTCATCACTGATCGAGAAAACATTATCGTCATTTCAGACGAAGCGCATCGTACGCAAGGTGGTGCTTATGCGCGAAATATGCGTTTCCATGGGATTCCCAATGCTTCTTACTTAGGCTTTACAGGAACCCCAATTATTAAAGAGGAAGCCGAAATCACCAAAAACATTTTTGGTGAGTATGTTTCTATTTATGATTTCAAGCGAGCCATAGAAGATGAAGCCACCCTACCCCTTCGCTACTTAAACAAAGGCGAGAAGTTGGATATTCAAAATCCGGAGCTTGATGAACGGATGGCTGAAATCTTAGAAGATGAAAACCTCGACGAGGATCAGCAAAAAAAGCTAGCCTACCTATTCAAAAAAAATTATGCGGTGCTGACTGCTGAACCCCGGCTTGACGCAATCGCTAAGGATTTAGTTTGGCACTTTAATGAAAGAGGCTATCAAGGTAAGGCTATGTTTGTCGCCTTAGATAAACCTACAGCTGTAAAGATGTATCAGCTCGTTCAAAAGTATTGGCCAGAGTATTTAAAAGAGGTGGCAGGACGAATAGAGAAGTCTGATGATCAACAGGAAGCACAGGAGTTACAAAGAAAGTACGATAGGGTAAATGAAACTGAAGTCTGCGTTGTTGTCAGTAGCGAACAAAACGAGGTAGATAAGTTCAAAAAAATGGGTCTGGATATTGAAACACATCGCCGCAAGATGGTGGACCGGAATCTTGAAAAAGAATTTAAGGACCCGGAAAACCCTTTTCGTTTAGCCATTGTTTGCGCGATGTGGATTACTGGTTTCGACGCCCAGTGTGTTAGTACCGTCTATCTGGACAAACCCATTAAAGGGCATACCCTTATGCAAACAATTGCTAGGGCAAACCGAGTCTATGATGACGAAAAGGAAAATGGATTAATCGTTGATTACGGCAATGTATATCAACAACTGGAAAAGGCTTATTCAGTCTATGGGGAAGGCTCTAAAACCCCTGGAGGAAAAGGATCCGATAAGCCTTCCGCTAAACCTGCCGAACTGCTCGCAGGATTGGAAGTTGAGCTCAAAGAAGCTATAGATCAAACAGAACAAAACCTAAAGTCACTAAACTTCAATCTAAAGGAGCTTATTGAAGCTAAACCAATGGCAAAGTTGGGCAAGATTAAGGAGGCGGCTGATTGTGTTTGCCTAAATGAGTCTACTCGAACGACATTTGAGATTATGGCTCGTAATGTGTTTAGGAAGTACAAAGCGTTATTCCCGGAAAAACAAGTAAAACCGCACACGAAGAAACATGATGCAATTGAAGCCATTTATAACCAGCTAAATCAGAATGTCAAATCTTCGGATGTTACTGAGATTATTATGCGACTTCAGCAAGAAGTCAGTGATAGCATTCAAATTATCCCGCAAAGTGTTGAAGAGCAGCAATCTGGGTATATCGATTTAAGTAAGCTCGATTTCCAGGCCCTTAAGGCCGCTTTCGCCAAAGCTCCTCGTAAAAACACCTTAACCTATGATTTGCAGCAAGCTATTGAGAAGAAGCTAGAGCAAATGCTCAAAGAAAATCCACTACGCTTGGAGTTTTACGAACGCTACAAAGAAATCATCCAAGAATATAATGATGGTAAAAACTTGGAGAACACTAAAAAAGCCTTTGATGACCTAACCGAGTTTATTAAATCGCTAGGTGCTGAAGAAAAACGTGCGGTTCGAGAAAACCTTGGGGATGAGGAGACTTTGGCAATCTACGACCTCCTTATTGAAGGCAAAGAGTTGACAGAAAAGGAGATAAAACAGGTAAAGAAAGTCGCGGCAGACACCCTTAAAAAACTAAAAGAAGAAAAGCTTAAGATAGATCGATGGCGAGAAAGTAGATCGGTAAAGGCACAAGTCCGGAATCTGATTTACGAAAACTTACTCTGGCTACCTCAAGAGTCGTATTCGGATGAAGAGGTGGATTTGAAAGCAGTGGCGGTTTATCAGCATGTTTATACCAATTATCAGGGGTCCGGAAGTAGCGTATACTCCAACGCTTCATAGAATATTACCCTTCGACATCGAATTCTTACTAAGTAGTAATAGACATGGATAAAGAAGTCACCGACGAGGATATTTTGCTTGGGAGACACTATAACCCTGATAATCAATATTCTTACTGGCAGCAAATTTCCACCATCGATGAATTAGAGGCCTTTTGTGCAGAAGTATTTCTTGTCAGTTATAAATCCATGAAGGTAACGGACGCCACTTTAGGTGCCCACATGCTGCTTAGACAGTTTATTTCTGAGCTAGTGGCAATTAAGAGTCTTTTGAATCAAGGGGCCACTGAGCAGTGCAACATTCACCTAAGAGCGATGTTCGAACTGGCCCTTCAAATTGAATATAGTACTGAAAGTGATACTGTAAGAAGGGGAATGCACTATAATCTAATGTTTAAGCTTAAACAACTTAGCTATTTTAAAAAACTCAAGCCTAAATCCGAAGCAGGAAGGAAGCTTTCTAACAATATCAAAAAAGATAGCTACTCCTTTCTTTTCGAACTTCCCAAGTGGAAAGAGTGGGAGGCAAAAGAAAATGAATTACTTGAATTCCTTAGCTCAGGGCCATTAAAGGAATATTATATGGATTTTAAACGGCAAAAAAAGAAGCCTAAAAATTGGTACTCATTTGAAAACGGCCCGCTAAATCTAGAGCAGCTCTCCATCCGATTAGGATATCCAGCTCTTTATGACATAGTCTACCGTGATCTATCAGCACAAGCACATGGAGAAATGGCTGTACCTGGAAAGATCTTCCCTAGGGATTCAAAAGGTCAAAATGAAATAAAAGGCCTGCGAGAATTTGATGTTAACGAATGTATTGGAGTATGCAATTACGCTATCATCTTTTGTCAAATTTGTCTTCACGCCTTCATTCCTAATGTAATCCCGGAAAAAAAAGAATCTTTAGAATCATGGAAGTTCAATAGAGATCGATATAAACCATCTCTAAAACCTTAGAAGGGCAAATAATATGTTATCCGTGAATTATTCTATGCGCAAAAAAAGCCAGTAAGCACATCTTTCAACGCAACCTACTGACTTTCAAGTGGGCCCAGCAGGGCTTGAACCTGCGACCAAGTGATTATGAGTCACCTACTCTAACCAACTGAGCTATGGGCCCGAAATGGGCTGCAAAGCTAAGGATTAAATGGGAGTTTGTGGTTAGAAGATAGTAGTTGATAGATAGTAAATGGTAGTTGGTAAAGAAGATTCGTATAAAGGATGAAAGTGAGGGTCAAAAGTGAGATTTTGATGGAGGAGGTGTAGATCGTTTTGTATGTTTCAGGACACGCCTTTTAACCCTCCGTTTTTTTCGATTAAGTGTCGTTAATCTTCGATAAACGGAAGCTTTGTATTCTTTTATATTGAATATCAATGAATTAACTTTTAAGATATTTGGCGTTTATCGGTCGGTGAAATGCACTTATTTGCTTCTTTTGTGATCTAATACCAGATCATGCCGAAGCACCTACTCTTTGATTTCGGGGTTGTGATTATCCCTATCGACCAAAGTTTGAGTTATACCGCATTCGAGAAACTCGGCGCTTTTCCTGAATTGGGAGATCAAAGCGAACTGTTTGAGAAATTGGAAAGAGGAGATTTGTCTACGGATCAGTTCCTCGAAAGCATCCAATCTTTCTTCTTTCGCAAAAACATCTTCAAAAAAGATCTGGCTGCCGCCTGGAATGCCATGTGCTACGCTCCTATTCCAAATGATACCCTTCGTCTTCTAAAAAGACTGAGCCGCCACTACAACCTTTACTTGCTTAGCAACACCAATGCTATGCACATCCAAAAAATCAAGGACACTTGTGGGCCTTTCCAATACCGCCAATTCACCTCCTTATTCAAAGGCATCCACTACAGCCACGAAATGGGGAGTCGAAAACCGGAAGCTAGCTTCTTCCAACAAGTACTTAAGAAACATAAGCTCAAAGCAGAAGATTGCTTTTTTATCGACGATCGGGAAGAGAATGTAGAGGCCGCTCAAGAACTTGGCATCGAAACTCTACTATTTAATCCGGAAACCGGATCCCTGGAAGACTTACCCAAATTGCTTAAAGAGCTCCAGTAAATGTTTAAAAAATGAGGCTTAATTGCTGGTTGTAGAATCAGAACCTCGCTTCAACAGTTCTAATTCCTGAATTTTTAGTTCCTGTGCCTCGATAATACTATCCTGTTCACGAATCAATAAATCGAGTTGGTACTGCATATGCAAGCTTCGATCCCATTGATAACTAAGGTAAAACATCAATAAAACTGCTGCTCCGGCAATAAGCCAGGGAATCGGAGTTTTCTGTTTATTGGAATCAGACATTAATCTTTTCGCTCCTGACAAAGCTCTACTAATACCCCATGACTGCTCTTGGGATGTAAAAAGGCAACAAGCTTATTATCCGCCCCAAATTTGGGTTGCTCGTTCAAGAGCACAAAACCCTCCCCTTTAAGTCTCTCGATTTCTGCCTCAATATCCTCCACGTCGAAAGCAATATGATGAATACCTTCTCCGCGTTTGGCAATGAACTTGGAAATAGGGCTGTTCTCATTAGTGCCTTCTAAAAGCTCAATCTTATTTGGACCTACTTCGAAAAATGAAGTGATTACCCCTTCACTCTCCACGCCTTCCTGCTTGTAGGATTCCTTGCCAAAGAGCTTAGCATAGGTCTCATTGGCTTCTTTAATGCTCTTTACGGCAATGCCGATGTGCTCAATTTTACGCATGATGTATATAGGTTTGGTTTAAGCAAAACTTTGCATTTCCACTAGCTTGCGGTACATGCCCTGTCGATCCAATAGTTCCTGATGACTGCCTCGCTCCACTATCTTTCCTTCATTAATCACTACAATTTCATCGGCATGCTGAATAGTACTTAGTCGGTGCGCAATTACCAATGAAGTACGGTTTTCCATCAAGCGATACAATGCATCCTGCACCAGCTTTTCCGACTCTGTATCCAGGGCGGAAGTTGCTTCATCTAAGATAAGAATTGGGGGGTTCTTAAGCACGGCCCGGGCAATACTTAATCGCTGTTTTTGCCCTCCGCTCAGCTTTCCTCCGGCATCGCCAATATTAGTATCATAACCCTGCGGAAGTTTTTCAATAAACTCATGCGCATTGGCAATTTTGGCCGCGGCAATGATCTCCTCCTTAGTGGCATTTGGTTTACCCAAAGCAATATTGTAAGCGACCGTCTCATTGAATAGTAGCGTCTCTTGGGTAACGATACCTAAATGCGAGCGCAAATCTTTGAGCTTGATATCCTGAATAGGCAATCCATCGATTGTAAGGCTACCTTTCGTGATATCATAAAAGCGCGGTACCAGATTGGTAAGAGTTGTTTTACCTCCTCCACTTTGGCCAACCAAGGCGAAGGTTTTGCCTTTCTCAATCTTAAGATCTATCTCATTTAAGACCTGCTTTTCCTGATAGGAGAAACAAACTTTATCAAAGACAATGGAATCCTTAAATTCCTTTAAATCCCTGGCATCCGGTCCATCCTGAATTGGATTTTCTGCATCTAGCAATTCCAGGACCCTTTCGGCAGAAGCATTACCACGCTGAATTTTATAACTGGCCTGCGACAAGCTTTTGCTTGGTGGTATGATTTGATAAAAAAGTAGGAGATAAGCGATGAATTTCTCTGCGGTAAAGCTATTCTCTGCCAATACCTGACCACCTCCATACCAAATGATTATAGCCATCACTCCCGTTCCTAAAAACTCTGATATGGGAGAGGCTAAATCATTCCGGCGTAATACCTTATTCATCAAACTGTAATAGGTATTAGCCGCTCGTTTAAATAGGCTGGCCTTTTGCTCTTCAGCCGTAAAGGCCTTGATCACTTTTAAGCCACTTACCGTTTCTTCGGTTAGGGAAAGAATATCCCCCATGGATTCCTGAGCACGGGTACTGGCGCGTTTCAGACTCTTACCAATGCGTGTAATAAGGAGCGATACCAGGGGCAACAGAATAAAAACGAAGAGTGTAAGCTGGGGACTCATCCAAACTAATACCGCTAAGGACCCGATAATGATAAACGGTTCCCTAAAGAACATCTCAATGGTAGCCAGTACACCGTTTTCAATTTCTTTAAGATCGGCCGTCATCCGGGAAATGATATCCCCTTTGCGCTGTTCAGTAAAATATCCTACCGGTAGGGCCAAAAGCTTGTTATGCAAGTCTAAACGAATATCGCGAGTAATTCCATTCCGCATTGGGGCCAGAAGATAGAGGGCAAAATAGCGGAAGATATTCTTGAGGAAGAAGGCGATAACCACTAGGAAACACACATACATTAAGGCTTCCTGCTGACCGGTTGCTTCCATGCGATGCCCTATTTCGTAGGCCAAAAAAGATTCGGCATAAGCCAATATATCACCATCAAATACCGGGGCTAGCTCGGGAGCTTTGGTGTTGTCGAAAATGATTTGCAATACCGGAATCACTAATCCGATACTGGCCAAAGAAAAAACTGTGGCTAGGAGATTCGCTAATACGCTGAGAATCACTGTTCCCTTATAAGGATAAGCGTAGCGTACAATGCGCCAAAATGCTTTCATCGGGGCAAAGGTAGTGCTTCTATTTATCCGCCAATCCTAAACTTGTCTTAAGAACCTCCTGCCTTCTTTTTGGTTTACTTTGCATCAATTTCCTACTTCATGAAAAGAAGACAATGGGCCATCGTGGGCGGAGCAGCCATCTTGGTTCTAGCGGTTTTACTGAAAAACTATCTCGCTGCTTCAGGAGAGAAAAAAACTCCCGTAAATCGCAGTCAAAAAAAGCTAGTTGAATACCGCGACCTCAAAGCGGGGAGCGTAGCCATTCGTGTTCCGATTGACGGACCCGTACAAGCAACAGAAAAAATTGAGCTTTATTCAGAAGTAAGTGGAATTATCGGCACTGAATCGGCTTCCTTTAAAGAGGGTAAGAAATACCGCAAGGGAGATGTGCTCCTAAGCTTAGATAATGCTGAAGCTAAAAGTGCTTATCAGAGTGCCAGAAGTAATTACCTCAGTTTGGTAGCGCAAATACTTCCTGATCTAAAACTGGATTTTCCCGCCCGCTACTCCAGTTACTATCAATTCCTACAAAAGTTGAATTCTTCCGATGGACTAATCGCGCCACCGAATGAGAAGGATGAAAAACTCAAGCTTTTTTTAAGCGGCAGGTCACTGTATAGCAGCTTTCAAAATGCCAAAGCCAGTGAGATTAGACTGAGCAAATTTGAAATTCGTGCACCTTTTGATGGGACCGTTACAGCCGCTTTGGTTGAAAGTGGTCAATTGGTAAGACCAGGCCAGGTTTTAGGAGAATTTATCGGAGGTGGTAGCTTTGAAATGGTAAGCAGTATTTCACCGGAAATAGCCGAAATGGTTTCGGTTGGTGATAGTGTACTTTTAAAAAGCAGTGGTTCTGAGCGAAACTTTGCCGGCTTAGTTTATCGAAAAAACGAAAAGGTAGATCCAGCCACTCAAAGTTTACAAATCTTCATTCAGCTCAATTCACAATCTGTAAAAGATGGGGAATACCTCAAGGGTGAGTTACGAGGGAAGTTACTGTCAGCGGCTATGGAAATTGATCGCAAGTTGTTGATTGATGAAAAACATCTCTTTCGTATTCAGGATAGTACCCTGGTTCTGCAAGAAGTGGAGATTCTTCACCGCGATCCGGAGCGAGTAATCATCTCCGCTCCTCAGGAAAGTCTACGTATTCCGGCTCGGAAAGTAACCGGCGCTTATCCCGGTATGAGCATTCGTCTCGCTAAAGCTGTAGTGAAGTGAAACGATTTCTCGAGTTTTTCATCAAATATCCGGTAACGGTAAATGTGATGATGATTGCCGCTCTAATCTATGGGGCGGTCGCCTGGGGCAGTTTAAACTCCACCTTTTTCCCGCTCTTTCCGGAACGGTTCATCGTAATTAATGCTATTTATCCGGGAGCCTCACCAGAGGAAATGGAGGAAGGTGTGATCAACAAGATCGAGGAAAACCTGAAAGGGGTTTCGGGAGTGGATCGCTATACATCCAGTAGCAGTGAGAATGTTGCTGCTATTACGGTAGAGGTTTTGCGAAATGCAGATAGTGAAGAGGTTTTAGATGATGTAGAAAATGCCGTAAACCAGATATCCTCCTTCCCCAGCGGAATGGAACCGGTAACGGTCTTCTTACGCGAGAATCTTACCCTTAGTATCACCTTTGCCATTCAAGGTGAAAACCTGAGCCTAAGTGCATTAAAAAGTGCGGCTAGAGAAGTGGAAGATGAACTTCGACAAATAGATGGAATTTCAAAAGTCGAATTACTAGGACTACCTGAAGAAGAAATCGAAATCGCTGTAAACCAAAATCGGATGCGCGCCTATGGCTTGAGTTTCGAAGAAGTGGCTCAAGCGGTTGCCGCAAGTAATCTTGATATTACTGGAGGTAAAATTGAAACGGAAACGGAAGAATTACTCATTCGGGCCCGCTATAAATCTTATGATGCTGAGGATCTACTTTCCGTTGTGATCAAAGCTACTCCCCAAGGAGCCAAAGTAATTTTAGCCGACATCGCTGATGTGAAAAAACAGTTTAGTGATGCGCCTGCTACCGTTGCCTTAAATGGAGAACCAGCGGTCAAAGTCCTTATTAACAATACCGATAGCGAAGATATTCTCACTACCGCCGAAGATGTAAAAACCTTCGTCGCTGAATACAATGAGCAACAGGATATATTGGAGGCGACCGTAGTTAACAATCGTGCTGATCTACTTTCCCAACGTAAGGCACTGCTTATTGAGAATGGTTTGATCGGAGTATTTCTGGTTTTAATACTACTGAGTCTCTTCCTCAATTTTCGCGTAGCCTTTTGGGTTGCTGCCGGTCTTCCAATCTCCTTTTTCGGGATGTTTATACTGGCTACCTATTTTGGAGTGACCATTAATGTGATCTCTCTCTTTGGGATGATTGTAGTGGTGGGAATCCTGGTGGATGATGGGATTGTGGTGAGTGAAAACATCTATCATCACTATGAGAAAGGAAAGAATCGAATTCGTTCAGCAGTTGATGGAACTCTGGAAGTATTACCCGCAGTTATTTCGGCGGTACTTACGACCATAATCGCTTTTTCAACCTTCTTCTACATTGATGGTCGTGCGGGAGATTTCTTTTCAGAGATGTCTTTTATCGTAATCGCAACCCTGGCGGTTTCACTGATAGAGGCTTTAATCATTCTGCCCTCCCATATTGGTCATTCCAAAGCTCTGAGTTTAGCCTACAAAAAGAATATCCTGGAAAGGAAACTGGAAGCATTTCTGAAACGAATGCGGGAAGGATTCTATCGACCCGCGCTCGATTTTGCGCTCAAATACAAGTTCCTCACTTTCAGTATTGCCCTGGCTACTTTTTTAATTACGCTTGGCGCGATGCAAGGAAAGTTGATTCGAATTTCATACTTCCCATTTATCGATAGAGATAACTTCGCGGTTAGCCTTAAAATGCCGGCCGGCACCCGGGAAGAGGTAACCATTTCTTACTTAGATCAAATTCGCAATGCGGCTTTAGAGGTAAATGACAGCTTACGACCGCAAATTCCCGGAGGGAAGGACGTAATACGCATGGTAGAGTTGAGTACCGGACCCAGAAGCAATGAGGGAAGTTTGGATGTAATCCTTCTCAATAGTGAAGAACGGGTCATCAGCTCCACCTTGGTTGTAAATGCTTTAAGAGAGCTCACCGGACCTATGTACGAAGCAGAAAATTTAACCTTCGGTACGGTAGGCGCCTTTGGAAAACCAGTTTCTGTCTCCCTTCTGAGTAAGAATTATGAAGATTTGGAAGCGGTGAAAGTCCGGCTAAAGGATGTCATGTCGCAAGTAGCAGAATTACGCGATGTAGTAGATAATGACATCGAAGGAGTGCGAGAGGTGAATTTTAAGCTCAAGGATAAGGCTTACCTCTTAGGACTAAATCCCGCTCTAATGATGCAGCAAGTAAGGCAGGGCTTTTTTGGACTAGAAGTGCAAAGACTGCAGATAAAGGAAGATGAGGTAAAGGTCTGGGTGCGCTACGATGAAGATACTCGAGGCTCCATTTATAACCTCGAAGAGATGTACATCCGCGCCCCTAATGGCGGACGTTATCCCATTCGCGAATTAGCGGATTACAATATTCAAAGAGGTCCCCTAACCATTTATCACCTAAATGGCGAACGAGAGATCAAAGTAGAGGCCGACCTGGCCGACCCGAATGGATCAGCCCCGGATATGATTTCCTATGTGCGAGATGAGTTATTGCCGCCCATTGTGGCTGATTACCCAAGTGTATCCTATCTCTTTGAAGGGCAAAATCGCGAAGCTCAAAAGACTATGAAGAGTGCTCAAAAGGCCGGTCCGCTTATTTTAGTGCTAATCATTTTGGTGATCACCTTTACCTTCCGCAGTTTCTACCAGGCAGTGGTAATCTTTACCCTGATTCCGCTTAGTTTGGTTGGCGTAGCCTGGGGACATTACTTACACGGTATTCCGCTAAGCATCTTTTCATTTTTAGGTATTATCGCCCTCATCGGTGTAATTGTAAATGATAGCCTGGTATTGGTGAGTAAGATGAATAATTACCTCAAGGAAGGTCTTTCATTTCACGAAGCTGTTTTTCAGGCAGGGCTTTCTCGCTTTAGGGCGATTCTCCTCACCAGTGCAACCACTATTGCCGGTTTGGCTCCATTAATCCTGGAAAAAAGCGTACAGGCTCAATTCCTGATTCCTATGGCCATTTCCCTGGCCTATGGCATTTTGATGGCCACCTTCCTCACTTTGATTTTACTACCCGTTTTATTGAGTTACCTCAACCATAGCAAAGTCTATGGCTTCTGGTTTTGGCGCGGCACTAAACCAAGTCATGAGGAGGTAGAGCCTGCAATTATGGAACAAAACACGAATTATGAATAGGCTATTCCTCTGTATTCTACTTTTCGCAGGTGGACTGAATGCCCAAAACAGCTTAAGCCTAAGCGATGCCGTTAAGATTGCTCTGGAGGAAAATCTGGATATCCGAATTGCGCAAAAGGGCGCCGAGATTGCCGATAAGCAGGAAAATTGGGGCCAGGCAGGTTTCCTACCAAATGTAAATGCCAATGCAGCCTACACCTATTCTCAAACTGATGTATTGCAGCAGGTAGCAGTGGGGAGTGATACCCTAGGCGGACCACCACCTATTCGAGAATTTAATGATGCGGTTTCCGAAAACTATAGTGCTGGTATCACGGCCTCATACTTGTTATTTGATGGTCTGGGTCGGATCAATAATCTACGCAAGTTGGAACTGCAAAAAGAGCAAAGCGAATTGCAACTGCGCTTTACGATTGAAAATACCTTACTCCAGGTTTTTGCCGCTTATTATGATCTGGCAAGGCAGAGTGAACAGTTATCGATCGCGCAAGAGGCCATTCGTCTTTCGGGTCGCAGATATCAAAGAGCCTTGACGGCGGAGGAATTAGGCGCTCAATCCAAGCTGGAAGCATTAAGTGCTCTGGTAGATCTAAGAAGAGACAGTGTAAACTACTGGAACATTCGAAACTCCTTTATTAAAGGTCAAAGGGAGCTAAACCGTCTTTTAAATTTTAGCGCGGATACAAGCTATTCCGTAGATACCATTATCGAATTCCGGCAAGACCTGGAGTTCGGGGCTCTTTACAGTGAAGCTTTACAAAACAATGCCGCATTGGTACAGGCTCAGATTAGCCGTGATATCAATCGAAAGAACCTAAACATCGCCTGGAGCGATCGCTTGCCGGAAATCGCTGCTAGTGGAGGTTACAATTTTAGCCGACAGGAAAATGAAGGAGGTTTCCTGCTCTTCACGGAAAATACGGGGTGGAATTACGGACTCAATGCTCAGTGGAACCTATTCAGTTCTTATCGCTCTCAGACGGCGGTGGAAGTAGCGCGGATCGCAATCTTTCAATCCGACCTGAGTCTTGAACAAGCACGACAACAGGTAAAAGTTGATATTTCAAATGCCTGGTTGGATCGCGAAAATGCGGTTAAGATTCTTGGCGTAGAGTTAAGGAATCTGGAAGTAGCCAAATTGAACTACCAACGCAGTCAGGAGGCTTATGCATTAGGGAACATCACCAATTTACAACTGCGGGAAGCTCAGCTAAACTATATCAATGCTAGAGCAGCCGTTAATGATTTGCGCTATCGAGTGAAGCTCTCAGAAATTGAATTACAAAGAGTGGCGGGAGTCCTGCTGCAATAAGCTCAATAAAAAAAGCCCCCTTCTTGTACTAAGAAGAGGGCGCTCTAGTGTTTGGTCAATCAACCTTCTATTCGCAGCTTAGTTCAGCTATAATATCATAGGTAATACGGGAACCTGCTCCAGTGAACATCCGACGCATTACATACATGGTCATTTTCGTAATGGTCTTATCTGATGGTACATTGAAAAAGTCGCGGGGAACCATATAGGTCTTGTAGATACCTTCTCCATAAGAAGTCATTTGCAACTGAGGATAATTTCCTACGGTGAAAGGACTGGGTGAGATTCTCACAGTTGAGCTATCACTAAGGGTAGCTTCTGCAAAAAACCACACATCACTAGGGTCTAAACCTTGCATTCCGGGCTCTTCCTCCAGATTATTATCGTAGTACAACATCACTAAGTCATCATCCTGAAAGGCCCCTGGAAAGAGGAATGCAGGATTACGAGTGGTGTTAGGTGGATCAATCGGTAAGGTCAAATCCTCTGACTTAAGATCAGGATCACCATAACCTCCACCATCTTTGGGCTTAACCAGGAACTTGATGTCCTCCATGAAAACAGTTTGCGCATCTACCTCATAAAACTCCGTTGGAATCATAGTGTAAGTATAGATGTTAGCAGATTCCTTGGTCATTCTCAAGGTATCATTACTATTTTTCCAGGGCTGTGTACCTACTCCATTTTCTAATGGGTGGCCTGCCGGATGCTCTGCCGGACTCCAGGTCCAAATGTATAAATCCTCTCCTGCTGCCGCAGCATCCAACATTCCCTGGGTGTGATCGAGACCCGCATCTAACTGGCTAATGTCTACGATAATCTTCAAAACCGTAGTTGGGTCTTCATATACAGGCGGATCGGTAGTAACCTGTGCGGATAAGGATAAACCGCAAAGCACTCCGAAGATGCTGATGTAATTTCTCAATTTCATATCTAAATGCTTTTTAGTTTACTCGATTAAATGTGTACGTGTAGCGAGCGTAAACTGCATCACAGTTCTCCTTTAGCTCCTCGAGCAACAAATTGGGGTCAATGGCACGCACCATATTCCCAAGCTTTACCGTATTTGTATCGGTACCGCTGATAAGATGGAGGTTCGAAGGGTACTCCGGATCATCAAAAGCATAAGTACCAGACATACTTGAAAGTGGTAATCCATCCAAACTATTTGCGGTAATCGAATAGGTATTATTAGTCGCATTAAAGTCGATCTGTACCGGATTAGCCTGAAAATAGTCGGTAAACTCTATGGTCTCCCATAAAGGAAGGGTACGATCCTGCACCTCTACCATGGCTAGGGACCAGCTTCCTTCAATCCCATCAACAACGGAATAGGCCGGGCCAATTTCTTTAAAGGCTTCTGGTTGACAAGCCCAAAGCATTAGGCCTGCCACTGCTAGTGTTATTAATCTCTTCATATTCATCATTTTAACAACCTCCAGTTGGGTTTAAGTCAAATTCCGTGGTTTGCTCTGAGATTGGGAACTGTAAAATCATCCCGTTGCAATCCCAGGGGTTATTTCGAATAAGGATATTCTCTCCTTCAATCGCTCCTCTTCGCTTCAACTGCTGAATGCGATCACCCTCACCAAACATTTCAATACGGCGCTCATACTGCGCAGCCTGAATGATCTGAGAGGCAGAACTAGTAGATGGTAAATTGTTAACGGTACCACCATAAGCTCTTTCTCTTACGTCATTCACGTCCTGAATGGCCGTTGCGAGGTCAGAACCGGTCTCAGCCAGAGCTTCCGCCCTAAGTAATTTAAGATCGGTCAAGTGCAAAATTGTAACGTTGAACCAATCCTGGTTAAACTTACGCACACGAACTTCAGGAAGATCTCCACTTTCATCTAATACAAAGAATTCCTTGATTCTTAAATCATTTGTATCAGCAGCATAAAGATCGTAAAAATCTCTGCTGGCTGTAAATTCCGGTAATCCTTGGTCAGAGCGGTAATTACCAAATCCACCACTACGGATATCGTCTAAATCAGGACGACTAACATTGCTAAAGATGGCCTCGGCAACCATTACGGTATCCGTTTCAAAGCGGTCAATGCTGGTTCCTAAGGAATATCTGCCACTATTGATAACCAGGGAAGCATGCTGCTCCGCCAAAGCATAATTGCCTTGTTGGAAATAAATCTTGGCTAAATAAGCATTAGCTGCATCCTGAGAAGCGTAGTAATTAGAACTCGCCGGTAAAAAAGGAATAGAAGCTTGAATGTCGGCGATAATCGACTCATAATTAACCCCTACCGGTGGACGAGAAATAACTTCCTCTTCGGTAGTAGTTTTATAGATGATACCATCATGACCATTATTAGGAGTAAAACCATAAGGCTGAGCAAATAGCTTTAATATCTCCCAGTGATTGATCGCTCTTAAGAATCTACCCTGAGCAATAATCTCATCCTTTTCAGCTTCAGTAAAACCGAAGTTGTCGATAATCTCCAAAATCCGGTTAATGCGGAAACTGGCGATATAAGGATCAGCATAAAAGCTCCCTATGGTAGAATTGAAGAACAAGGTATTGTGATTATACACCTCAGTTAAATCACTATTGTTTCGTGGTAATTCCAGATTATCACTAATCAGTTCATTGAAATACTGAGCGCGTCCGTCATATACGTTCGCAGTTACATCATAACAGCTCTGTAATACGGCTAAAACGTCCTGCTTAGTTTGAAGCGCTTCGTCTTCGGTTAAGTCGGTTCCTTGCTGCGGAACTTCGAGTAAGTCTTCACAGGCTGTGAAGGCAATTACTGCCAAGCCAAGTGAGATAGTTGAAATAATTCTTTTCATCGCTATGGCTTAAAAATTAACATTTAAACGAACGGAGTAGGTACGCTCCTGTGGAGGAGTCAGGTAAGTGATATTAGGACTCATGTTACGATCAGTAACATCCTCAAAATCACGACCGATTTCAGGATCTAAACCAGGATATCTGGTGAAGGTCAACAAGTTGGTTCCGATGAAAGAGATTTGAGCTCCTTTCAATCCTAAACTCTTCAACTGATTGCGGTTTAAGCGATAACTTAAAGTTAGGTTTCTCAAACGAGCGAAACTTCCATCATGCAACCAAAGATCGGTGTTGATCCACTCGGTAGGAGAACCGTGGTTAGCTTCATCCAAAGTAAGTAGCGGATAAGTAGCCTCATCACCTGGGGCTCTCCAACGATCGTAGATGTGAGGAGTCTTATTCCAGTCATCCATACGACCAAGCTGACGCTTAGAAGAGGAATCGTAGATGTCAGATCCAATTGTGAAAACTAATAATACGCTTAAATCCCATTGACGATAGCTGAAAGTATTGGTGATACCACCAATCGCATCAGGCATTACATTACCCACTGCTACACGATCTGCCGGATCCCAATTGAAAGTAGGGTTTCCATCAATATCTAAATAAACCGGACGACCAGTTGCCTGATCTACGTGGCTAAAGCGTACCAGGAAGTTGGTTCCAACCGGTTCGCCCACAATGGTACGAGTATCGTTGGTTCCACCACCTACGGCATCTGCAGAATAACCACCGAGGCTTACAATCTCATTATAGTTGTATGCAATGTTGAAATCAGTGGTCCAACGGAATTCTCCAACCAGGTTACGCGTCTTGATCTGGAATTCAACACCTTCGTTTAAAAGTGCTCCAACATTATCATAGAATGAAGGGAAGCCAGAAACTCTTGGTAGGGTAACATTGAGCAGCACATCGCGGGTTGTCTTACGATAGTAAGCGATTTCACCCGTAATGCGATCTTCAAACAATCCATACTCTAAACCTAAATCGATCACCTGAGTGGATTCCCATTTCAAGTCAGGATTAGGGGCGTTAAGTGGGAACAATATGTCTTGACCGTCATAAGCATCAGCCACAAAATTGTAACGTGCTAAAAACTCATTACTGGCAAGGTTTGCGTTTCCGATCCAACCAATACTTGATTTCAATTTCAAATAGTTAATCCAACGATTTTCTTTCATCCATTTCTCATCAGACATAATCCAACCTGCTGAGAAAGAAGGGAAATAACCATAGCGATTGTTTGGTCCAAAACGTGAACTACCATCTGAACGGAATACAAACTGCGCAAGGTATTTGCCTTTGTAAGCGTAGTTAATTCTACTAAAGGCAGAAATAAAACGACTACGAATTCCGGTAACAACCGAATCAAAAGGATTATCATTTCTAAGGTCTGCATGCTCATAAAATGGACCCGGAGCATCAAACACATCATTACGGATACCGATTTCACCATTATCGTTGGTGAAAACGATGTGTGAGGTTCTAACAAAGTTTTCCTGGTATTCACCACCGACCATCAGGTCTAACTTGCTATCCTCATTAATCTGCCAGTTGTAAGTACCCGTTAAGAAGCCATTGTAGTTATAAGATCTTCTTGGATAGCGCTGAGCTACTCCTTGACCATAAGCTTCATTGTCATTACGGTAAGTGTTCACCCCGGCAGGCTCCCAGATGTCCTCCATTGATCTTTGAAAATCAAGAGATCCGGAACCTAAAATGGTGAAGTTCTTAAATGGTGAATAGGTAACTTTAAGGTTGTTTACCGCTCTTAGGTCGGTAATTCTCCAGTCTTTCAGCTCTCTCTGAGCAACTGGATTTGTTCCTTCTAAATACCAGTCTCCGGGACGAGCGACAGTATCGCCATCAGCAACAAAGTAACGATCCCAGCGAACTGGATAGAAAGGACGAGCGGTACTCATCGCCGCTCCTAAACCACCAGCCCAGGCATTATCGATACGGTCATAAGTAGCTTGGGTAAGCGAGGTACTGGCGCTAATACTCAATTTATCACTGAAACGATAATCTCCGTTAAAGCGACCACTTAAACGATTTAATTGATCACCTACTACATAAGATTGATTCTGATCAAAAGATACCCCGGCATAGAAATTATACTTGTCGGTACCCTTAGAAACGCTGAAATCATAGAAAGCCTTGTAACCGGTGCGGATAGTTTCATCTACCCAATCGGTATTAATGTTTTGTGCTTCCTCCCAGGTTAAAGGGGTTGCATTTAAAACTGGCGCTCCGGTGTTTCCGTCATTAATCCAGGCTTCGCGATAAAGCTGAAGATACTCTTGCGAGTTCAACATCTCCGGACGACGCGTAGGCTGAGAAATACCTTGAGTGGTTGAGAAATTAAACTGCAAACCTCCACGGCCTCCTCGCTTGGTAGTAATTAATATTACACCATTAGCACCTCTCGAACCATAGATCGCAGTAGCCGATGCATCCTTCAAAATTTCCACCGACTCAATATCATCGGGGTTAAGGAAGGCTAGCGGGTTTTGGTTCATACCCCCACTATTTCCGCGGCTAAAGAAATCCTGGTTTAATTGAACTCCGTCAACGATAAAAAGCGGATCACCACCAGCACCAATACTGGTAATACCCCTCACTCTAATCATCGATGGAGATCCTGCTAGACCACTACCGGTAATAATTTGTACACCGGCCGCTTTACCCTGCATAGCCGTCTCAAAACTAGGAGCGGGCATGTCATTGAGCTTTTTGGCGTCGAGCTTCACTACGTTACCGGTCATTTCCCGGCGACGTTGCACACCATAACCCACAATTACGATTTCATCCAGTTGAGAACTGCTCTCGTTCAGAATCATATTTAGGGTTTTGGTTTCTCCTTCCTTTAGCGTGACTTCGACCCTCCTATTATTAAAACCAATAAAGGAAAACTCCAAAGTGTAGGTTCCCGGTTTTAATCCATCAAGAGAGTAATTTCCATCGAAATCGGCTGCTGTTCCAACTCCGGACTGACCAACTGCTACCACAGATGCACCCGGAAGGGGTTCTCCTGCTTTGTCAGATATGGTCCCCTGGACCACCTGAGCCTCCAGACTCCACACGGCCATGGAAAAAAGCAGTGCAAATAGAGACTGTAAAGTTCTTTTCATAGAGATTACATTAAGATTGGTAGTTCAAAAGTAGCAAAAAAGGATAAAGTGTAAAAAGTACACTTCATTTTTTCAAAATACTTCCTTGTAAATCGAATCTCTAAATGAAGCTATCTTACACTATCCTTAAATTGCTGGTAAATTTAAATGGGGGTCCAAGCATTAAAAATGATTAAAGTCAGGCATTTTATATTTCTCTTTACCCTACTTTCTTATAATGCTTTGGGGCAATTAAAAGGTGATTTAGAACGAATTAGCTCCTTTCCCTCCGAATTTATTGTCGATCGAAGAGTAGATATCTGGACTCCGAAAGGAGCCGAAGGGCCGTTCAAAGTATTGCTGATGCATGATGGCCAAATGCTATTTCAATCGGACTCCGCCTGGAATGGTCAGGAATGGGGAATTGATGAAAGTTTAGACTCCTTATATAAACTTGATCAAATTGGAGAGGTAATGGTGGTGGCTGTTTGGAATGTTTATCGACATCGCCATCGAAATTATTTCCCCCAAAAGCCTTTCGAAAATCTCAGCCAAGCAGAACAAGACACTCTATTAAATATAAAACGACCCGGGCAGGAGAACCTCCTTTTTTCCGCGGCCCCTAATTCTGATGACTATCTAAAATTCTTTTTTAAGGAGCTTATACCGTATATAAAGGACCGTTACCCTATTCAGAAAAAAGAATTGTACATGCTGGGTTCAAGTATGGGAGGATTAATTAGCCTGTATGCCGCAATGGAATATCCTAAAGAACTAAAAGGAGTGGCCTGCCTCTCTACTCATTGGCCGGGGATCTTTGTTAATGATGGTAATCCTATTCCGGATGCATTCTTAAAATACCTCGAACAAAATGAAAAGGCAGCTAAAAAAACCAAATGGTACTTCGACCGTGGGGATGCAACTCTGGATGCCATGTACCCCATTCATCAAGACCGGGTAGATCTTCTTTTCAAGAATTGGGAATTAGATTCAGATCAATTTCAGAGTCTTGTATTCCCCGGCGCTCCTCATGAAGAGACGGCCTGGAGAAAACGTATCCCACAGATTGTACTCTATCTATTGGAGTCGGAATAAAGCAAAGGAAAGTGGAGGTATCTCTTCTTTAAAAAAGGACAGACTCGATGCATCCAGACTAATGCCTTTCAATAAATCTGCTCCCTCCAATTCCAAAGGAATCGATTGGTAGCTATTATTAAGAACAACCCTTAAAGTATCCCCCTCAAAAATTCGATCATAAATGAAGAGTTGCTTCGAAACATCGAGATCGGGAAACGAAATCGCTCCATGCATCAAAGTAGGTTCATCTTTCCGCAACTGAATAAGTTCCTGATACTTTTCAAAAAGCTCCTGATCAAAACGGGGAATATCATTCTTTAAATCTCCAATAAAGGGGTAGCTACTCTCGGCCTCAAAATCAAATTCGGGCCAAATGAGCGGTTTACGATTTCCAGGATCATCTTCTCCCCACATACCCATCTCGTCACCATTATATATCTGTGGAGCACCGGGCATTGTGAACTGAAGATGAAGAAACAACAATTGGCGATTGCGTGTCGCTAAATCCGGTTTGTGAATTTTGTATTCGAAATTGTCTCGACCGGTGCCCACCTTGTAAGGATTCCGATTAAACAAGGCCGTCGATAATCGAGGGGCATCATGAGAAGCACTCATATTCATCCAGACCAATTGATGATTCAAATCAGCGGATTGGGCATAAGATTCCAGGCTATCTCGCAATTGCATAGGAGTCATACTATCCGGGGCGGCAGCAATAAAGCGCCTCACACTGCGGAACCAGCGGTAATTCATCACACCATCAAATACATCTCCTTGCAGAAAGGGTTTGGGATCGATTAGCTGATCCGGCCATTTCTGCCACCAAACCTCGCCCACCAAATAGGCTTCCGGATTAACGCGACGTACTTCCTGGCGGAATTCACGCCAAAATCCAAGAGGCATTTCCGCTGCAACATCGAGGCGAAAGCCATCAACCCCATCTCTGGGATCTCCATCCTGATTAGGATCTAACCAACGACGGCTAATAGCATAAATATGATCCTTGACCGCCTGACTAGCCACTTGGCCTTCAAATGCCTTAACCACCTCGCTGTGATCTACAAATGGCGTATCCTGAATTTCGGGTAGAGAAGGAACTCCTAACCAACCGCGGTAGCTAAACTCATTACTATCGGTGGATGGATCATCTAAAGATTGGGTCCAATACCAGTCCTTAAAATCCGATGCTGATTGCTTCTTTAGAAGATCCTGCCAAGCCCAAAACTGTGTACCGGTATGGTTCCAGGAATAATCCAAGATGAGTTTCATGTCTCGCTTATGGATTTCTTGTACCAACTTTAAAAAGAGCTGATCGGCTTTTGTCCATTGCCAGGTATCTGGATCGATTGGATTTTCAGCGGCAATCATTTCTGCATCACCCTCAGGGTCGGGACCAAAATTGCGATCGATATGCCGCCAATTTCGCGCATCGTACTTATGTAAAGATGGCGCGTCATTCAAGGGGTTGAAATAGATGGCATTTACGCCAAGGTCTTCCAAATAGTCAAGCTTGGCCAATACACCTGCTAAATCACCTCCATACCTGCGTAATTGCACCTTCTGATTGAAACTCTGGACATAGTTTCCCGAAAGATCTTTTAGGCTATCCAAGCCCTTCATCCAATGATCTTCGCGATGCCATTCCATAGTCCAAGGGGAAATCTCCCAGGCCTCGGGAACAAAACCGGGATAGGAGCCAACGATATCCTCCGGGCGAGGATCATTACTAACATCCCCATTATAAAAACGCTCGGGAAAAATCTGATACCAAATAGCCTCCTTTGCCCATTCTGGCACCGAATTAAAATCGTCAGAATCCGTTTGGCTGGATTCTTTAGGACTGCAAGAAATAAGGGCGAAAACCAGGAATAAAAAGGCAGCGATCGAGCGCATATCAGATATTGTCGTGATTAAGCGTATATAAAATGGCTGGCTTATGCAATACTCCTGTTTGTTTTTGATTGGTAGCACTAACCAGTTTCTCCTTCAGAATCTTCTTTCTAAAATTCCGCTTATCTAATTCCTTGCCTAGAATTATTTCATAGAGCTTTTGAATATGGCCCAGGGTAAAAAGCTCAGGTAAAAGCTCAAAACCGGTGCGGTGATTCACAAAATCATCCCTCAGGCGATCCAAAGCTTCATTTAGAATTTGATTATGGTCGAAAGCCAATGAAGGCATGGAACCCAATTCCTGCCAAAAAACCCTTTCAGCGAAAGAGGAGGCTTCGGGTTGAAACTCATCCATTTTAACTAAGGCCAGGTAGGCTACGGTGATTACCCTCGCTTGAGGGTTTCGACGATAGCTCTTCAACCAATCTAAATCTTTAATATCACTCACCCGATTGGGGTCGCCAAAGGCCTTAAACTGTCTTAGGAAAATTCCTGAAATACCGGTTATCTCTTCCAGAACCCGATCAGCTGCGTCGTCTAGACTTTCGACATCTACTATAAGGTCTCCAGGAAGGGCGAACTGTACCTTTTCTTTGTTAGCCATCTTTTGCTCGATAAGAAGCACATTGAGTTTCTCATTGTCGAAACCAAAAACTACGCAGTCTACCGAAACATTCGGATTGATGTTATTAGTTGATTCTGTCACCTTGAGGCTTAGTTGATTTTAGGATAATTGTTTGGGGGACACAAAATAAGAAATTATTCCCCAAGTGTAAAAAATACACTAAGTTTGTATTGAGAGTCTTAACCTATGACAAAGGAAATAAATTCTATTGGAGTTTTAACCTCTGGCGGAGATGCTCCGGGCATGAATGCCGCTATTCGTGCGGTAGTTAGGTCAGGAAACCATTATGGAAAAAAGGTTTTCGGTATCTACGAAGGTTATCAGGGGATGATCGAAAATCAGATCCTCGAATTGAATGCTCGCTCGGTTAAAGGTATTTTAAATCGTGGCGGCACCATATTAAAGTCTTCCCGATCTGAAGATTTTAAAACCGAAGCCGGTCGAAAAAAAGCTTACGAAAATATCCGCGCCAGAGGCATTGACGCCTTGGTGCTAATTGGTGGAAATGGAACTTTTACCGGAGGAATGTACTTCGGAGAAGAGTTCGACATACCCATTATGGGTTTGCCTGGCACCATTGACAATGATCTTTCTGGAACGGATTTCACCATCGGCTTCGATACCGCCTGTAATGTGGTAACGGATTGTGTAGATAAAATCCGCGACACTGCCGAATCCCATAATCGCCTCTTTTTTGTAGAAGTGATGGGTCGGGATTCTGGCTTTATTGGCTTAAGGGCCGGCTTAGCTTCTGGAGCTCTTGATGTGGTGCTCCCTGAGGAGGACCAACCAATGGAGGATTTGTTCCACGAGCTGGAGAAAGGAGCTTCCAATAATAAAACCAACCGGATCATTATTGTGAGTGAAGGCAATAAGATGGGGAGTATTTATGAAATCTCGGAAGCAGTGAAATTCAAGTATCCGCATTGGGAATCTAAAATCACCATTTTAGGGCACCTGCAGAGAGGGGGTTCTCCTACCTGTACGGATCGTGTTTTATCCAGCCGTCTTGGCGTTGCGGCAGTTGAGGCCCTATTGGAAGGCCGAGAATCCGCCGCGATTGGCCTCGTAAACAATCAATTGGTCTACACTCCATTTGAAGAAGCTATTCGAAGCAAGGCCAAAATCGACATGGAGCTGGATCGAATTCTGAAAATATTAGCTACTTAATCTATAGACAAATGACAAAAATCGCTATTAACGGTTTCGGACGTATCGGACGATTGAGCTTCCGAAACCTAATTGAAAAAGAGGGTGTAGAGGTTGTTGCAATTAACGACCTGACAGATGCTAAAACCCTGGCGCACCTACTTAAATATGATTCTATCCACGGACGTTTCCCTCATGCCGTAAGTCTGGAAGATGACACTCTTGTTGTTGGGTCAAATCGCATCAAATTACTTGCTGAACGTGATCCTTCCAATTTACCCTGGGGCGAAATGGGAGTAGACCTGGTATTAGAATGTACCGGTATATTCCGGGATCAGGAAACTATGGACTTACACCGCCAGGCCGGAGCCAAGAAAGTATTGTTGAGCGCACCTGCTAAAGGAGGGATTAAAACTGTGGTGATGGGCGTGAATGATGAGGAACTTGCTGCCAGTGACGTTCTTGCCAGTAATGCTTCTTGTACCACAAACTGTTTGGCACCAATGGCCAAAGTGCTACATGAAAAATTTGGTATTGTAAAAGGGTTTATGACTACCACTCATGCCTACACTGCCGACCAACGCTTACAAGATGCCCCTCACAGTGATTTGCGCCGTAGTCGTGCCGCTGCATTAAGCATTATTCCTACAACCACTGGAGCGGCTAAAGCAGTGGGCTTGGTATTACCCGACCTAAAAGGAAAGCTAGATGGTTTCGCTTTGAGGGTTCCTACCCCAACTGGCTCCGTTACGGATTTAACAGTCGAACTGAATACCGAAGCCTCCAAAGAAGAAATTAACGCGGCAATTAAAGCGGCTGCCGATAGCTATCTTCAAGGAATTTTGGAATATACCGAAGACCCAATCGTATCAGCCGATATTGTGGGCAGCCCATATAGCTGTATTTTTGATGCCGCATTGACCAATGTGAATGGAAACATGGCTAAGATTGTGGGTTGGTATGATAATGAAGCCGGATACTCTGCCCGACTCGCTGATATGGCCGTGAAAATGGCAAACCTGTAAGGTCAACCAAACACATTACTATGATTTACCTCGCAGAAAGCGGCAGCACAAAATGCGATGCCGTATTCCTGACCAACGAGGGGGAAGAAATTAAGCGTATCCGCACCATTGGTTTTAACCCCTATTTCCACGATGAGCAATTCGTGGCCCGAGAGATTATTAAAGTTCCAGAGATCGCCGAAATGGGTGGTCAAGTGGATCAGGTATTCTTTTATGGCGCCGGTTGTTCAGCTCCGGAACTCAATAAAATTATTGAGCAGGGATTAAAAGCCGGATTTCCAAACGCAGAAATTCAGGTTGGGCACGATCTTAAAGCGTCTGCCTATGCCACCTGGGATGGTTTACCTCAAATCACCTGTATCCTGGGAACCGGAAGCAATTGTGTGTATTACGATGGTCAAAAACTCCAAGCCGGCCGCTCCGGTTACGGTTTTATCATTGGCGATGAAGGCTCCGCCAGTTACATTGGTAAACGTTTAGTGCGAGCTTATCTCTATCGCCAGATGAGTGACAAATTATGTCGTGAGTTTGAAGACACCTTCGGGGTAAATGAGGAAATCATACGTGAGAAAGTTTATGCTGCCGAAGGAGCTAACGTGTTCCTCGGCAGTTTTGCTCCCTTCGCTCACAAACACCTGAAAGACCCTTTCTTCTATCAAATCGTATTTAATGGGTTTCGAGAATTTGTAGAAACCCAGGTACTACCCTTTAAAGAATCTAAAAAGGTTCCCATCAGTTTCGTGGGATCCATTGCCTATCATTTCCAGGCAGTTCTGATGGATGTATTGGACTTTTTCGATCTTCAAGCGGGAAAAGTTATCCGCCGTCCGGTTGACGGGCTAATTGACTACTATCGACGCTATATCATGAACTATCAGAAAATCGATCATGGCAACCATTAAGGGTTTTATTTTCGATCTAGACGGCGTTATCGTTGATACCGCCGTATTTCATTTTAAGGCCTGGCGTCGCTTAGCGCAGGATTTAGGCATTGACTTCTCAGAAGAAGAGAATGAGCAATTAAAAGGCGTAAGCCGGAAGGAGTCTCTGGAGAAGATTTTGGAGTGGGGGAACTTGACTTTGGATCCCAATGAATTCGAACGACGCATGGCCCAGAAAAATGAATGGTATCTGGAGTTTGTGCGGGAAATGGGTCAGGAAGAAGCACTCCCTGGAGCTAAAGACTTTTTACGAGAATCGCAGTCTCTGGATTTGGCGATCGGCCTAGGCTCAGCGAGTAAAAATGCCGCATTGATCCTAGACCTGCTTGAAGTTACCCCCCTATTTAAAGCCATTATTGATGGCACTAAAGTGTCAAAATCTAAGCCTGATCCCGAAGTGTTTTTGAAAGGCGCTGAAGCTCTGGACCTCGCTCCTGAAAGCCTGGTAGTATTCGAAGACTCTATAGCGGGAATAGAAGCCGCTCGCCGTGGTGGCTTTCGCACCGTAGGCATCGGGAATAAAAACATTCTTAAAGACGCAGAGATCGTGGTAAGCGGACTGGATCAAATCAGTCCAGTTGAAGTGATCAACCAACTGAATTTTTAAGCTCATGCATAACAAATACCTCTTAACCGACGAATGGCGGATTATTGAAGACCGCTGGAATCCTGAATTACATCAAGGTTCTGAATCCCTTTTTAGTATTGGCAATGGCTTTATGGGCCAAAGGGCCAATTTCGAAGAAGACTACAGTGGACAAAGCCTTCAGGGAAGTTATATCGGTGGAGTGTATTATCCGGATAAAACCAGAGTGGGCTGGTGGAAGAATGGTTATCCAGAATACTTTGCAAAAGTTCTAAATTCTGTTAATTGGATCGGCATCCGGTTTAAAGTGGCCGATATTGAAATTGACCTTGCTCAATTAAAGGTTCTCGATTTCTATCGTGAGCTTAATATGAAGGAAGGCTTTCTACTACGAAGGTTTAAGGTTGAGGTAAAGGAAGGTTTGTTTTTCTCGGCCGAGGTTAAGCGCTTCATCAGCATGCAACGTAAAGAAATTGGCGCTATTCAGTATCAGTTTCAAGTTGAAGGTGGAAATGCCCAAGTTGAAATTTGCCCCTATCTAGATTTTGATGTGGTGAACCACGACTCTAATTACGATGAGAAGTTCTGGGAGGGCATAAGCGAGAAAGCAAGCGATTATTCTGCCTCCCTAAAAGCGCGCACTCGCAAGCTGGAATTTGAAGTGAGTGCGGCAATGCGCTATGAACTGAAGTCAGGAGGCCAAACCCTGAACAATCTCGATCCTGCATCAAGTACAAGGGAAAAATATGCTGAAAACTGTTTCAGAATTGAAGCCGAATCTGCGAATACCTATACATTAAATAAGTATGCCGCAATCTGTTCTTCCTTCCATTTAGATAAGGACCGCATCGAAGATCAGGCTGAAAGTTTAGTCTTAGAAGCTTATAATTTAGGATTTGATACTCTACTAGAGGAACAAAGAAAAGATTGGGAGCATCGATGGGAGCAGAGTGACATTGTAATTGAGGGGGATGCCGAGGCTCAACAGGGTATACGTTTTAATATTTTCCAACTTACCCAAACCTATACTGGTGAAGATGCTCGTCTAAATATCGGTCCTAAGGGTTTTACCGGTGAGAAATATGGCGGTTCAACCTATTGGGATACAGAGGCCTATTGTCTGCCTTTTTACATGGCCTCTGCCGGAAAAGAGGTAGCGCGTAACCTTTTAATCTATCGATACCACCATTTAGGAAAGGCCATTGAAAACGCTGAAAAGCTAGGCTTCACCAATGGTGCTGCGCTCTACCCGATGGTAACCATGAATGGTGAAGAATGTCATAATGAATGGGAAATCACTTTTGAGGAAATCCATCGAAACGGCGCCATCGCCTTTGCCATCTTCAACTATGTACGATACTTCGGCGATGAATCCTATCTAGGCGAATATGGCCTTGAGGTACTTATAGGCATTGCGAGATTCTGGGCTCAGCGCTTTAATTGGAGTGAGGCCAAGCAGCTGTACGTAATGCTGGGCGTAACAGGACCAAACGAATACGAAAACAACGTTAACAATAACTGGTACACCAACTATTTGGCAAAATGGTGTTTGGAGTATGCCGCAGAAGCCTTCGAAATAGTTCGAACCACCCAAGCAGAGAAGCTAGAGGGAATTCTGAATAACACCAACTTTGAGGCTGAAACAGAATTAGCTTTTTGGCAAAAAGTAAGTAGCAATGTTTATCTACCTGCCGACAATGATCGGGGAATAGTGCTTCAGCAAGAAGGTTTTCTGGATAAAGAACAGATAATGGCTGATGACCTCCCGATCTCGGAAAGGCCTATCAACCAACATTGGAGTTGGGATCGTATCCTTCGTTCCTGTTTCATAAAACAGGCCGATGTTTTACAAGGCTTTTACTTCTTCGAAGAGCATTTTAGCCAGGAGGAATTACGCCGTAATTTTGAGTTTTACGAACCGAGAACGGTTCACGAAAGTTCGCTATCGCCCTGCGTTCATGTTGTTCAGGCGGCCACCCTCAACATGATGGATAAAGCTTACGAGATGTATCTCCGCACTAGTCGCTTAGACCTGGATGATTATAATCGCGAGGTACACGAAGGCTTACATATCACTTCCATGGCCGGAACCTGGATGAGTGTGGTAGAAGGTTTTGGAGGAATGCGGGTAAGAAATGGCCAGCTTCATTTTAACCCTCGCCTGCCCGAACACTGGATGTCTTTATCTTTTAAAATCAATTTCCGTGATGCAGTGCTCAAAGTAGATTTAAGCTCTGAAGATCACAAAATTGAAAAAGTAAGCGGTGAAGCAGTGGAGGTGGTAGTGCATGGTGAAACCCTTCGCCTCTAAGCACTTCTCTAAGGCTTCAATTATAGGGCAGATTTTTAAATAAAGTGTATCTAATACACTTATGTTTATATTTGTATTGATCAACCTACTATGAAGCGATTAAACCTCATCCTATTAGCCCTTTGCTTAGTAGTTAGTGCAAAGGCTCAGGTGGCTCTTGGTGGCCTCTTTACTCCTGTTTACCTCAGTCCAGATACCACCGAAGTCATTCTCAAAGATTATCTGGTCGACCTTAAGGCTTCGGCAATTGACATCCCGACCGGAATAGCAAATATTAGTAAAGATCCAGACCGCCTGCTGCTAGTTGGGAATCCTTTGGACAAGATTAGTACGATCAGTTTTCAGACAGAAAAGGGAAAATTATCTCTAGTATTAATCAAGTCCGCCGCTACAGAGGTTAATTTTAGTTACGACCGAAAGGATATTGGGAAAAATCGTGATGTTAGATTGATCGGTTCCTTCAATAATTGGAATCGGGACTCGAAACCGATGAAATACAGTCGAGGAGTTTATTCCAAGTCTTTGAAGCTAGAGCCAGGCCGCTATGAGTATAAGCTTTATGTTGAAGGGGAAGAGGTTTTAGACCCCAAGGTGGAACAAAAAGTAAGTAATGGATTGGGCAGCTTCAATAATGTGCTCATTGTATCCGGAGATTCGATTGAGCCCGCTCCCTACTCCCTGGGCGAAGAAGATGGGTTAATATTAGCTAAACATCAAAACCCTAGCGGCCATCTGCTTGCCCTTTGGAACAATCAGGAGCTAACTATTCAATGCAAAAAAACCGAGCCGCCGGTTTGTTTAATTCAAGTACCGCCTCAAGCCCAGGAGCTGAAACGCTCTTATATCAGAATCTATCATTATCTGGGTGAGAATAAAGGACGGGATCAGTTGATTCCCCTTGAGTATGGAAAAGTGGTTTATGATGCAAAGAAACTAGACCGCAGTGACTGGCATAAGGCCAGTATGTATTTCATTATGGTGGATCGATTTGTTAATGGAGACACGACGAACGATGAACCAGTTCAGGATACAAGCATTCACCCTAAAGCCAACTATCAGGGTGGCGACCTTTTAGGAATCGATCAGAAAATTGAAGCCGGTTATTTCCGGGATCTGGGTGTGAATACAATCTGGGTTTCACCGATCACCCAGAACCCTAAGGATGCCTGGGGCTTCTGGAATAAAGGTCATGTGCAAAGCACTTTTTCGGGGTATCATGGCTATTGGCCGATCAGTAATGTCCGTATAGATTATCGTTTTGGAAACGATCAGGTATTCCGAAATCTGTTGGACAACGCTCACTCCAAGGATTTCAATGTGATTTTGGATTATGTGGCAAATCATGTCCACATTGACCACCCGATTTATCAGAAAAATAAAGATTGGGCCACTCCCCTGTATCTGCCAGATGGCACCAAGAATACCGAAAAATGGGATGAGCAAAGGCTCACAACCTGGTTCGATGATCATCTTCCAACCCTGGATTTAAGGCGCTATGAAATAGTAGACCCCATGGTGGATTCTGCCCTTTTCTGGCTCAAAAACTATGATTTAGATGGTTTTCGCCACGATGCTACAAAGCACATCGATGAACTCTATTGGCGAACTCTAACCTATCGGATTAAAAAACTGAACCGAGCAGTGCCCACCTATCAAATTGGAGAAACCTACGGCAGCCCCGATCTAATAAACAGTTATATCTCCACTGGGATGTTGGATGCCCAATTCGACTTTAATCTGTACGATGCAGCTGTTAGCACCTTTGCCCGCAGCGAAAACTTGTTAAACCTAAAGGCCGTCCTCGAAGCTGGTTTAAACACTTATGGCTATCAGCATTTAATGGGAAATATCTCCGGCAATCAAGATCGAGCTCGCTTTATTTCTTATGCCAGTGGCGATGTTATGTTTGAAGAAGATGCTAAGCTGGCTGGCTGGGATAGATTGATTCCCGATGCCAAGCCCCAAGCATTTAAGCGTTTGGCATTGTTACATGCTTTCAACTATTCCGTTCCCGGAATTCCTTGTATTTACTACGGTGATGAAATTGGCATGCCAGGCGGAAATGATCCGGATAACCGGCGCTTCATGCATTTTGAAGACTGGAATAAAAATGAGAAAATGCTTTTCTCGCAGCTTGCAGAACTAAACCAGATACGAGCTTCAGAAATGCCCCTGTTGTTTGGTAGCACCTCTTGCTATGTAGAAGGTTCTTTATTATTTGTGCGCCGCGACTATTTTGAAAAATCAATCCTTTTTGTCTTTAATCTCTCGGAATCTCCCGCGGAGGTGATATTACCCTTTGAAATGTCCATTAAACGCAGCCTTAATAAGGTGCGAAGCGGATTAGTGGAAGATGGAATGGAGCGGAGTGGTCCGGCTCCTCTCAAAGGACTATCCTATCAAATCTTTGCCAACTATTAAGTCGAAATCATGAAAAAGATCCTGAGCCTATTCGTACTAAGCAGCTTAATGCTTGCTTGCGCCAATCCAAATGCTGATAGCACTGATAAAGCCTCCAATAATTCACAAGTTGAGGCTACTGAAAATACTGCAACCAAGTCAACCCTCGCCTGGGCAAACAATGCTACCATTTATGAGGTGAACATTCGGCAGTATACAGAAGAAGGTACTATAAACGCTTTCGCAGAACATCTTGATCGATTACAGAACCTTGGAGTTAAGGTCCTGTGGATGATGCCTGTACAACCTATTGGTGTGAAAAATCGCAAGGGCACGGAAGGAAGCTATTATTCTATTTCCAACTACACGGAAATCAATCCTCGCTTCGGCACCATGGACGACTTCAAGAATCTCGTGAAAGAAGCACATAAGCGTGATATGAAAGTGATCCTGGACTGGGTAGCAAATCATACCTCCTTCGACCATCCCTGGACCGAAGCGCACCCTGACTGGTACACCAGAGATAGTTTGGGTAATATCATCCCTCCGGTAGCCGATTGGAGTGATGTAGCTGATCTTAATTACGAAAACCGTGAGCTTTGGATCGGGATGCGGGATGCCATGAAAACCTGGGTAAGAGATGCAGATATCGATGGCTTCCGTTGTGATGTTGCCATGATGGTGCCTATGGAGTTCTGGAATGAAACCCGTGCCGCACTAGATTCTATCAAACCAGTTTTCATGCTGGCCGAAGCTGAAGGCCCTGCTTTCCATGAAGCGGCATTCGACATGACTTATGGATGGGAAAATCACCACATCTTTAACAAGATTGCATCCGGAGAAATGGATTTTTACAATCTGAAAGAATACCTTGAGAAAGAAGATACCGTATACCAACCTGAGGATTTAAGGATGAATTTCATCACCAACCATGATGAAAACAGCTGGAATGGAACGGTAGAGGAACGAATGGGAGCTAATGGTCAAAACTTCTACGTGCTCTGTGTAGGTTTGAATCGTTCCATGCCTCTGATCTACAGCGGTCAGGAAGCCGGTTTAAATAAACGCCTAGCCTTCTTTGAAAGTGACCCCATAAGCTGGGCTGATACTTCTCAATATGCTTTTTATCGCGCGATGAGTGCCCTAAAGGCAAATCATCCGGCCCTTTTAAATGGTACCAATCCGGCAGAATTCAAGATTCATAATACTGGAAACGATCAGGTTTTTGCCTTTAGCCGAACTAAGGGTGATGATCAGCTAAGCTTTTACCTCAACTTTGGAACGGAAACCGCCGACATCAACTTAAAAGAAGGTGGCTGGAGTGGAAATGGTAAGGCTGTAAATTACATCAGCGGTGCCGAGCTTGACCTGGATCAAACTCAGGCTGTAGCCGCTAATAGCTTTTTAATCGCCACCAAACAGTAAGCCTATGAGTGCAGGAAATAGCCCAAGCCCCCAGAATTCCGGTGGAGCCGAAAAACCCAAACTCGGATTAGGATCTATCATAAACCTAAGTATGGGTTTTATGGGGATCCAGATGGGTTTCGGTCTGCAGAATGGAAACGCCAGTAGAATCCTGGCCAATTATGGTGCAGATGTTCACGAGCTAAGCTGGTTCTGGATTGTAGCTCCGCTTACCGGACTCATCGTTCAACCTATTATTGGTCATATGGGAGATAATACCTGGACCAGGCTTGGACGGCGCAAACCCTATTTCCTGATTGGAGCTATTCTCGCTTCACTGGGTTTGATCTTTTTACCCAATGCCAATATCATAGCCGGCGAAAGCATGTCGGCCGCAGATTTTCTGGGCATTTCGGCCATTTTGTGGATTGGCATTGCCTTTCTCGCTCTAATGGATGTTTCGTTTAATATTTCCATGGAGCCCTTTCGAGCCTTGGTAGGAGATATGCTTCCTAAAAAGCAAGGCACCATTGGATTTAGTGTACAAACTGTACTTATCGGTATCGGAGCGGTACTGGGATCTATCTTACCCTGGTTGTTAAGTAATGTATTTGGAGTGTCTAATGCCGCGGAAGCTAATGCTGTGGCTCCCAACGTGGTTTGGTCCTTCTATATAGGTGCTCTCATTCTGATGATCACCATCCTCCACACCATTATTACCACCAAAGAATACCCACCAGAAGAGTTTAATCGCTACAATGGAAATGCGGGAAAGAAAACTGTAGAGAAAACACCAATTAGTGAGATTTTCGCCAATGCACTAAAGATGCCCACACGAATGAAAAGACTGGGATTAGTGCAGTTCTTTTCGTGGTTTGGCTTGTTTACAATGTGGGTATACACCACCGTTGGTATTTCACAAAATGCCTATGAGGTGGAGGTTGATGAACAAACCTTTCGTATCGGACTGGAACACATCAAGAGTCTTCCTGTTCCATCAGACCCAAAAGAAGCGGAAGATCGAGCTAAATTGATTGAAGGCTTCGAAAACAGGGTTCCTAAAGACGGGAATTACTTTATCAGCTCCAATCTTGCCGGGCTTTTAGCAGGAAGTGGGATCTATCCGGATGATGAACTAGACCAGATTGCCAGGGAAAATCTAAGCGTAAACCCTGGAGGATTTAAATCGGCTATCGACCAGAGTAGCTCCGCTGGAGAGTATGTATTCAGCAATAACGAAGTGCTTGAATACCTCTTGGAAAATCCTGATTTCGAATTTAACGAAACCGCCAAAGCGAGTCTCACCTATAAATATGTTCGCTCTCAACACGCCGAGGGTGGCGATTGGACCGGAATCCTTTTCACTGTATACAATGGAGTGGCAACTATTTTTGCGCTTTTCATTTCATTGATTGCCAAAAAGACCAGTCGCAAGTTTGTACATATCCTGGCCTTGAGCGCCGGAGGATTGGGGCTGCTTTCCATGAACTTCATCCATGATCCCAACTATTTACTTATCTCAATGGTGGGTGTAGGTTTGGCCTGGGCCAGTATTCTTTCTATGCCCTACGCCTTGCTAATAGACTCCTTACCACCGGCCAAGATGGGGGTGTTCATTGGAATCTTTAACTTCTTTATTGTTATTCCGCAAATCATTAACTCCTTAATTGGAGGGCCAATTGTACATGCCTTCTTTAATGATTACGCGATCAACTACCTCGGGATAGGAGGAGTATTGTTTTTCATTGCTGCATTACTCACCCTAAGAATTAAAGAGCCCCTTTGGAACGAAGCGAAAAAACTAGCTAATTCTTAGGCACTGAATTAACGTTTTCGGCTGAAGATGCGCACCGACATTGGTGCCATCTCCAGCTGATCTACCGGAGCTTCTTCCCCTGTTATTACGTCTGTACCGCCTCCATTAACGGTCCAGGCTTCTCTAAACCGATTTAGATCTACCGTTCGGTTTTGATCGGGGTGCGTGTTAAGTACAACCATTACCGTTTCACCCTCGCTGATCCGAAAATAAACGTAGACGTCGTACTGCGGAACAAAATGCAAGAATGTGCCATTGGCAATCGCCTCGCTTTCGGCCCTCCAGGCTAAAAGTTTTCTCATGTAGCGATTGATCTCTGCTTCCTCCCCTTCTAGGACCTCAGGATCAAATTTGTTTAGAGTATCACCTTCAAAGCCTCCAGGAAAATCCTGACGAATTACACCGTGATGCTTAGTCTCCTTCATTAGTATTTCGGTGCCGTAATAAGTACAGGGTATACCTCGCATGGTGTATAAAACACCGAGAGCCGCTTTGAGACGACGAAGATCTCCATGAAATTCTCCGAAAATTCGCGGCTCGTCATGATTGTCGATAAAAGTGACCAAGTTCTCAGGCTTATCATAAAGGTAATCTGCCGCAAGTCGATAGTAGAGCTTTGCAATACCCTCATTCCAGGATTGAGTGCGCTCCAGGCTTTCTTTCAAGGCATAGCGAAACTGAAAGTCAGTTACGGCGTCTAATTTGGAATCATTAGAATTATATGGATTACCACCAATGAAATAGGATTGTATTTCTGGGTGGTGAACCCAAATCTCTCCAAAAAGGAAGAAATCAGGTCTTTCTTTTTTGATGCGATGGGCTAGTTTAGCCATAAAAGCCTGATCAGGATAGGCATAGGTGTCGATTCGAAAAGCGTCAATGCCAAACTTCAAAATCCACCAAATGGAATTCTGAATTAAGAACTCAGAAAAATGCTCTTGCCTCTGATTTACATCCGGCATATGATTATCGAACCATCCGTCTGTAAACTGCTTTTTATCTGCTTCCGAAACATGAGGGTCCATCACATTTACCGCACGAAAATTACTGCGGGTGTGCATCATATCGAAATGAAAGAAGGAGGAGTCCGGTGGATTTAGATGAAAAAGATGCTGAGAGCCGACATGATTGTAAACCACGTCCATTATAACTTTCATACCCCTTTTATGCGATTTATCAACGTATTCAGCATAGAGGTCCAAATCCCCTAAGCGAGGATCAATCTCATAGTGGTCGGTAATAGCATAACCATGATAACTCTCTTTAAACTCATCATTGGTAAGCAACGGTGAAGCCCAGGTTGCGGTAAAACCCATTTCCTGGATATAATCCAATCTGTCTATGATCCCCTGAATATCTCCACCATGTCTGCCAAAGTCATGTTCTCTTCCATACTTGGCTTCATTCATTCCTGGTAGACTATCATTCTTGGCATCACCATTCACAAAGCGATCAGCGGTAATCAAATAGATCGCATCGGAGGGATTGAGAACCTGAGGCTGGTGTTTATGTGCTGCTTCGAATTTGTACTTATGTCCGACTCCATTTATCTCAATCTCGATTTGATCTCCTTTTAATTGGCTGAGATCTAAATCTATGCTGAGGTAATTCTCATTTGGACGCTCTGGATTCACAAATGACCAGCGAAAATCAAGATCCTGATCCAGAGCAACCTTAGGTGTCGATCCAAAACCGTCTGGGTTGTATACCAGCAGATGAAGCTCCTTATGCTCTGTATCCAAAAACCAATTGGGGGGAAAGAACTGGTTTTGAGCCCCTAAGGGAAAACATAATAATAAGGCGATAAAAAATACTAAAACATGATTTTCAGCAGCTTTCATTTCTTAGAGTGGATTTAACTTGCACGCAATATTAGGGCATAGAAATTTTTTTTTTGTTTATTTGCCCTATTAAATGTAAAACTTACACTTACTAAATCGGAACTTAAATTTTAAACTATGAAGAAAATCTACACACTGGCATTGGCGATGTTGTTGGCCGGTGCGGCCTGGGCTCAAAATAGGAATGTCACCTTCCAGGTAGACATGACGGGTCAGACCATTAGTGCTAACGGCATTCATGTTGCCGGTGACTTTCAAATGGCGGCTGGTGCAGCCGGAAACTGGGATCCTGCAGCGACCTCATTAAGTCAGGTAGGTACCTCTAACATTTACGAAGTAACCGTATCCATCCCTGATGGATTGTATCAGTTCAAATTCCTTAACGGAAACGCTTGGGGAGATGAAGAAGGTGTTCCTGCTGCATCTCAGGTAAGTGCTGGACTTGGATTCAACGGAGGTAATAGTAACCGTTGGGCTCAAATTACCGGTGATGTTACCCTACCTGCTATCATGTTCGGAGGAGCAGCTCCTAGTGGGCAATCAGCCGTATCAATTGTATTAGACATGAGCCTTACCTCTGGCATTGCCGACACTGTTTCAGTTGCTGGTGATTTCCAAGGATGGTCTCCTGGTACTACTTTATTGTACGATGTGCTTAACGATTCTATCTATCGCCACATTGCCTACATTAACACCACAGACACCATGAACTTCAAGTTCTTAAATGGTGCGGCATGGGGTTCTGATGAGTCTGTTCCATCTGCATGTGCAGTGAATAACAACCGTCAACTAATCGTTAATGCAGACACCGTATTTGGTCCATTATGCTATGCACAGTGCGGTCCTTGCTTTGTTCCTGACACTTTTGATTTAACCTTACAGGTTGATATGAGTGGTGCACTTTGTGATTTCGACCCAATGACTGATTCTGTTGATATCGCTGGTCCATTCAATGGATGGGCAGGAGGAGACTTCTTGTCGGATTCTGACGGTGACTTAGTTTATGATATTACTGTACGTGCAATTGCTCCGGAATTCCAGTACAAGGCTCGTATCATCTCTGGTGGTAATACTAGCTGGGAGCCAGGAAGCAACAATGTGGTAAACTTTAACAAGGATACTACTATTGCTCCACGCTGTTTTGGATTACCTGCAGGCGCTTGTACTCCTCTTCCTCCACCCGCAGATGTAACTTTCCAGGTTGACATGACCAATGGTCCTTCTAGCTTTGTGAAGGTATATGTAATCGGAAACTTCACCGATCCACAATGGCAAGACGGTAAGATCGAATTAACCGCTTCTTCTACTCAAGCTGGAGTCTTCGAAACTACTGTTAGCCAAATGTGCCCTGGACGTTTTGCGTTCAAGTACATGGTAGAAGATGGCAGCGGAAATGAGGTCGAAGAGAGTTTTGTAAATGCTACTGATACTACCTGTTTAGAGCCTAGTGGTACCGGAGATTTCAACCGTTTTATCCAGCGTACAAATGGTAATGCCATTGTTAATCTTGCTCCATGGGAAGATTGTGGCGTTAACGTTGGTCTTAATGAAAACAGAGAGGTATCCCTTAACGTTTACCCTAATCCATTCAGCGGTAGCACTACTATTGAATTACCAGAAGGAGTATACAATGTAAAAGTGTACAACCTTACTGGATCAGTAGTGGCTGAAATGAACGGTGTTCAAGATAAAGTTGAGTGGAATGCACAAGACCTTAATGCCGGTGTTTACATCGTAAACGTTAGCAATGATGAAGGTATGACTGCAACTCAGAAAGTAGTTCTTAAATAAAGACCTATCTGAATTATAACAGAGCCCTTCCCCTTACCGGGAAGGGTTTTTTTGTGCCTTGAATTTATACCTTGTTCAAATAATCCTAATGAATGGAATCAAAGGACTACCTAAACTGGAACAAAGAAGCCTGGAATGCCAAAGTGGAAAGTCATTTACATTCAGATTTCTACCAAATGGAAGCTTTTCGAGAAGGCTGGAATTCTCTAAGTGAAATAGAGATGCCTCTTCTGGGTGATATAGAGGGCAAGGATGTTCTTCATTTACAATGCCATTTTGGGCAGGATACCTTAAGCATGGCCCGTTTAGGAGCAAATTGTACCGGTGTAGATCTTTCAGATACAGCCATCAAAACAGCGCGAAACTTATCGGTCGAATTGAATTTAAAGGCCGAATTTATTGACTCGGATATATACAGTCTCCCCCAACACCTGAAGAAAAAGTTTGACCTCGTATTTAGCTCTTATGGAACTATAGGCTGGCTGCCTAATATGGATCGTTGGGCGCATCTAATCCATCATTACTTGAAACCAGGAGGACAATTTGTATTTGCTGAGTTTCATCCGGTGATATGGATGCACAACTCCGACTTCACTAAAATTGATTATTCCTATTTCAATCGTGAAAGAATAGAAGAAATTGAAACCGGCACCTATGCCGACCGAGATGCCAATTTAGAGTACCGCACCGCGAGTTGGAATCATGATTTAGGAGAAGTAATTACCGCTCTATTAAAGACGGGGCTGAAACTAGAATCTTTTCAGGAATATGATTTCTCACCTTACAACTGCTTTAAAAACATGAGGCTTGTAGGGGACAGACGTTATCAAATTTCGGGGTTGGAAGGCATGATCCCAATGGTCTATGCTTTGAAAATGGTGAAGGCATAAAAAAAGCGGCACCTCAAAAGAATGAGAAGTGCCGCCTGCATTGCGAAACAACCAATCAAGCAATATCCTTACTTGCGTGAGCGAGCGATATTAAATCCGAGCATTACTCCCACTACATGGGAATCAAAAGAAGGTATCTGTGAATAGTAGAAATTGACGGGGAAGTTGATGTGGCCAGATCTAAAAGTCTTACCAACTGCTACAATTAATCCGGTTGTAAGGCCCAGATCACCACGTCGATCGATGTTTAATTCTCGTAAGTGCTCGCTGCCCTCTGGTACTTCCAACTGCCACAGACCATTTTCATCGTAATAACCATAAGCGGTTCGATTAAATCGAAATACCGGACCAAAGCCTAACTCCCAACCGCCGTAACGGAATCCGTTTAACAGGGTTAAAGTAGGACTCACATATTTGGTTTCAATACCATTAATGGCGGGAATAATCTCTAACAGAGCCTGAAACTTCCCGGAGCTTACATATTGAACTTCATGTTGATACGCGAATACAGTGGAAAAAGCATTTGATGCATAGCCGCCTTGCGATTCCGGAGCTTCTAATCTTCTAGCCAACTTACCACTGAAATACTGCATTCCGAAGCGAGGACCATTAAGTCGAAGGGTTTGTCCTTCTGTGATAACCGGGATGTCTACATTAGTCAGTTTCCCTTTTAAATCCGGGTCGATTGGAAGATCGAGTAATGAAGCCAAAGAAACTCTGGACATTAATTGTAAATACTCATCGTCGTAGATGTATTCCTTGACATCGGATTTGGTGATACGCTCTTTTTGGACGTCTACTAAGCGAAGAATAAAAATGATCTTGGAGCCATATTTCTGAACCGATCCGCTTAGCATATAATCAGCCTCTATCTTCCTTCCAATGTCAATTAATGCTGATTTTCCAAAGGCATCATTGGGGTTGATTTGGCCTTGCTTTAGTTTTGATTGAACGTCGTACTTGTCAAGTACTTCGAATTTTTGAACCTTCTCTAATTCAAATCGAATCAGGTTGGCCATTGCTACATTGTCCAGTGTTATTCCAGTGGCGTCTACACTTATTATGGCAATACTCTTATATCCGGACATGCTATTAGACTGTGCTGTGAGGTTTGAACTCATAAGTCCGATAATCGCGATCAGACCAAAAACTACTCTTTTCATAATTCGAATGTTTATTGATTTACAGTTCAAAATTATGCACGCATAACACCCTGGGGAAACGGCTCTGCGCGGGACTTACAGCCCACCTCGCAGATTTCGCCGAAACTTAAGATCTAAGGGAAGGAGCTTCATTCCCTGTTTGGAAAGTCGGAATCGATTGAGGCGTAATTGCGATTTTCGCAAAAACCAAATGGATGAATTGCGATATCTGCATATCTTTAAAGCATGACTGAGAACCGTGATCTGCAAAACACCTTTATCCAAAGGCTCCAGGAAGTCTTGCCTAAAGGTCAGTCCTTAGCCCCAGTCCTCTCGGACACCTTAAATATTAGTCTTGATTCGGCCTATCGAAGGATAAATGGTAAAACCGCCTTTAGTCTGGAGGAATCTCTGCATTTGGCGCGCAACTTTAATTTAAGCCTGGATGGCTTAACCGATCCTAACCAGCAGAACGCTCATTTTAGCTTTCAAGATCTTCAGCCGAGTTTGGAAAGTTTTGAAGAATACTTAGACCTTCTTTTAGAAAATCTTTTACGCCTTGATGCATTTCCTGGAGCTCAGCTCTATTACTCATGCCTGGATATTCCCATCTTCTTCAATCTGGGCCATCCTCAAATTGCCGCCTTCAAGATGTTCTATTGGATGCATTCTATACTAGAGGTAGAGGAATTACAGACCAAAGTATTTGAACCGGACCTTATTCCAGATCGATTCCTGGAAAAAGGAAAAGCCATATACAATGCCTACTGCAGGATACCTTCCATTGAACTTTGGACTACCAATACTATGGACAGCACCTTGCGGCAAATCGAATTTTACAACAATGCCGGCCACATCAGATCAAAAGAAGTAAATGAAGGCTTGTTTGAGGACCTACAGAGCATGCTTCGTGATTTGAATACTATGGCGGAAAAAGGAACCAAGGTCATTAACCGGGTACCTGAGCCAGCAGAAAAGGACAATTACAAACTTTATGAAAGTGATATTGAACTCACGGGAAATGGGGCCCTGGCTCTTATCGGGCCGCATAAGATCAGCTATATAGGACACCTCACCTTTCACACCTTGGTTTCGGACCATCCCGGCCTTAACGAAAAAACCCTGCTCTGGTATCAAAGGCTGGTGCGCAAAGCCAACCTCATCAGTAGTGTCTCTGCCAAGCATCGCTATCAGTTTATTAGCCATTTGGAAGCAGACCTAAGCGCTTGTAAAAACCGAATATTATCGTGAATCCACATTTGCCCTTAATCGAAGTGCTAATCCGCGATTTTCAAAAAGCTGAATTACGCTATCTCAATGGTCAGGGTTTATATAGCGAAAGAATAATCGATCCTTTGGCGCTATACTTCACCGTCGAAGGATGGATATTGCTAGCCTACTGTAACAAGAGACAGGAAAATCGAGAGTTTCGATTAGAAAGGGTTAAAAGTCTACAGCCTATCAATGAGCATTTCAGCCCTAAAACTGAAGTGCTTTATCGCCATTTTCGCCAATAGTATCTGTTTGCATGCGTATATTCTCCCTAATCTCATTAGTCTTCCTCAGCCTTTCCCATTTAAGTGCCCAGGAATCACAGGTTGCTGAAGCGCAAGTGTCCTTTGCAACGGAAAGTAAGAGCCTGGACTACTACATTCTGCAGGCCGACCTATGGTGGCAAAATCTGGAGGAAAACCCTAAAGATGAAATGGCTTGGTGGAATTATTACCGGGCCTGTCGCAATGTTCAGGGAAAGGCTAATTGGAGTGCTGACTTCGTAAACCTTGGTCCCAATCTCCGCTTTGGAACGGAGATTATCTCGCTGATGGAAAAAGAAATTCCCGGAAGCTTTGTTTATCATTTTACCAAAGGCTCAACAGGTGGTGTAGATTCCCAATCGGGAAAACATCTATTAAAAGCTTATGAAATGAACCCCAACTTTCCAGGCTTGCTCGCCTCGGTGGTCACCTACAGTATAAGCACTCACAATAAGCATTTGCGTAAGGAAGCCAACTTACGATGGTTTAAACAGAAGGCGTATAATGCCAATTGGATGGATTTTGCTTACAATCTTTTAATGTCGGTAGAGCCAAATGGGATTCTTCTTACCCAGGGCGATAATGATAGTTACCCTTTATGGATGCTTCAAGATGTATTGGGTATCCGCGAAGATGTTCTGGTCCTGAATATTGATTTCCTGGTTTTTGGGGAATTTCAAAAGCCCGTTTTTAACTCTTTAGGGCTGAAGCCCTTTCAGTTTGAAAAGGTAGATCCTGATATCTACGAGGAAAATTGGGAAAGTGTAGCTAGCTACCTTTTGGGAGAATATAAGGGAGACCGCCCTATTCACATTTCATTCACCGTAGATGAAGTGTACTACCGAAAATTTAAGTCGGAACTCGTAATACAGGGCCTCAGTTTTAAAATGAATAAAAACAACGCTAGTACAGACCGAGGTCTCCAATATTTCAGAGAAGACTTCCGTTTAGATAGTTTTAAAAGGAGTCTTGTTGATGATCCATCAGCCGAAAGGCTTAAAGAAATGACTCGGCACTATAAACTCTTTTTTGAGGATCTACTTCAAAACAATAGTGCCTTATTAGATTGGGAACGAAGGGAACTGGAACATCTTATTAGTCAAGAGAATTGATTGTAAGCACTTGTGCTTAAGTGGCAATGACTTAACTTGTAAGGGTCCTTTTTTCAAACCTTAAATTATACCCTTATGAGCTTGCGCCTCTGCATTCTTGGCATGTTCGCTTTATTCGCTGTTGTCTCCTGTGATAACAAACCGGAAATTCCCGAGAACGACCCGGGATTCTCAGACTATATTCTAGCCCATTCTTCCGGACTGATATCCGCCTATTCCGAAATCGAGGTGCATTTAGCTCAAGATTTGAACCCAGGGGTAGAGCCTGGAACCCCTATTGAAGCCGAAATCTTTGATTTTAATCCAAGCATTAGCGGGAGAACGGTTTGGGAGAGTAGTAATCGCATTCGATTTATCCCAGATGAGCCTTTAGAAGGAGGACAAGCCTATGAAGCAGATTTCAATCTGGGAGCACTTACTACCGTGAGTTCCGAATTTCAGAATTTTGAATTTCTGTTTCAGGCCATCGAGCAGTCCTTTAGCCTCCTGAACTACAAAATCCAGGCATTAGAAAAACGAGACTTAATCTGGAATCAAATTAGAGGGGAAATTGCCACTTCTGATTTAAGCAATAACGAAGAACTACAAGAGCTTCTCAAATTTACACCCGTCGACCCTAAGCTTATTACCTGGGCTAAGACTGATGACCATCGTTGGACTTTTACTATCGACTCGTTAGAGCGCAAGGAGGAGGCTTATCAAATAGAATTAAGCCAAGGAGGGAAAGACCTTGCAGAACTAAGAATGCCTAGCTTATCCGATTTTGAGGTGGTTGGAGTTTACGTTCAGCAAACACCCGTACAAAAGGTGTCCATCTTCTTTTCCGACCCTTTAAGTGAGAGCCAAAGCACTGCCGGCATGTTTCAATTGGGAGGTAAAGATGTTCCTTCCATTGAGATTTCCGGTTCGGAAGTTCATCTTTATCCCAGCACGCGATTATCGGGAAATGTGAGTCTGAAAGTCTATCCGGGACTTAAAAACATTCTGGGTTACTCCTTTCCAGCAGAGTTTGTTAGTCAGGTTAATTTTCAGGCTCGAAAACCAGAAATCAGCTTTATTACAAATGGTACTATAGTACCCACTTCTGGATCAGTCGAAATTCCATTTCAAGCAGTGAGCTTAAAGGCCGTTGATGTGAAAATCTATAAGGTTTTTACCGACAACGTACATCAGTTTCTGCAGGTAAATAGCCTGAATAGTAGAAGAGAACTACGCCGCGTATCCAGACCCATCCACCAGGAACGGATTGAACTCGATTTAAACGGCATAAACCCTCTTAATTGGAATACCTTCTCTATCGATTTGGATAAAATCATATCTAGGGAACCCGGAGCTCTTTATCGAATGGAACTGGGCTTTCGGAAAAGCTATTCTCTTTACCCCTGCGAAGGAGATGAGAATAATGAATTACAAAGCCTGGAAACGGTTAATTGGGAAGAGGAAGAAGAATCTTTCGATGAAGATTACTATGAATACTGGTATCGACCTGGTTTTGATTATCGTGAACGCGATAACCCATGCCATATCACCTATTACAATAAAGACCGCCGACAAGAACGAAACATATTAGCCTCAGACATCGGTCTCGTGGTTAAAGGTGCGGATAAGTCCTGGTATGCATTTGCCCAAAGCATTAGCACTACTAAAGCGCTTAGTGGTATAGCAGTGAAGTTCTATAATTACCAAGGGCAACTCATTGATCAACTCACCACCGATGGTCAAGGTTATGGCAAAATAGAATTAGACACCAGACCATTTCTAGCGGTTGCCGAAAATGGCAAAGAGCGCGCCTATCTTAAACTTGAAAATAGCGGAAGCTTGTCCGTTTCCAGCTTTGCGGTGGGAGGAAGAGATATTAGTGATGGGCTTGAGGGAATGATCTATACCGAAAGGGGAATATGGCGACCAGGGGACACGGTATTCGTTGATTTTATTTTGAACGACAATGCAAACCCATTGCCTGAGAACCATCCCATCGTACTAACTCTTGACGACCCACGTGGCCAGGAAGTATATCGCAGCCTGCAAAGTCGTTCTGAAAACCAAATTTTCACATTTCCGATTCCCACCAATAAAGAAGGAATTACAGGTACTTATAGTGCGCAAATTTCTGTTGGGGGAAAGAACTTTTACAAATCCATCCCGATTGAAACAATTCAGCCCAATCGCCTGGATATCAGTGTAGAATCTCCGGGGGACTATATTGATGGTAGTCAGAGAGGCGACACCCATATTAAGCTAAGTGCAGAATGGCTAACCGGGGCCAGCGCAGCAGGACTAGAGGCGCAAATGCGCGGATCAATCTCCAGAAACTCAGGTGCCTTTAAAGAATCCTTTCCCGAGTTTGATTTCTACGATGAAACCCGATCAGTGCCCGAGATTTTTGATGCTGAGATTTTTGAAGGATCCCTGGACGCCACAGGGAAGGCGGATGTTTACAGCGACCTCGGTTATTTGAAACGCAGTCCGGGGATGCTGCGACTCAATATTGGAACCAAGGTATTTGAACCTGGAGGGCGCTTCAGTATAAACAGCACCAGTTTAGACTTGGCTCCCTTTAGTCATTTCGTGGGTATTAAGCTTCCCGAAACCAATAGGTATGGCTATTTGGAAACGGAAAAAGACCATTCTGTTGGATTGGTTAGAGTGGACCCTTCTGGTAAGGCCAATAGTGGAAGTGTGCGAGTAAACATTTACAAAGTGACCTGGTCTTGGTGGTGGTCAGCTCAGAATGGTCGCGCCACCTATCTAAATAATCAATCCAGCACTCAAATTTCATCAACGGTAGTTGAGCTCAAAGATGGAAGAGGACAATACAACTTAAATATCCCAGACAACCACTGGGGTCGCTTACTCATTGTTGTTGAAGATATTGCCAGTGGGCATAAAAGCTCCTCCATGGCTTATGTTGACTGGGCATACGGACGTGATCGTAGCAGCCGAGCGGGAGGTGAATCAGTGAGTGTGCTGAATGTGCAGACTGATAAAGAAAAGTATGAGGTTGGAGAAACGGCCAAGATCAGCGTACCAAGTTCTGAAGGTGGGAAACTAATCCTCAGTTATGAAAATGGTAATGGGCAAATAAGTCAAACCGTGCTTAATACCCAAAAAGGAAGTACGGTCCACGAGCTTAAAATCACCGGCGAAATGGCTCCAAACTGCTATGCTCATGCTATGATTTTACAGCCCCACAGCATCAAGGGAAATGACCTACCGCTTCGACTTTATGGAATAATCCCGATCATGGTAGAAGACCCCGCCAGCCATCTTAAACCCATAATTGAGGCTCCGGCAGAAATACGTCCGAATTCAAATTATACCATAAAGGTTAAAGAAGCTAAGGGCGTACCAATGGAGTATACTTTGGCTATAGTGGATGAAGGACTTTTAGGTCTAAACAACTTTAAAACCCCTGATCCATGGAGTCAGTTTTACAGCAAGGTGGCCCTTGGAATAAGGACATGGGACCTGTATGATCTTGTAATAGGAGGTTACAGCGGAGAAATTGCCAAAATGCTATCAGTGGGTGGAGATGCTGCCCTGCTTGATAGAAACGAAGAAGACGCAGACCGTTTTATACCAGTGGTCCGACATCTGGGACCTTTTAAACTAGGCTCTGGTGATGAAGCCAGCCATGATTTGAAAATGACCAACTATCTGGGAAATGTTCGGGTTATGGTAGTCGCTGCAAATGATCAGGACGCCTATGGTTCAGCAGACACGAATATCAGGGTCAAACAACCTTTAATGGTCCAACTGACCCTTCCGCGAGTTTTAGGTCCTGAAGAAGAAGTGCTGATCCCGGTAACAGTCTTCGCGATGAAGAAAGACATTAAGGATGTAAGCCTTAAGCTTGAAGCCAGTGGTAAACTTAATCTCCTTGATAAAAGCAAGAAAATCAGCTTTAGCAAAGAGGGTCAGCAAACGGTTTACTTCAAGGCAAAGGTTCCTCGTTCACTGGGCAAGGCAAAAGTCAAGGTAACAGCAAGTGCTGGAAAGGAAACCAGCTATGAAGAAATCGAAATTGCTGTGAGAAGCCCAATGCTGCAGCAGCAAAAAATCCATAGCGCGGTAAGTGATGGTGAAGCAATCACCTATCAGGCCGATCCCTTTGGAATTCAGGGTAGCAATAACCTTTCGATTGAGTTGAGCAGTCTCCCTAAAATCAATCTTGCCAAAAACCTCAAGTATCTCATTCAATATCCGCATGGATGTTTAGAACAGACCACCTCTAAGGTTTTTAGCCAGTTGAATCTCGATAAGTGGGTGAAACTGGACTCTGATCAAAAGGCAGAAATTCGTTCAAACATTAATGCCGGTCTTAGTAAACTACGCACCATGCAATTGAGTAATGGCGGGTTTATGTATTGGCCTGGACGTAGCTATGCTGATTACTGGTCTAGCACATATGTGGGACACTTCTTAGTTTCTGCCGAGAAAGCAGGCTACAATCTACCGGTTGGGATGAAGGAATCCTATCTTCGGTTTGCCCGCAAGGAGGCCCGGGATTGGCAAAGTTCCATCGACTATTACCGAGACAATAATGATCTTAATCAGGCCTATCGCCTTTATGTTCTTGCCTTAGCCGGCGAAGCGGAAATGGGCGCCATGACGAGGTTACGAAGCAGAAAAGACATCAGTAAAGCCGCAGCCTACAGGCTTGCATGTGCTTATGCGGTTATCGGTGAAAATCAGGCTGCAAGAGAGTTGATATCAGCAAGCTTTAGTGATCCCGAAGAGAGGTACTATTACTACAGCTTCGGAAGCTCAACTCGGGATATTGCCATGCAAATGGAAACCTTTAATGAAATCGGCAATAAAACTGAAGCCCTAAACCTAGCTCAGGATTTAGCCGAAAGTCTGGCAAGCAGTTGGCACAGCACTCAGACCCTGGCCTACTCACTACAAGCATTGAGCAATGTCTTTGAGGAAGGAAGCAGAGGCCTAAAGGCAAAAATTACCGTAAATGGTAAAACTCAGAATGTGAACTCCGACCTAAGCGTATATAGGTGGGAAGAAAGCAATTTTAAAAGCCAGAAGATTGAGGTTGAGTCTACAAATGGAAGCCCGCTTTATGTAAACGTAGTTCGTGAAGGCTTGCCTGTATATGGAAGTGAAGAAGCTTCGAGCAATCGAATTAGTATGAAGGTGCGTTATACGGATCAGTCTGGAAAGGATTTGGACCCGTCCAGACTCAAAATAGGTGCACCGATCATCGCTGAAGTACAGCTAAGCCGAAACAGCATTTCCAAGGATTTTGAAAACCTCGCATTGACTCAAATCTTTCCAAGTGGCTGGGAGATTAGCAATAGTAGAGTTCTTGCGGGTGGCAGTGAGGAAGTGGCGAATTTAGACTATCAGGATATTCGAGATGACAGAGTACTTTCCTACTACAACGGATACCGTAATGCCAAAATGACGATTAGAGTTGAACTTACGGCAAGTTACCCCGGAAAATGGTATCTCCCGCCAACTGCAGTTGAAGCAATGTATGATGGTACCATTTATGCCAACAATAAAGGTCAATGGGTAGAAGTCGTCCTAGACTAGTAGTTCGAAGAGTAAGTCTATTACTTTTCGGTATTCTAATAGTTTGGTGGTGGTTCTCCCTTCCCGAACCCCTTTTCGATCGCCCCTACAGCACCGTTACTGAAGCCGAAAATGGTCAACTCTTAGGGGCCCGAATTGCCAGGGACGAACAATGGCGCTTTCCGCCAGCAGACTCCATACCCTGGCGATTTAAAAAATGCATCACCCAGTTCGAGGATGAGAATTTCTATTATCACCCTGGTTTTGATCCACTGGCCCTGTTTAGAGCTTTAAGACAAAACTGGCGAGCCGGAGAAATCGTTTCGGGTGGTTCTACAATTAGTATGCAGTGTATTCGACTCGCACGATCTAATCCTCCACGAACCTATTGGGAAAAACTGACTGAAATCCTTCGCGCGATGCGGTTAGAGTTGCGATACAGCAAATCGGAAATACTGTCTATATACTGCAGCCAGGCTCCATTTGGAGGTAATGTGGTGGGATTAGATGCCGCGGCCTGGCGCTATTTTGGATTAGCGGCTCATCAATTATCATGGGCGGAAAGCGCTGCACTTGCGGTCCTTCCCAATGCACCGGGCATTATTTACCCAGGAAGAAATCGAGAATCCTTTAAGCTTAAAAGAGATCGTCTCCTTGCAAAACTATTGGAGAACGAGCTCATTGACTCACTCACGTATCGACTTTCAATTTTAGAGGAACTACCACTGGAACCAAAGGCCTTGCCGGATCTTGCTCATCACCTGACTGAGTATCAAGCCAAGGAACTTCCGGAAAAAAGATTGCGCAGCACGCTGAATCCGATTTGGCAAAGTCATATCCAGGAGTTGGTTAATCTTCACCTCAATTCCTGGAGAGGAAATGAAGTTCATAATGCAGCAGCGCTGGTTATGGACTTAAACGATGGCAGTATCAAGGCCTATGTCGGAAATACCCTAAATAAGAATGCTGATGGGGGCGAATACAACATGCTACAAGAGGCGCGAAGCTCCGGTAGCATCTTAAAACCCTTCCTTTATGCAGACGCCATGGCCAAAGGCAGTCTTTCACCCAAGGCATTAGTGCCGGATATCCCCACTAGGTTTGGTGACTTCACTCCTCACAATTTCGATCAGCGCTATCGTGGAGCAACCAGCTTAACAAATGCCCTTCAACAATCATTAAACGTTCCTGCTGCACGAGTCTTAAGGGATATGGGAGTGCCCATCTTTTTGCATCGGTTGCGGGCTTATGGTCTCACTGAGCTCCACCCTGATCCGGATCATTATGGCCTGTCCTTAATTCTTGGCGGAGCAGAAGTTAAGGCCGAAAGCATAGCGCATCTTTACCGTCGTTGGATTTGGGCTATGCAGGGTCGAAGCGAAGACACCATTAAAGACGCCCTCGGCAGATCATCCTACCTGGGCACCATACCTCAAACAGATCCTGCCGCCGTGTATGCGACCCTTCAAATAATGGAGGGGCTTACTCGTCCCGAATTTTGGAAGCAGTGGGGAAATAGCCGACGTATCGCCTGGAAAACCGGTACCTCCTATGGTTTTCGTGATGCCTGGGCGGTTGGCACCGACGGAAGATGGTTAGTAGTTTGTTGGACAGGCAATGCAAATTACGAAGGCAGGCCCGGTGTAATTGGAGTTGAAACTTCTGCCCCCCTGCTCTTTCGAATTATGGACTATCTACCAGCATCTTCGTTCTTTAAAGCGCCCTATGATTGGCAATATCCCAAGGAACTCTGCAAGGAAAGCGGATATCTGGCTGGAGATCATTGTCGCTATCGAGAAACTCTACATATCTCAAAAAGCACCTTAAAATCTTGTTTCTATTGCCAGCCCATCCTGCTTAATAACTCCAACCAGCGCATTCATCAAAACTGTGCCGATTTTGGAGTAAAGGATAGCAGTTGGATGATCCTTAGTCCGGCGATGGCCTGGTATGCTCAAAAATCGGAATTCAATTATAAGGCTCCTCCAGAATGGGATCCAGCTTGCCAGGCTACTCTAGAATCAAGTCTGGAGTTTATCTACCCCGAGCGCTTTGAGGTGGTACAAAGGACTCGCGACTTTGAAGGTTCGCTCGGACCGGTTATTCTCGAAGCAGGGCATAGGTCTCCAGAGGCGGAAATCTTTTGGTATGTCGATGAAAAATACATCGGTAGTACACAGTATAATCATCGGATTGAAGCTTCCTTGGAGGCCGGCCCGCATAGACTGCTTATCATGGATGAAAAAGGGAATTCAGCCCAATCAACTATAAAGGTCGTGGCGAGAGAGCGTCCACAATAAGTACAAGCCATTGAATTGCTAATTTCGCTGAATGCCCCTCAACGATCTCCTCTACTTTTTAGACTTATTAGGTACCCTGGTTTTTGCGATATCCGGAATAATTGCGGCCGTCGAACGCAAGTTTGATCTTATTGGCACTTTCATTATTGGCTTTGTAACGGCCTTAGGAGGGGGCACTACCCGCGATGTTCTCATGGGGTCGACTCCAGTAAGTTGGATGTTAAATCCGGAATACATCATGGTAATCATAATTGCGATGGCCCTCTGTTTCCTGTTCTACCCTTTGCTAAGTAGAATGAGGCGCAGTCTATTCATTTTCGACTCGATAGGTCTGGGTCTATTCAGTATTCTGGGTTTACAAAAGGCATTGATTGCGGATTTAAGCGTCCCTATTGCCATCATCCTTGCGATGGTATCTGCTGTTTTCGGAGGAGTTATTCGCGATGTATTAACCAATCAGGTTCCATTAATCTTCCGCAAGGAGATTTATGCACTGGCTTCTTTAGCCGGTGCAATACTATACTGGCTAGGTAGTATTTGGGGAATAAATCCTGCTCTTAACGCACTTATATCTATCAGTCTGGTAGTAGTTATTCGCAGCCTGGCAGTCTGGAGAGAATGGCAAAGCCCCTTTTTACCCTTAGGTAGAAAGAATAATCCATCTTAAAATCGGGTGGCTTATTTTCGGGGAGTGATCCGGAATATTCATCTTCAACGTATCTGGTGGGCGCTAAAGGTGCCGTCTTTCCTCGAGCTTTCGGAATCTGTTTCCTACTTCCTTGATGAGCAGCATGAGCAGGATATCCTGAAGCTCCTCTATGAGTTGGAAAAGAACAGTGCAATGATTGATGAGCATTTCGAAATGCTTGGCTCGATGCCGATGGGGCGTTACTTCGAACAACTCTTGGTTTTCATTTTGAAACGCGACTCCCGTTATGAAGTCCTCGCTCATAACCTTCAACTAGTAGAAGGAAAAGTTACCAAAGGGGAGTTGGATCTTGTGCTGATTGATCGAGTACATAATAAAAAAATGCACTGGGAAGTGGCCCTCAAATATTATCTGCAGATAGGCAAAACAGGTAGTCATAATAATTTTTTAGGACCTAGTAAAAGAGATTACTTAGGCCGTAAGATGGTAAAACTAAAAGAGGCCCAATTGCCTCTGGCCAAGCATCCTATAATTCGAGAGGACTTTGGAGAACTAGAATCTCGCTTATTCCTAAAGGGACAGCTCTTTTATCCCTTGGGAAAGGAAATCGTTTTACCCGAAAATGCAAATGCCAAAGCCCAATGTCATTTCTACTTGCCGCTTGGTGATTTCAAAAATTCTGAGCTTATGGCAGACAAGCATTTTAGAGTTTTAAAGAAACCGCACTGGATCGGCCCGGAAATACTATCAGAAAATGAAAGAATGCTCGATCATCATGAAATCCTGCAGACCCTGGAAATGGAAATGGAAAGGATTGATCGCCCCCAGATGATTGCTGCTTATGCTTTGGAAAACGGTTTTTGGCAAGAGCAAAACCGCTATTTCATCAGTCCATCAGTCTGGCCGGGCTCAGCAATTGCTTAAATTAGCGCAAAGCCTCCCTGTTTGTATCCGATCCGGTCCTTTTTCGCACTCTTCCTCATTTTCTTTTCGCTAAGCCTTTTAGGTGAGTTTGTAGTGGGACCACTAATGGGAGATGACATTCCTTTCTGGAAAATTGCCGCAGTTAGCTTAATCACCACCTTAAGTACAATCATTCCCTTGCAAAAACGGAAGCTCAGCCCGGGGGACATTTTTAAGTACTTCAAGCGGAGCTACATAATTCCTCAATTTACAGTCGATAAAGTATTTCCAGCAGTTCGGGAAGCTTTCCCAGAGTCTAATTTCAGCGTTCAGCTGAACAGTAGCGAGAACAAATTGCGCATTAAACGTAAATCAAGCTGGCAGACATTTGGTGAAATAGCCAGTCTGGAAAAACAAAAGGATGAAGTTATTTTACAAATAAGACCACGGTTTTACCTTGACGTTTTTGATCAGGGACAAGCGCACGAAACCTTGCTGAAGCTGGAAAACATATTAAATACCCCAAGGAATGAATAGACTATTTGCCATCGCTCTGCTATTCGTATCTCCTGCACTATTCGCCCAAAAACTGCTTATTCTTGGAACCGCACAGGATGCTGGTAAGCCACAAATTGCCTGTAAAAAAGAATGCTGTAAAGCAGGGACCCCAAGAGCTTATGTTGTTTCTATGGCTCTGCTTGATCCAGAAGAAATGCGTTGGACCTTAATTGAGGCAAGCCCCAATATTACGGCTCAAATGCGCAAGATTCCCCCATCTTATCCTCCCATTCCAAGCAGTGTGTTAATCTCACATGCGCATATTGGGCACTACACCGGTCTTATGTATTTTGGAAGGGAGGCCCTCAACACTCATAAGTTACCGGTACTATGTGGCTCTCGGATGGCTGCCTACCTTCGCAGCAATGGCCCGTGGTCACAACTTAGCGAACTGCAGAATATAAGCATCACGGCAATCAAAGCTTCGAACAATAGCCCCTTTATCGAGGAGACTATTCCAGGTTCAGTTCACCTATTTACGGTACCTCATCGGGATGAGTTCTCCGAAACCCTGGGATACCTAATCCAGGGAAAAAATAAAAGAGCACTCTTCATCCCAGATATTGATAAATGGGACCTCTGGGAACACAGCATTATTGACCTGCTTAAAACGGTGGATTATGCCTTCCTTGATGGGACCTTTTACGATGCTTCAGAAATCCCTGGTCGCGATATGGCCGAAATCCCTCACCCCTTTGTGGTTGAAACGATGGCTCTGATGAGAGACCTGCCCGCATCAGAAAAGGCCAAAGTGCATTTCATTCATCTCAACCATACAAATCCCTTATGGAATCCTGATTCAGAGGCTTATAAGCAGGTTTTAGAAAGCGGCTATAATATCGCACGAGAAGATCAACTTTTCGATCTTTAAGATTGTATAAAACTCGATCTGTCTTTGGCATATAGAGAATGAATATTGAGGCTCAATATGAGTTTCTATTATTGCTATTATCTTGAGGGACCCTAAAATTCAGCGCTATGAATGCACGACTCCTCTTGTGGGGATTGCTACTATTTGGTGGTATATCCCTAAATGCTCAGAACGGAAACAGCTCTGATCTCTTAGAACTTGAAGTTGAAGGTTGGTATCGGTATACAGGTTCTGAAAAGCTAAATGCCCAGGCTTTTCTACAACGTTATCATCAGACGCTTGGTCTATCTTCTGTAGATCAGTTGAGCCTCCAAAGAACAAGTCATGGTCTGGATGGATCTACACACCTTCATTATCAGCAATTGCACCAGGGAATTCCAATTGAGGCTGGCGAATTGATCCTGCACCTCCGCGACAATGCTGTATATATGGCCAATGGAGAAATCATTAAAGGCTTCCAATCACAGATAAGTACTCAACTAGACGAAAATGAAGCTTTTCGGAAAGCTCTGGAGTACTTTCCATCTGATCTATATCGTTGGGAGGCGGAAGGTAAAATGCGTCCTCAAGGGAGTCTGATTTTTGCTGATGATCAATTCACTAAAAACCCTCAAGCTTATTCCTTGTGTTGGAAATTCGACATCCACAGCGCTTTACCGGAAGATCGAAATTGGGTTTATATCAACGCTAATAATGGTGAACTAGATTTAGCTTTAAGTCGCATTCACACTCACGACACGGGCACAGCCGTTACCCGTTATTCGGGCACTCGAACTATATATACGAGCTTCGATCCAAGCTTGGGAAAATACGTTTTACGCGATAGCCTTAGTGGCGGTGGCATCTACACCTTCAACATGGAGAATCGCACCAATAAAGCTACTGCCGTAGATTTTGAAGATGATGACAATTACTGGAATAACTTTAATGCTCAGTTCAATGAAGTAGCCGGAGATGCGCATTGGGGGGCAGAACGAGTTTACTCCTATTTTAAAAACCGGTACAATTATCTGAGTTATGATAATCAGGATTCGCCCCTACTCTCTTATGTGCATTTTGATTCCAGTTTTGTAAATGCTTTCTGGAATGGGCAAGAAATGACCTATGGTGATGGAAACGGCACAGCTACTACTCCCTTGGTTTCCTTGGATGTAGTAGCCCACGAAATAGCCCATGGCATTACTGAGTATACGGCTAACCTTATCTACCAGGGAGAAGCTGGTGCACTGAATGAAAGCTTTAGCGACATATTTGGGGCCGCTCTGGAATTTGAGTTCGACTCTGCCGGAGGGGACTGGAAAATAGGCGAAGACTTCTTAAACACCGGAAATGGAATCCGAAACATGCGCAATCCTTCATTATTTAACCACCCCGATACCTACCTAGGTACCGATTGGGGTTTTGGATTGTTTTTCGATAATGGATGGGTTCACTTTAACTCCGGAGTACAGAATTACTGGTATTACCTACTGAGTGATGGAGATTCAGGAATAAATGATAACAATCAGGGCTATGATGTAGAAGGTATCGGTTTCGAAAAGGCAACGGACATCTCCTTTCAGAATCTGGATAACTACCTTACTCGATTCTCTGACCATCATGATGCAAGAATGGGAGCAATACAGTCTGCAATAGACCTTTACGGCACTTGCTCCAATGAATACATTCAAACCCGAAACGCCTGGTATGCTGCCGGGGTAGGAGAACCTACCGGAACAATAGACCTAAGTATTGACGACATTTTATTACCCGAACGTGATTGCAGTTTCAGCAGTTCCGAAATTGTAAATATTGGGATTCGGAATAACAGTTGCTCTCAGAGTATTCCCGCCGGAGCAACCATCAATATTGACTACAGTATTAACAATGGGACAGTTCATAGTTCCAGCTTAAACCTTACTTCGGCTCTAGGTGCCGGTAATGTGATCTATTTTCAACATCCCCAAAGTGCAGATTTAAGCGCAGTAGGAGCTTATGACATTCTAGCCACGATCAGCTATTCGGCAGACAGCCTAGATTACAATAATAGCCTAGAGAAAAGGGTGCGCCAAATGACCTATCAAAATGCAGACTGGAACTTAGTTGAAATCATCAGCCCCGTTTCTGGTTGTGAATTGGATGCCAATACTCTATTTGAAGTTTCCGCTGTATTCCTGGGATGCGATAGCCTCGCAATGGGGACGTCAATCGATTTAGATTTTACCAATCTGGGAAACAGTCAAAGTTCAAATACCAGTTTAGGTACTACCGTTCATTATGGAGATACCATTGTTCTCTCCTTCCCGAGCAATGTTGATCTCAGCGCCCGAGGAGCAAACAGCTTCAATTTCACTCTGAACTTCTCAGGTGATCCAAGCCAGGCTAATAATCGAATCTTTAATCATCGGGTGCTTAAGCCCTATGAACTGCTGGGAGGGAAAATCGGATTTGAAGACTTCGCCTACATTGATTCCCTGGTAGTGAGACAAGGGCCAAATAACGGAAACCGTAGAAATTCAGTCGCTAGTGTAGGAAATCGAGGACTTGAGATTGTAGGTGGCCCCTTGGTAAACTATCCCGATCCCTTCGAAGTTCCACGAAATGATACCGTGGTATGGGATGTCAATCCCGATTTCCGCTCCACCTTTTGCACTTGCGTAGATGCCAGTAATGAGACGAACCTACATTTGAGCTTCGATTTAAAGCAAGCTTATAACCGATTGATTCGTCGTCTGCGCAGTGAACCAAGCAATAGTCCGCATACCAGTAGTCTTAGGATATTAGCCGATGGTCAACAAATAAGTCCAACCTTTACGCCACTTACCCTAAGTTCGGACACCTTTCGTACCCACTTGGTTGATTTAAACAACTTCGCCGGACGCTACTTCGAACTTTGTTTTGAAACGCATCTAATGGTTGATGCCAGAACTAACAATGTTACCGGAGACGGAGATATCATCAATCTGGATAATATCTTTTTATCCAATATCGATGTAGGGCTTAATGAAGAAGGACGATCCCAAACTGTGGCTCTTAAATTGTATCCTAATCCTAATAAAGGGAACTTTAAGCTCAATTTGAAAGATGCGGATGCCGGTACTTATCGGTTATGGTTGCAAGACGTTCAGGGTCGCATTTTGTTAAGAAGGAATATTGAAACCCAAACAGGAGCACAAACCTGGGAATTTGATACCAAGCTGTCAGTAGGAACTTATTTCCTGATGGTTCAAATGCCAAATGGCGATGTACAAAATGTGAGAATGCTGGTACAATAAGGATATCAATCCTCCTGGCATATTTCAATAAGCTTCAGATAAACTGCATTATAGGCTTCTGCCGACGGGTCTTCAATATCCCAACTGTATTGAAGACTGTCCATCACGATGCTCCTTTCCACTGAGTGTATTTCGCCTTGGTATGGGCTGAGTCCCAGGAGTACTATTGACTGTTGCCTTATGGCCGACCGCTGTTCGGCTTTAAGCATCTTCCGTTCTCCATTTGGAAGCTCCAATACACCGGAAGCTGAAAAATGATAGGGCCCCTGGACCCCCATAAAGCCGCCTTGCTCCATAAGACTAATCTTTTCAAAAGGCTCAATTATCTGGCCCACCGAACTGATGTTCTTATTGGTGCAAGACACTAAAGCAATCAAGAAGGTAAAAGCCAGAAATCGATTCATTCTCTAAAGATAAGTTCCCTTGTGAAATACCACGTCCACCGCTGAAATAGCCTTATTTAGACTCTATTTAACATGCATCTTTTCGTAACTTAGAGCTTTATCCAAGCCTATCCAAAATGTTTACACGTGATGACCTCTTAAAGGTCAAGCAGCGGAAGGATCTTATGCAATTAGCCGAGCAAAACGGCACAGACCTCCGCAAAACTATTCGCAATCAACGATATGAAGAGGAGTTAAAACTCCTTCAAACAGAACTGGTTAACCTGCAGCGTTGGGTGGCCAAAAAGAAGCTCCGTGTTGCTATTCTATTTGAAGGACGTGACGCCGCTGGTAAAGGTGGTTCCATAAAACGTTTTGCCGAGCATCTCAACCCTCGTTCTATGCGGGTGGTTGCGCTTAGTAAGCCTACCGAAATGGAAAAAGGCCAGTGGTATTTTCGGCGCTATATCAAGGAATTACCAAATCCTGGCGAAATAGTTTTTTTCGACCGGTCCTGGTATAACCGAGCGGTGGTGGAACCCGTAATGGGATTCTGTACTACTGCGGAATATGATCGATTTATGGTTCAGGTGCCCGGCTTTGAACACATGCTCTATGAGGATGGTGTTATACTCATTAAGTTTTGGTTTTCCATTTCCAAGGATGAACAGAAAAAACGCTTTAAATCCCGCATGAAAAACCCACTTAAACAGTGGAAGTTTTCGCCAGTAGATATGAAGGGTCAGGAACTTTGGGATAGGTATACCCATTACAAGGAGCAGATGTTTTCTAAAACGCATACCACCTTTAGCCCTTGGATAATCATAAAGACCAATAATAAACGGGAAGCCCGTTTGGAAAGCATCCGCTATGTGCTTTCGAAATTCCCATATCAGGATAGTCGGGATCGACCAACGACAAGTATTCTACCTGATCCTAACGTGGTGGCTCGCTACTATCGCCATATCGAACAAATAGACATCTAGCATGAGCAGTGAAGAAATTATGAATCTTAGCAATGAGGATATGGAACTGCTCAACTCTCCATTGGGCTTGAAATACCTCTTCGCCGATAAAAAAACAGATGTAAGCAGAGCCTTGCGTCTGGCGAAATACGAAAGCGATTTACGCGATCTTCAAGCAGAACTCATTAAACTACAAGAATGGGTGATTCGCGAAGAAAAGAAAGTAGTGGTTCTATTCGAAGGGAGAGATGCCGCTGGCAAGGGTGGCGCTATACGCAGAATCACTGCGCATATTAACCCAAGGCAATACAAAATTATAGCACTACCTAAACCCACCGAAGTGGAAGTAGGACAGTGGTATTTTCAACGCTATGTAAACCATTTACCAAAACCCGGCGAGATGGTTTTCTTTGATCGATCCTGGTATAATCGTGCAGTAGTTGAGCCCGTTAATGGCTTTTGTACCGAAGAAGAGTATGAAACCTTCATGACCCAGGTTAATGACTTCGAGCGCATGATTCAGAGTTCAGATACCTACCTTATAAAGTTCTACTTCTCCATTAGCAAAGAGGAGCAGGCGCGTCGTTTCACGGATATCAAATCGAGTCCGCTTAAGCGTTGGAAAATGACTTCAGTAGATGAAGCAGCGCAGGGCCTTTGGGACAAGTATACAGAATACAAGGAACGGATGTTTGAGGTAAGCAATACCGAAAACGCACCCTGGATTATCATTCAGGCTGATCAGAAAACTAAGGCGCGATTGGATAGTCTTAAACATCTTTTGGCAGCACTTCCTTACTTTTAAGATAAATGTCAAACCTTAAAAGATATAACGTCCTCTGCTTATTTCTGGCGTTTATGGTCTGCCTTTCATGTAAGAAAGACAGCGAACCCGAACAGAATGATAAAGGCCCAATTTTGATCGGAGACTTTTATGGAACCATGTTTATTGAAAGTTCCAGCGTATATCCGCCCGGTGGTTACGCAGATACTATAGAGAATGCCAGAGTACAAATAGAAGAAGGATGGCAGGACTCTACCCTGAAAATCACTTTTCACTATAGTGAGAACTCAAGTTGGAATACACCTGAGTTGAAGTTTGACTCCATTGAAGGAAATATATTCTGGGGAGGTGGAAGCTTCCAACGAGACCTCGAATACAAATGGCAAGCCGATTCCTTCTACTGCGACTTGTGGCGGGCAACAAGTATGACTTCTTCTCACCGTACCCGATTTGCGGGGGAACGACGCTAACCGTTAAACTGGTTCATGGTTATAGCCGGTCCGGCTAAAACGAAACTCTTAATGGCATCAGCGGCTTTGTCGATCTTTGGATCTACAACATCCCACTGTGAGGGGCTCCATCTACCCAAAACGTAATCAACCTGCTTACCCCGAGGAAAATTACTGCCGATACCAAAGCGCAGGCGGGCGTAATCCTGCCGACCCAATACCTGATTGATGCTTTTTAGCCCATTCTGGCCGCCATCACTTCCTTTGGTCTTTAATCGAATCGTGCCTTCCGGTAGTGCCAGATCATCTACCACTACCAACAATTGATTAAGAGAAAGCTTTTCTTGTTGAAGCCAGTAATTAATTGCCTTTCCACTCAGATTCATATAAGTGGTGGGCTTAATTAAAATGAGCTGTTTGTTTTTCACTTTCAACTCTGCGCGACTGGCATAGCGCTCCGTAGAAAAAGAAGTGCCGGAGCCGACTAGGAGTCGGTCCAGCACATCAAATCCTATATTATGTCGGGTTCCCTCGTATTCAGGCCCAATGTTTCCCAATCCGGCTATGAGGAACTTGGTCACCCTTAAAATGATTTAAGCCTCTGCTGACTCTTCAGCTGGAGCTTCCTCACCTTCTTCCTCCTCATCACTGTCGTCAACAGCATTACGAGAAGTTCTAACCGCTACTACGGTACGACCTGGATCTCCTAGAATCTCAAACCCTTGGGCACTTACATCGCTTACGCGCATAGATTGACCGATTCGAAGGTTTTCGATATTCAGATCAATCATTCCGGGCATATTATCTTCGGTTGCTAAGGCCTTAACCTTACGCAAGGTAAATTTCAACTTACCACCATTACGCACACCACGAGCGTTACCCACAAGGTTAATAGGCACTACTGCTTCAAATGGCTTTCCATCGGTAATCTGGAAAAAGTCAACATGCTCTACTTCACTGCTCACCGGGTGGAACTGGCTATCGCGTACCACACACTTGTATTCAGTTCCGTCGATATTGATTACGCAAAGCAATGCTTCTGCAGTATAAAGCAACTCTTTAAAGCTGCGACTATCTGTGTAGAAATGAATGTTTTCTCCTGCTCCATAGATCACGCAAGGAACCATTCCTTCGCGACGCAATAACTTGGCACTTTTGGTACCGAGCTCTTCTCTTGATTTACCCTCGATGCTAATTGATCTCATTGTATCTGGGATTATTAATTTTCTAAAAAGTGTGAACTGATTGATTCGTGATGATGAACTTTCTTCATGACATCAGCAAAAAGCTCAGCGATTGGAAGTACTTGAATCTTCTCGCTGTTATGCTCTTGGGGAATGGTATCGGTAATTACCAGGCGTTCTAACCTGGAATTCTCGATTCTTTCAATAGCCTGACCAGAAAGCACGCCATGGGTACAATAGGCTTGAACACTTAAAGCGCCTTTCTCTATAAGCATATCTGCAGCCTTGGTCAAAGTTCCAGCAGTATCCACCATGTCATCGATTAGGACTACGTTTCTACCCGTAACATCACCAATCACTGTCATCTTATCAATCACATTGGCTTTCTTGCGCTGTTTATAGCAGATTACCACCTCGCTTTCCAACCATTTAGCATAGTTGTTGGCTCTCTTCGATCCTCCCATATCAGGAGACGCGATTGTAAGGTCCGGGATATTTTGGTTTCTTAAATGAGGCACGAATATGCTGGATGCAAAAACATGATCCACAGGAAACTCAAAGAAGCCTTGAATCTGATCGGCATGCAAATCCATGGTCATTATTCGGGTAGCACCCGCCGCGGTCATTAAATTGGCCACCAACTTGGCACCTATTGGCACCCTAGGTTTATCCTTGCGATCCTGACGAGCCCATCCAAAATAAGGAACTACAACCGTGATATGCTTAGCTGACGCCCTTTTGGCGGCATCAATCATTAATAGCAATTCCATTAGGTTATTAGTAGGCTGCATAGTTGAGCCTACTAAGAATACCCGACCACCACGAATGCTCTCCTCAAAGGAAGGCTGAAATTCGCCATCGCTGAATTCATTGATTTCAACATTACCCATCTCCATGCCATAGGCATCAGCTATGCGCTCGGCAATGCCTAAGGATCCGCGGGTAGCAAAAATTTTAGCTTGTGGTGCCAAGTGTCTAAAACTTTGGAATTGACTATATTATCTCCCCTTAAAAAAGGGCTGCAAATGTAATTAATTCTCTATTAAGTTATCAACATGTAAGGAGAAATATCTGTCGAGAAATTTCTCCGATCTACTGCGCCATGAATTTTTAAATTTGGAGCATGTTGAAAATTGATATGCACACCCACATTCTCCCCGAGAAGCTGCCAAACTTTGCAGAAAAATTCGGATACGGAGATTTCATATACCTCATGCACAACCAGGATGGTTCGGCGAATATGATGCAAGGCGATAAATTCTTTCGCCGTATTCAGCCCAATTGCTGGAATCCTGAAGTACGCATCTCAGAATACGAACAGCATCTCACTCAGGTTCAAGTGGTGTGCACTATTCCGGTTATGTTTTCCTATTGGGCTAAGCCTAATGACTGTAAGGCCTTAAGTGAGTTTCTTAACGACGATCTGGCCGAATTGAGTGCCAACTATCCCCAAAACTATTTAGGACTGGGAACCTTACCCATGCAGGATGCTGAACTCGCAATAAAAGAATTGGAAAGGTGCAAGGAACTTGGATTACCGGGCATTCAAATCGGTTCTAATATCAACGATAAAAACCTCAGTGAACCGGAGTTCTTTCCAATTTTCGAGGCCGCCCAAGACCTGGACATGGCTATCATGATCCACCCCTGGAATATGATGGGAATGGATCAGATGCGCAAATATTGGTTGCCCTGGTTGGTGGGAATGCCTGCCGAAACTTCACGTGCCGCTTGTTCTCTAATTTTCGGTGGGGTGCTGGAACGCTTGCCTCAATTAAGAGTTTGTTTCTCCCATGCAGGTGGATCATTTTTACCAACTATCGGAAGAGTGGAACACGGTTATAACTGCCGGCCAGATTTGGTGGCTATCCATAATAATGTGAACCCGCGCCGCTACATTGGAGAGTTCTGGGTAGATAGTATCACCCACGATCCAAAGCTGTTAGACTACATTCTCAGCATGCAAGGTTCAAAAAGAGTTATGCTAGGCAGTGATTATCCCTTCCCTCTCGGAGACTTGGAAATTGGCGCCTTTATTGAGGACATGAATCTCGAGAAAGAGGTGGTGGAAGACATCTTTGCAAATGCTGCATTAGAATGGCTAAATATTGATAAAAGCAGATTTGATATTGACAGCAGTAATAAAGACGAAGTACGGGTCTCGGAAAAGGGCTAAATTTGCCTGCTCATAAAGCCCCGCAATGAGCGATTTTATTACCCACGAATGCGGCATCGCGCTGGTTCGCCTCAAAAAGCCGCTTTCGTATTATCACGAGAAATACGGTTCGGCCCTCTACGGAGTCAATAAGATGTATGTGCTGATGGAAAAGCAGCACAACAGGGGGCAAGACGGCGCAGGATTGGCTAACATCAAGCTCGATATGCCTCCTGGGAAACGATACATTAGTCGTTACCGTTCCATAGATAAAACCCCAATTCAAGATCTTTTCGAACGCATCAATCAAAGAGTGCTGGATGGTCTGCAGGGGGATGATAGCAAAATTCATGACCCGGAATGGCTCAAACAAAATGTACCCTTTATTGGTGAATTATATTTAGGTCATCTCCGTTACGGCACCTATGGAGGACAGAGTATTGAAAGTATTCACCCCTTCTTAAGGCAAAACAATTGGTTAACCCGCAACCTAATTCTGGCTGGTAATTTCAACATGACCAATGTTGATGAGCTTTTCGACAATTTGGTCCAATTAGGACAACATCCCAAAGAGAAGGCCGATACGGTAACCATTCTCGAAAAAATTGGACACTTTCTGGATGAGCAAAACGAGAAGTTATATCGCCAGTTTAAAAAAGATGGCCTCAGTAAAGTGGATATTAGCCCTAAGATCGCCCGGGAAATAGATATCACGAAAATCCTGAGGAAAAGCGCCAAACACTGGGATGGTGGTTATGCCATGGCAGGTTTGTTTGGTCATGGGGATGCCTTTGTTTTGCGCGATCCGAATGGTATTCGCCCGGCCTTTTTCTATGATGATGATGAAGTATGTGTAGTTGCCAGTGAAAGACCGGTTATACAAACCGCATTCAATGTCCCCTTTGAACGCATTAAGGAAATTAGCCCCGGACATGCCTTAATCATTAAGAAAACTGGCGACGCCAGCCTGCAGGAGATACGGAAACCAGGGAAAAGACTGGCCTGTTCATTTGAGCGTATCTATTTCTCAAGAGGCAATGATGCCGACATCTATCGCGAGCGCATAGAATTAGGGCGAAGGGTATGTCCTGCCATACTTGAAGAAGTAGATAAGGACCTTAAGAACACCGTATTCTCATTCATCCCTAATACCGCGGAAATTAGCTTTTACGGTATGGTAAAAGGAATGGAGGACTATTTGAATTCTGTTAAACGCGATAAGATTCTCAAGTTCGAAGGAGATCTTGATGCAGAAAAACTAGAGCATCTGTTATCCATCCGCCCTCGAGTAGAAAAATCTCTCTGGAAGGATGTGAAAATGCGCACCTTTATTACGCAGGACAACAGTAGGGATGAACTGGTAAGTCATGTTTACGACATCACCCACGAGACGGTATCATCAAAAGACACTTTAGTTGTAATTGATGATAGTATTGTTCGGGGCACCACTCTTAAGAAGAGTATCCTGAGTATTCTCGATAGATTAGGGCCAAAGAAAATTGTTGTCGTTAGCTCCGCTCCTCAGATTCGTTACCCGGATTGTTATGGAATTAACATGTCGCTGCTTGATGATTTTGCAGCTTTTAGAGCGGCAATCGACCTTCTAAAAGAGCGAGGTATGGAGTCTGTAATCGATGATACCTATCAAAAGTGCCTAGCTCAAAAGGAACTACCGGATAATGAGGTGCAAAACTTTGTTAAGCAGATATACGCTCCTTTTAGTGCTCAGGAAATTTCGGACCGAATTGCTAAAATGCTAACTCCGAAGCACATGAATGCCGAGGTAAAAATCTTGTTCCAAACCATTGAAGATTTGCACGCCGCAGCTCCTAACAACACCGGCGATTGGTACTTCACAGGTGATTTTCCTACTCCCGGAGGAATGAGGGTGGTTAACAAAGCATTCTTAAATTATTACGAGGGAAAGAGAGAAAGGGCATACTAAGACTCTGTGCTTAAAATAGGACAATAAGGCGCTTTTTGCGATATTAAGGCCAATTAAGGCTAAGGCAGCCGCAAATCCTATTGAAGTAAAGTGCTATGAATTCTCGCCTGGTAATGGTAATTCTCTTGTTCTGTACAGCCTGCTCCTGGGAATACCATCGCAGTCGATTTATTCCGCCCTATTACAATCCTCAGCCTGGCGAGTACTACTCTATCAGTGATAGTATTAGGTCCTCCAATCATGAATCCTGTAAGCGAACGCAATACTTCATTCATAAAGGCGATTGGTTACATATGTCTTCTTGTCAATGCACTGATGCCTGGACCGTAGACTCGGCCTTTGACCAAAAAGGAAATCTCTATCTCATTAATAAACATCACCTTCAGAGCACCAGCCGCTACCTCTATGATACCAGCCTAACCATGTACTTTGATACTGATGAGAGACTTCTTAAACGTTTCATCTATATCAACAAACCGGATACTTCCTATGAATACTGGCAGTATTATGACGCTCAAGGAAAACCTGAAGCAGAGAAACGCGAAGTCATTTACGAATTGATTGGAAATGGCTAAAGAATTGGGCGATCGGCAAATCCTAATTGATATCGTTCAAAAGGAAATGCCATTTGGTAAGTATGCCGGAAAAAAACTCTGCGATTTACCTACTTATTACCTTGAATGGTTCTATGCACAAGGTTGGCCAAAAGGTCGCTTAGGAGTAATGTTAGAAACACTTTTTGTGATTCGCACCGAAGGACTGCACTCAATTCTGGATGAATTAAAGCAACGCTACAGTAAATAGCTGCCAGCTCAAAGCTTTTCGCCACTTTTGCGCCCAATTAGAATGCAAGATCTTTCTAAAATAAAGGCGCATTTAGCGCTTATCACTGTGGCCTTGATCTATGGCGTGAACTATTCAATTGCCAAGGATGTGATGCCTGATTTTGTCCAACCAAGGGCCTTTATTCTGCTGCGAGTGAGTGGAGCGGTTTTGCTCTTTTTTATTCTCACCTTAGGTATGAATCGCGAGAGGGTCGATCGCAAAGACTGGCCCAGAATTATTGCTTCAGGCTTTTTTGGGGTTGCCGCTAATCAATTGCTGTTTTTCGAAGGGTTAAATATCACTACGCCAATTAGTGCCGCGGTAATTATGACCACCAACCCCATCATGGTTCTGCTTTTAGCAGCCCTATTCTTAAAGGCTCCTCTTACATGGTGGCGTATCCTTGGAATTGGTCTGGGCCTAAGTGGCGCTCTCTATCTCATTAGCCAGGGAGGATCCCTAAACGCAATCCTTAATAAAGGTGAGTCCCTAGGGAATATTCTGGTTATGCTAAATGCTCTTTCTTATGCCATGTATCTGGTGGTCGTTAAACCACTGATGAGCAAATACCGCCCCTTTACGGTAATTAAATGGGTGTTTCTTGCAGGTTTGTTTTTTGTAATCCCATTTGGGGTTGGTCAGATCCCGGAAATTGAATGGCAAAGCATGCCACAGAAGATCTATTGGGAAATTGCTTTCGTAATTATCGCCACAACCTTTTTCGCCTATTTGCTAAACATCTATGCCCTTAAAACGGTAAGCTCCACCACCGTGAGCTTTTACATTTACCTGCAACCTCTTGTAGCTACCGGATCGGCTATTTTACTGGGTAGTGATCAACCCAACCGGCACATGTTATTTGCTGCCTTGCTAATCTTTACCGGGGTATATCTGGTATCCTTTTACCGAAGGAGCAAACCCCAATAAGTTTACCTTTGTCGCCTATGAAGCCATTGTATTCCATGACTGGTTTTGGGAAGAAAATCATTAACCTGCCCGGAAAAAAAGTCACCATTGAGATAAAGAGCCTTAATAGTAAGCAAGCCGACCTTAATCTGCGTCTTCCATCATTATATCGCAGTAAAGAAGGCGAGGTACGGCAGTTAATTTCTGAAACTTTGATCCGTGGTAAGATTGATTGTAACATCAATGTAGAGATTACCGGAATGGAAAGCGCTCCAAAAATCAATATGGAATTGGCAGAAGCTTATTTGAATCAACTCAAGGAGCTGAGTCTTAAAACCAACACCCAGGGTGATGCTTTAGGGGCAGTTATTCGGATGTCTGATGTAATGCAAAATCAGATGGATGAATTAAGTGAGAATGAGTGGTCAGCATTGCAGGATGGAATTCGGGGAGCACTGGACATCCTCATGGATTTCAGAGCAACAGAGGGTGGCCGTTTAGCTCAAGACTTAAAACTGCGACTCGATAATATTGAGGCCTATCTCAAAGAAGTAGAACCACTGGAAGAAGATCGAAAACAGAGGGTAAAAGATAAATTGCAGCGCAGCCTTGAAAGCTTAAAAGCAGAGGCAGACCAGGATCGTTTTGAACAAGAATTGATCTATTACCTTGAAAAATACGATATCACCGAGGAGAAGGTGAGACTGCGATCCCACTTGAATTATTTTCATGAACTCATGGAGGCCGGGGATATGGCAGGTAAAAAGCTGGGCTTTGTAAGCCAGGAAATCGGTCGGGAAATCAACACCCTTGGCAGCAAAGCCAATCATGCGGAAATGCAAAGGCTCGTCGTCAACATGAAGGATGAGTTAGAGAAGATCAAAGAACAAGCGCTCAATATCCTCTAAGCAAAATGGCTTCGAAACCAAAAATGATCATCTTTTCCGCACCATCGGGAGCTGGGAAAACTACCTTGGTTAGGCATCTGCTAACAAAGCCTGAATTAAATCTTGCTTTTAGTATATCTGCTACAAGCCGTTCACCTCGAGGTCAGGAGAAAGATGGAAAGGATTACTATTTCTTCAGCAATGAAGACTTCAATAAAAAAGTTGAGGATGGTGCTTTTCTTGAATGGGAAGAGGTGTATTCGGGTACCAAGTACGGCACCCTAAGATCAGAGATCGAAAGGTTGTGGGATGAGGGTAAAAATGTGATTTTTGATATAGATGTGGTAGGTGGCCTTAACCTTAAAAGTCTTTATGGGGACAAGGCTCTGGCTGTTTTTGTGATGCCTCCGGATGAAGAAGAATTAGAGCGAAGGCTGCGTGGCCGAGATACTGATTCAGAAGATAAGATTCGTCAAAGATTAGCTAAGGCGCGTAAAGAAATTGGACGCGCAGATCGTTTTGATCACATTCTATGGAATCGTGATTTAGAGGTAGCTAAAACTGAAGCCTACAATCTGGTGAAGATTTTTGTTGGAGCATGAAGAAAAGGGTAGGACTGTATTTTGGGACCTTTAATCCCATCCACATTGGGCACTGCGTGATTGCCCAGTATATGCTGGAGTTCACGGATTTAGATGAAGTCTGGTTTGTAGTTACCCCTCATAATCCACACAAGAAAAAAAGCAGCCTGCTTGATGATCGATTGAGGTTGCATATGGTAAACCTGGCTATCGAGGATCATTACAAACTAAGAGTGAGCGATGTGGAGTTTTCTTTACCACAACCTTCATATACAGCCAACACCTTACTGCACCTGGAAGAAAAGCATCCGGAATCAGAGTTTCATCTGATCATGGGTGAAGATAATTTGGAAAGCTTTCCCCGTTGGAGAAATCATGAAGCCATTCTAGAGCATCATGACCTGTATGTTTATCCACGGATTAATAGTGATGGCGGGGCTTTGGCAAGTCACCCTAAGGTACATCTCACAAAGGCTCCAATTGTTGAAATTGCCTCTACAGAAATTCGAAATGCCATTAAAGCAGGAAAAGACGTGAGCTTCATGCTTCCACCAGCTGTTTGGCAATGTATCGACGAGCAGCTTTTCTATCGAGACTAAAAAACATTTCCCGGTAAAACCAAAGGAATTACCGGGAAACAATTTTGTGATGTTGGGACCTAGTGTTAATACGCCCTTTACATCAACTATCCTATTTCACAGCTAATGTAGATGGACTTTGAACTCCCGCCTTGTCAGCTATTGCGCAATTTGGAGAGATATCGGCTTTTAACAATTTCTTGATGATGTCGATCATGTCCGGGAAGAACATAGGCTATTGCCGCTACAGTGATCCTTTGATCGCCTAAAGTTCCTTCTGCCTCCCATTGGCTAGAGTTCAAAGACGCAAAGAGATCGTAATTCGCTTGTTTCACATGCTGGTATTCCTGAAGTATTGACGCCCATTCACGATCGTCTGCCCCACTGAAATCCACATACGAATTGTGGTCAAATCCACTTAGGTTTGCCTGCTCCCCGCGGCTTAGTGATAGTGCCCTAAATCCAAAAATGCGCTCGGTATCACTTATATGCAAGAGCATCTGCTTGATGCTCCACTTGGAAGCTTCATAACGAAAACTAGCTTCTTCAGAATTTATGGAATGCCAAAACTCGAGGGCATCCTGGATAGCATGCTGCCAAAGCTCTAAAATGGGCTGACCTTCGGGTAGCCATTTATAATAGTTATCATAATAAGCCGGATATTGACCAGAACCAGGCCTATTTACAATTAGGGTATCCATTTAATATCCTTGAAGTTTGGTTTTCTTTTCTCTAAAAAGGCATTTCTACCTTCTTTGGCTTCATCAGTCATGTAAGCAAGGCGGGTTGCTTCACCGGCAAAGACCTGTTGACCCACCATGCCATCATCAGTAAGATTAAAGGCAAATTTGAGCATCTTAATCGAGGTCGGTGATTTCTCCAATATCTCCTGCGCCCATTGATATGCTGTATCTTCAAGTTCCTCATGAGGTATGGAGGCATTTGCCATTCCCATTGCTACTGCGTCATCAGCGGAATAGTTGCGACCTAGAAAGAAAATTTCACGCGCCTTCTTCTGGCCTACCATTTTAGCTAGATAAGCCGAGCCATAACCCCCATCAAAGCTGGTTACATCAGCATCTGTTTGCTTAAAGATGGCATGCTCCTTACTTGCGAGAGTTAGGTCGCAAACTACATGTAAACTATGGCCCCCACCAACGGCCCATCCGGGCACAACAGCAATCACAACTTTAGGCATGAACCGGATGAGACGCTGCACTTCAAGGATGTTTAATCGGGGCATGCCCTCTTCATCCACATAACCTTGATGCCCTCTGGCATTTTGATCCCCTCCGCTACAGAATGAATATACTCCGTCTTTAGGAGAAGGTCCTTCTGCACTGAAAAGCACTACGCCTATACTCGTATCCTCCCTTGCATCTAAAAAAGCTTCATAAAGTTCTGCTACTGTCTTAGGACGAAAAGCATTACGTACCTCTGGTCTATTAAAAGCAATTCGCGCTACTCCATCACCAGATTTCTTGTACGTGATATCCTGATATTCTTTGACCGTAGTCCAATTTGCGGGCATATGAAATGATTTTAGACAAAGATACATTCCAGTTGGCGCAATGGTTCACCTACATTGCATACGGCCTAACAGGACCCGCTTTTTAGGATTCCGGTTTAGGACCCAGGAAATTCATGCTATGCGCCACGATCTCAGTGATGTAGCGCTTCTCACCTTCTTTATCATTGTAAGAGCGGTTTACAATCTTTCCCTCCAGAATTAAAAAGCTGCCCTTCTGAACATGCTTGGCAATCACTGAGGCCAGTCCATTCCAGGCTACGATATTATGCCACTGGGTTTCCGTTACCTTCTCTCCCTTATTGTTTTGATAGGTCTCATTTGTGGCCAATGAGAATTTTGCCAATTGCCCCTTGGAGTCAAAACTCTTTATTTCCGGGTCACCCCCTACATGACCAATCAGGCTTACTCGATTTCGAAGATCACTCATTATTCTAATTGTTGATGAAGAACAAACATCCTAAGATGTATTTTGGAAGCATCATAGAAAACACTTCTAAGCGTTTTAATAAATGAAACCTGATTTCGATGCCTGGCTTAGAATGCAAATTGAAAACGTACCTTTACCTTATGTCCCCTCGAGCTCTGATTTGTGCCCTTTTATGCAGCTTTGGTATTGGTTTGAGTGCCCAATCTGAGAGCCCCATTCTAATTGAAAAGAGCTTTTTTAGTCAACGCTATTATCAATATGAGAACCGCATTAAGCTATCTGAATTAATTGAAAAATTCGAAGGCAATTCTGAAGCACATGAATTAATTCGCAAAGCCAACAACCAGAATGATCTGGCCCGCTTCTGTCAGCTTTCCGGGCTTTTTCTCAGTCTATATCCTCTTTTCAATGAAGCCATTGGCCGAGACCCGAACTATAACATGAGCCTAATTGGAGTGGGCTTAGTGGCCGTATCCATCCCACTGGAAATTAGCTCTCGTCGTAAGGCGGAACAAGCGGTGGCAATTTATAATAAGCGTCTGGAGCGAAAGACCGAAGCACATCTTCTAATAAACAACAGAGGCTTTGGCTTAAGTTTGCGTTTCTAAGATTGAATCTTGACCAAAGTCGCCCTAATAGAATTCGGTAACTCCCATGATGAGATACTTTATCCTCAGTACCTCTTTCTGGATAAAAGCCTGGACTTTGAACCTGTACTTTTCGTTTCGGAAGATCTAAGATCGCGCTTGTTCTCCTATCCAGAATCAAAAGTCTTCTTCATCCCCAGTAAAATGAATTGGAGGAATGCCAGACAACTTCATAAGAAACTGGAGCAATTAGGTATTAGGAAAGCCGTGATAAATACCGCCAGTGGAAAGAAGGTACGGAACTTCCTTTGGGCCAAGCCCTTTTCTTCTATTCGGTTTTTTGGGGTCTTACATCATCTCCGAAAACTTGAAAACAGTAGCACCCAAAAGCTGATCAATATCCATTTAAAAGGGCTTTTCTTTTTAGCTGAGTATTTGACTGATAAAGCGCGTCAGATTCAGCCCAAAAGGGAAATTGGTGCTTTTTGTGCTGGGTTTCTACCTTCCAGCCTTGCAGATAAATCAATCCAAAAACCCAAGGGCGAGTACTGGATTGTAATTCCCGGTCAGGTCGAATATAAAAGGCGCGATTATCTAAGTTTAGTTAACAGTTTAAAGGGCTATGATGGGTCTTTAGCCTTACGCTTTGTCCTTTTAGGTAAATCGCATCACCACTTTGGTGATGGCCCTCATTTACAGAAGCTATTGAAGGAGCTTAATCTAGAAGGATTTTTCATAAGCTGGAAAGACTTTGTTCCAAACCAAGAGTTCTACTCCTATCTCTCCCAAGCAGATTTTGTGCTTCCTCTCATCCATCATGATCACCCGGGAGGTCAACTCTACCAAAAACAGATTTCCGGAGCCTGGAATATGGCTGCGGCATTTCACATACCATTGCTAATTGAAGAAGGTGGTCCTGCATCAGATGAATTAGCCGATGCCTCAATCAGTTATCTTCCTGGGACTTTAAAAACGCTTTGGAAAGAGTTACCCAGTCTTAAAAAAGGGAGGGAATTCTATCAGAGTTCTCAGTGGAACCTTGAACAACAAGCTGATGCTTATTGCGACTTTTTAAGGAGTAAATAAAAAGCCCCGACTTTTGTCGAGGCTCTTTGGTTCCTAGTGAATACCCCTAATTTCTAATTGTGAGTTTCATGGTTTGGCTTTCTGCCTGATCATTCTGAACCCGAATGAGATAGATTCCATCCGGTAAATCCAGTTTAAATTCAATGTTTTGATTAGAATTGATCGTTACATCCTCGCTGTGTAATTCCTGACCTGCAAGATTAAGAACTGACCAACTGTATCTACCGGCGGCCTTTAACTCGATAGTACCCCTGCCATCTGTAGGGTTAGGATATAAATTAAAAAGTGCCAGCTTGTCTTCCGTTAAAGAGTTAAAATCAACCACTTTAAGACGGTAATGCGGTGCTTCATAAGTGGTACTGTTGGAGAAACCGCTAAACCAACTACCGTTTTGATTCTGGAAAACTGAAGCATAACTGGGTTGATTCCAATTGTTGCTGTTGGCAAATCGAATTACCCCGTTTGCAGCATTCGGAAACAAGTTCGCAATTACATAGTAGGTTCCTTCATTTAACTCCAAGGGCTTTCCTTGCGCATCCTCGAAAGAGTAATTGTAGAGACTACATGGAACAGAACCATCAAAACTGAACACTTTCCGGTACAATGCCGTAGCACCGGCAGGGAAGCCTCCATTAAAAGCGAAACCGGCTGAATCGAAAATAGCAACCTCCATGTCAGCTGTAGAATCTGTTAAGCAGCTCATTTGCATGTCTATACCTTGTAAATAGACCCGACCATTCTGATCTCCATTGTTAAGGTGAAACAGAACACCGATCGCGATCATTCCATTGGTTCCAGTATTGGTTCCAAAATAATTACTCGCATCGCCGTCATCCAGAGAATACTCACTGCCTACGCTGAGTGAAAATGTATCTGCAGAAGGAGTAGCTGCCTGACTTATGCTATCCGAAATCGCTTTGTATACAACTCGATACTCATCATCTGCCGGAGGCATCCAGGCCGTGGTAGTAAGAGTGGTATAGTAGGCTGTATCGAAAGAATTCAAGGTCGGAACGGTTGGAGAGTAAACAGTCGTAACTATGTTATCATTGGGATCCAGAATCTCCACAGCTAAACCAACATTGGTTTGAGCGTCCGTACCATAATTATAGATATTACCATCAAAAGAAATTGGCACTTTTTCCTTTCCAGAGAGGTGCATATACTTTGGATAATCGCTCTGATTATTGAAAATAATATCATGAGCCGGTGCTTCGCCTGAGGTTCCCGGTGCTGTCGCCGGGGTAAAGAGTAAAAGGTTCTTAGGTGGAGTAAGCAATTCGATGTCATCGATCATCCAATAGTACCGACCTGAACCATTGCTATTGCTAACCGTCCCATCAAAAACAAACTCCAAAACCACTTCGCTTTGATTGGCGACGATGTTGGAAATATTCGCTCGGAAATAGGCATTCTGGTCCGTGGAAGAATTTACAGGGAGCGTACTGGCTGGAAACACTTCTACAGAATCGGGGAAAGTGAGGCCACCATCTGTACTAATTGCCACATACCACGCAGCTTGAAAACGGCGAGCGTACATATAAAAGCCTAATTCAGCTCCTGACTCCCCGCTAAGATCTATAGTATCGGTGCGTAAACGTCCAATGTGCGGTGCAGGTACTGTTCCCTGACCATTAGTTGCTCGATCACCATTAGAGTGCAGAAAATCGGAATCAAAAATCATAAAGCCATTCGTGCGGCTAGGAGAGTTAATCGGTGTTCCAAGATTCCCGGACTGGTTAGGACCTGCCCAGCAACCTCTGGATCCAACTGAATCCGGTGGGGCTGTATTTGGGCCACGGTACTCCCATAATGCTAAAGCAGGCATACCGTTTTGAGTCCAGTCTTGAGGAATTCCTCCAGAAAAGTCCTCTGACCAAATTACCGATTGGCCAGCCGCCTCCGGCCTTAATTGAAAGGCCCCATTTTTGGGCTGAAGTTCTTGATAGGTCTCTGAAGCTTCAAGGCGGGGAAACTCTTGTGCGCTAAGACCAAAACCGAATAAAATTGCTAGAGAAAAGGATAGTGGTTTCTTCATATAATTTGATTTAATGACCTATGAAGTTAGCCATTTTTTGAACTAAATATTCTGATTTGCTGAATTTTAACAAGTCTAAGGCTTGAGAAAGTCAAAAGGCCTCCTCGTAGAAATGCTATCTTTAAGTGCAAATCCAAACAACAGTATGATGAGTATTTTAAAACTGGTGCTTCAAGTTTTATTAGGACTGGCATTTATAATGTTCGGCGCTTTAAAACTGAGTACTCCTTACGACGAAATGATTATTACCGAAGGAATGACCTGGGCACAAGACTATTCTGAAACAATGGTTAATCTAATTGGTGGACTGGAAGTATTAGGCGGTCTGGCGATGATCCTTCCTTTGATCCTGAAAAGATGGTATGCCTTAGTTCCATTAGCCGCCTTAGGCTTTATGGGCATTATGGTCGCCGCCGCCATAACTCATCTAGGTCGAGACGAATCAATTGCGGTGAACATTATGCTCTTTGTTGTTTCTGGGCTGGTATTCTGGATCAACCGCGGGAACTTCAGAAGCTAAATTTAAAGCCCGATCCCCTAATTGGGAATCGGGCCTTAGGTCTTACTTTAACTGACTCATAATGATGCGATCAAACATACGATCGCTAAAGGTCCGGCGAATAAACATCAAGGGTTTAGCCATATAACCGGCCGCATAACGAGTTTTAGGTTTAGCACTATCAATCGCCTTATTGATCAAATTGGTGATCACTTTGGGCTTAGACCCCTGACCTTTATCATAAGACTCCTTGGCTGCATTAGCCATGGTATTGGTCATTTTTTCGTAGGCGGTTCCTGCGGCGCGTTTAACCATCGGTTCATACATCACATCTCCGAATTCGGTGAGGATTACTCCGGGCTCAATTATAACTACATCGATATTGAATGGCTTTAATTCCAACCTCAAACAATCTGACCAGCCTTCTAGTGCATGCTTAGTTGCGTGATACCAGGCCCCCAATGGAGTATACATTTTACCACCCATAGAGGAAATGTTGATGATTTTACCGGATTTGGCTTCGCGCATATAGGGTATCACTTTCTGGGTTAAAGCGGCTAAACCGAAGATATTAACCTCGAACTGTCTCCGAGCATCTTCCATACTCACGGTTTCAACCGCTCCGTAAACGGCATAGCCGGCATTGTTAATCAAAACGTCTATTCGCCCTTGCTCATCCACTATGGTTTTAACTACCTTCTCGATTTGAGCCTCATCGGTTACATCCAGCGCCAGGGCATGACCACCGGCATCTTCTAAGTCTTTCATACGGTCAATTCTTCTGGCCGCGCCATATACGATGTGTCCCTTCTTGATCAGATCAAGGGCAAAGTCCTTACCCATTCCTGATGATGCTCCTGTAATTAAGATTACTTGCTTTTTCATGATCTCCGTGATTTGTGAGTGATTAATTACTTACTATTTTGGATAAAATTTTTTTATAGCATATATCGACGGTGCAACAAATTCTGCACTCGATTTAACTCCTTTGGCTTGCGAAGAAGAATTGCGGTAACTAGCCCATCTAATAAGATTAGTATTAACTCTGCTTCGGCTTCCGGATCCTCATGATGTAGCTCTTTAAAGGTGTCAATAAGCATCTGTTTCATAAGGTCTGTGGAGCCAGAGTCATAGGCATCAGCTTGCCATTTCAGAGCGTATATTAAACGCCAAAAAGTGTGATCCTCCTTTGAAACACTGAATGACATATCAAGCACATTCCGTAGACGCTTCCTGGGGTTCTGTTCCTGAGCAAGCATCTGATAAATCTCGGTTGCCTTCTGTTGACCTTGATCAATTATCGCCTTCAACAAACCTTCTTTATTACCGAAATGGCGGAAAATTAAACCTTCGGATACTCCCGCCTCCCTAGCCACCTTGGCCGTGGAAGTGCTGGCATAACCATTGGTCGCAAAAAGTTCAAGTGCAGCTGTGAGTATTTTCTCTTGCTTTTCTGTCATAGTGAGTAATCACTTACAAAAGTACATTGATTTTTTATTCCCGCAAATAATTTCCCAGAAAAAACCTTTGCCTTAGTTTAGAGCACAGAATGGATGCAAAAGACCTTGAAACCTGGATCGACGAGTACAGCGATGACCTACTGCGATGGGCCGAGTATCGATTAGGTGATGCAAACCTGGCTCAGGATATGGTGCAAGAGACATTCATTGCCGCATTTGAAAACCTTCATCAGTTTAAAGGGGACAGCAATCCAAAAACCTGGTTATCCCGCATTTTACGAAATAAAATTGTCGACTATTTCCGCTCCGCCTATTATCGTAAAAACGTCTTTGAAAGTCAAAATGGAGATGAAGATAGCAGCTCGGATCATTTTTTCGAACAAGGCCACTGGAAAAAAGGCATCTGGGATGATGTCTCCTGGGAACAGGATGATTCCTTAATGGATCGCGAAAACTTTCAAGAACTCTTTAAAGGATGCATGGATAACCTTCCCACTCTCTGGCGCGACGTGCTTGCTGCAAAGTTCTTTGCTCAAGAAAAAGGAAGTGAAATAAGTCAGGAATTCAATATTAGTACGTCGAATTACTGGCAAATTATCCATAGGGCGAAACTATCGCTTAAAAAATGCCTTGAAGTTTATTGGAACTGATGAAACTAATTCAACCTATCATACTAAGTTGTGAGCAAGCGAGTGCCTTCATTCAAAAAAAAGAGGGTAATGAACTCGGGTTTGTTGATAGTATGCGACTGAAAATGCACTTAACCATTTGTGCATTCTGCCGCCAATATGCAAAGCAGAGTGAAAAGCTAAATGAGTTTATCGACGAACATTTTGGAAAGGGTAAAACGTCTGATAACGATGATTTTAAATCTCAACTCAAAGAAAATCTTCGCGATAAAATGAAATAAGCGTTGTAAGGCTTTTTTATTCCCCTCGTCCAAAAGGCGAATAAAAAGATTACTATGTACCGTTTGTTTCTCAGCCTTCTGATTCTGCTTAATCCATTACAAACTGAAGAACAGAGTCCAGCGCCTTCAGACAAGCCCCTGATTGTTGTTGTTAACACGGCGAATTGGTGTCCGGTATGCCAAAAAAACGGCCCGAGAGTAGAAAAGGAATTGCTTTCTGACTTGATGGATGATGAGCACTATCAGATTATCGTAAATGATCTTAGTAATGAAGAAACCAAATCCAATAGCCAGGAATTACTTGCAGCGGCAGGTCTGAAGAATTTTACTGCCGAAAACAACGGAACAGGAAGCATCTATATGATTGATCCGCAGTCTAAGAAAGTACTGGATAAAATCAGCGTGCGAAAGAGCACCGAAAAGATCAGAGCTGCTTTAAAAGAGGCACATTCAAATATTTAATATTGGTTTGGTTTAAGTCTGGGTCGGATATCATTCTTTGGTTCTTCTCATCCGGCCCGGACAATCAATCTTTCTCTTATGAAAAACACACTCCTTCTTAGTCTCCTCACAATTGCACTTTCCCTTAGCGGTCAAGATCAACCCCTTGGGCTTGGGGTAAGCGATAATGCGCCTCTTGGCTCCTTGCAAAATGCAGAAGCCCAAAATGTCGACTTAAACACTGAACTAGAAAAAGGTCCACTGGTATTGGTTTTTTATCGTGGTCAATGGTGTCCTTATTGCAACCGGCATTTAGCTGCTTTAAGTGAAATAGAGGACTCCCTAGAAGGACTGGGTGCTCGAATTTTTGCAATCTCACCAGAAAACCCAGAGTACTTGCAAAAGATGCAAGAGAAAAGTGAAACTTCGATCACCCTTCTATACGATTCGGCTTATCGATTAATTCAGGCCTATGATCTGGCATTCCTTCCCTCGAAAGCTAAAAGGATTAAATACAATACCGCTCTTGGTGCAAACCTCAGCGAAGCCCATGGGGATGATCGTCAATTCCTGCCGGTCCCTGCGACCTTCCTTATAGACCAGCAGGGTGTAATTCGCTGGCGTCATTTTGATCCTGACTATACCCAAAGAGCCAGCCCAAAAGACATATTGAAGGCTCTAAAAGAATTGCAAAATTCATAATTGCTAGCCCGCGGCTTTTTCATTTACTTCGTGGAAAAAGCATGGTTTGCGTCCATTTCTAGAAGAAGTAGCTGAATACCTGCTCGGAGAGGAGCGTCCCTTACACGAGCAAACTATTGTATTACCCAGCAAGCGTGCAGCTATTTTTCTGCAACGGGCCTTACAGGCTCAATTGAAAAAAGTGAGCCTTGCTCCTAGAATGTTGAGCATTGAAGAACTCATAAATGAAGCGACGGGCTTAGAAAGGATCTCCAGACCTGAACTCTATTTCCGTCTATTTGAAACATTTAAAAAGGGACCCAGATCCCAACTGCGATTCGAAGAATACAGTACCTGGGCAAGCTCCTTAATCCAGGACTTCAATGAGATTGATCGCTACCTCGTAAATGCGGAAAGCATGTTTTCCTACCTGGGCGATTTAAAACGCATTGATCAATGGAACCTGGAACCTGGGGAGCATACCCAAATGCTCAATGAATACTTACGATTCTGGCCGGAATTAGGTGAAGTATATCATCAATTAAAAACAAGTCTACTCTCGGATAAGAAGGCCTGGCAAGGATTGACCTATCGCGTTTTCGCCGAAGAATCCACCAAGGATACCGAAAGCTTAAGAGAACGATATCAGCATTTCTATTTCATCGGTTTTAATGCTTTGAATAGCGCCGAGGAGCAAGCCTTTTTAAACTTAACGGAAGCCGGTCTGGCAGATTTCTACTGGGATATCGATGACTACTACTACAACGATACCACTCAGGAAGCGGGGATGTTCTTAAGGAACTCCCCCTTGATTCAGCTTCTGGAAAAACGAAAGCAGCTAAAAGGACGCCATCAGAAATTAAGCTCGGGTACACGACAGATAAGAAGCCTGGCGGTAGCAGGTGATAACCTTCAAGCCGTAGTTGCCGCAAATCAGGTTCGTGGGAAATCAGAGAATGAAAGGGAAGAAACGGCGATCATCCTCAGTGATGAGGCATTGCTCCCTGCTCTGCTTAATAATATAAATAAGGAGTTTCCCAGTCTGAACCTGAGTATGGGTCTCAGTTTGCAAAACACTCCCTTGGCTGGATTTTTCGAGCTCCTACTTGATTTCCCGCTAGACCTGGAACGCAATGGAAAGAATAAAAAAGATTCCTGGGGCCATTATCATCACCAAAAATGGAATAGCCTTCTCAGCCACCCCATATGCCTGCAATTGAGTTCGAAGAGTTCATCACTGAATGAGGCGAAAGCCAAGATGCAGCGATACAATTTGCTGTACCCTAGCATTAAGGACCTAAATCTGGAAGATGCCTTTACTGGATTAGACCCTGAGTATTTCAAAGCCGGCCAAAACATCGCACGTCAATATCAAAGGCTAAGTGATTTCTGCCTGGATAGTCTAAACCGTTTGCATGATACTGGTCCAATAGGGGATACTCTTTTCGGATTCCAGCAACTTTTTCAGCAGACTGCCGATCTCCTGCACCGATATCCCTATCTCGAAAGCTTTGAACATAGCTTGCTGTTTTATCGAGATTTGATTCCAGAACTCAGCATGGACCTAAAAGGAGAACCTTTAAAAGGAATGCAAGTAATGGGTTGGTTGGAAAGTCGCTGTTTAGATTTTAAGCACTTAATCGTACTTAGTCTAAATGAAGGGATATTACCAAAGGGGAGATCAGAAAGCAGCTTATTGCCCTTTGAAGTAAAACGTAAATATCAAATCCCCACTTTTCTCGAAAAGGATGCTGTTTTCGCCTATCATTTTTATCGGCTAATGCAAGGAGCAGAGCAAATTGACTTGCTTTATAGTACCGCTGAGGCTGCGGTAGGTGTAGTAGAGCCTTCACGTTTTTTAAGGCAACTAGAATTGGAATGGCCCCAAAAAAATGCTCGCCTTAAAATTGAAAAACAGAGCATTACCGGCCGCTCCAAACTTAAGAGCGGAAATGAGGAAATAAAAAAAGACCGCTCAGTCTTAAATCGCTTAATCGAGATTGCTAAAAAGGGCTTTTCACCCAGTGCTCTATACATCTATTTAAAGGACCCACTGCAGTTTTACTACGAGCGCGTTTTAGGCTTAAAACCCGAAGGGGATCTGGTTGAAGAACTCGACCTACCGGCTCAGGGAAGTGCGATTCATCGTTTCCTGGAATTGTCTTTTAGCAAAGAAGACCCTCAAGACCCGCAAAAGAGAATAGCTTTTAGCCCAAACCCCGATCATGAATTGTTTCGCTTAAGCCAAGCAGAAATCAAAACAGAATTGAAGCGGATTATGCTTGAGGAAACCAACGGCATTCCCCTGGATCATGGGCCAAACCTTTTGCATCTCGAAAATATGAGTCTCATGTTGCAGCAATACCTGCAATTTGAAAAGCGGCGCATTCAAAATATTAAGACAGATTGGAAAGTCCTTGCTGTGGAGTCCGATTTACATGCTACGATTGAATTAAAATCGGGCCTAGAGGTGCGCTTGCACGGGAATGCAGATCGGATTGATGTTGAGCAAGATGAAATTCACATTATAGATTACAAAACAGGCACCAAGGAGGCTCGAGTATATTGGTTAAGGCAATTGGTATTTGATGAACTCTTAAAAAAACCTCATGCGGTGCAATTGTTAAGCTATGCCTATATGCAGTATCAAATGCAGTCCTCGCAAAATGTTAAGGCTTCCATTATGTCATTATCAAAAATCAGTCAAAACCCTATTGGTATGCGACTGAACGGTGCGATGGAGCTGAGCGCTGAAAATCTTCCGCAAGTAAAAAACCTACTTCAAGAAATATTAGAGGAACTTTTCAATCCTGAAATTCCATTTAAAGCACGTACCTAATGAATCCCCTGAGCAAACAAGATTTGGCCACAGCGCGCCAACGTATCTCCCCCTATTTACATCTCACGCCAGTTCTGAGTAGTAATCAACTTAATGCTTTAAGTGGTGCTGAGCTTTGGTTTAAATGTGAGAATTTTCAGAAAACGGGATCCTTTAAAGCTAGGGGAGCTACCAATGCCATTTTGCAACTAAGCGAAGATCAAAAAGCAAAAGGAGTAGCAACACATAGTTCTGGAAACCATGGTCAGGCCTTGGCCTGGGCCGCTCAAAAACATGGGATCGATTGCCATGTGATTATGCCTAATAATGCCCCAAAAGTTAAAATAGCGGCCGTTAAGGGCTATGGAGCGCAAGTTCATTTGTGTGAACCCAATCTAGAAGCACGCGAGAAAGGTCTACGAAGAGTTCAGGAGGAATTTGGATCGACTTTTATTCCACCCTACGATCACTTGCATATCATCGCGGGTCAAAGCACAGCGGCCTCTGAGCTCCTAATTGAACGGGCAGATCTCGACTTGATCCTATGCCCGGTAGGTGGGGGAGGCTTACTAGCCGGAACTGCACTGGCTGCGCACTATTTCAATTCCCGAATACAGGTAATAGCCGGAGAACCTGCAGGTGCAGATGACGCTTTCCATTCCTTCTACAGTGGTGAAAGGGTAAGGCATCATAAACCAAATACTATTGCCGATGGATTACTTACCACCTTAGGTGAAAACAATTTTCCAATTATCCAGGATCTGGTTAATGATATTATTCGGGTAGAAGATTCTGAAATAATCGAAGCGATGAAACTAATCTACACCCGATTGAAAATTGTAATCGAGCCCAGCTGCGCCGTACCACTTGCCGCAATCCTTCAACAGAAAGATCGCTTTAGGGGCCGCCGCATTGGAATCATCTTAAGCGGTGGTAATGTTGACCTTGCTAAACTTCCATTTTAAAGATCATATCTAAGCCCGAGAAGCAGATAACGGGGGAGCACCGTATAAGCAGTGGTTGAGATGAGGTTCGCACTCAAACCATCCTCGCGGATAAAAGTAGTGTTGAGCAAGTTTAGTGCTTCCAGGCTAAAAATCCATTTACTATCCTGCTTCTGATATTCTAAGCTCGCATTTAAAAAGTCAAAATTCGTTCTGGTGCTTCCCGGGTTTCCATAATCATTGTAGCTATAATCTGCTCTCAGTATGAAGTCATTCCAAATGACGGCCGAAACCTCCACTCGTGGGGCATGATTAGTGAAAATGCTGTTATTGGCTGCACCGCTATAGTCATTCTGTGTGAAGCCATAACGCAACTCAATATTTGGCCATTCCTTAAAATTAGTCCCAATCTCTCCACTATAAGATTGCGTGAAGGTGTTGTTGGTGTTAGAACGTCCATTTACCTCATTATCAATCGTATTATAATTGAAGTTCACCCTAGATTCTAAACGTATGAACTTGAATTTCTTAGACCATGATCCAAAGACGGATAAATTCTCATTTATACCGCTTGCATTAATAGGACTAAATACCTGTTGAAAGCCGATGTATTGAACCGCATTGTTGATCGGATCCAATGTGCGAGAATAGACCGCCCCGGCAAAGATTGTGGTGAAATTGAAGAGGTCAAAATTTCGATAGAAGAGATTAACATTATGCACCCTTGCATAAGTCAGGCTGTCGTTTCCGGTGAACAAGCTGTTATACGAGCGTAGAATAATGCCGTCCATGATCTGATTGACATCATTGAATTGAGCTGACATATTATATCTCAAATCAATCCCCTCACTGCTACTAAATTCATAGCGTAAAAGAGCGTCGGGCAGAAGTACTTGATAGTCCCGAAGGGTTACTTCACCGCCATCCTGGGCATCGCTAACCTGATAATAGTGGTAGTTAAATCCCGGACGAAAAGTGAGCTTTCCAATTTTAGTTTTATAGTGCAAGCCTCCAAATCCATCTAGCAGCCCAAAGTCCACCTCATTTTGCAATATTGGATCGGTAAATTCAGTAGCATCTGTAATTGTGCCCTCAGAAAGACGATTACTATAATCTTGGGTGTTATAAACAGAACCCAGATTAAATTCAAAGTGATTATTGCCATTTAGGACCCAATAATAACTGGCTCTTCCTTCAATACTTTCACTTAAGACCTCGCGTACCTGCAGCATGCGATACAAAGTCGTATCAGCAAAAACAAAGGGCACCCTAAATGGCTGCTGAAGCGATTGAAGGGCTAAACTCGGGTCTTGCAGTTTGCGGCTGTGTTGAAGCTCTATGGCGAATACATCCTCTTCAATATTTTTGAAGAATTCAAGACTTTGATCGATGGACCAGGGTCTTTGACTCTCTTGTGTAGCAAGGTCATTACTAAAACCCAAATCACTAAAGGTTGAACTTAAACGCTGAGTATTTAGCTGATCTGAGATTTTTAAAAAGACGTCATAATTAACATAGGTCTCTTTGCTAGGCTCGTAGGTCGCGGAGAACTTTGCCAGTGCGGCCGTGGAATGTTGATAGTTTTCGGTTGCCAGTTCTTCAACGCCCCCAACTCCGGTAGAATCCAATCCTATATAGGTTCGGGTGGTATTGAAGGGACTGCTCACCACATTGTCACTAGCTATGACAAAACCAGAGAGGGTAAGATCTTTTCGTGGATTATAACTGAAATTCGCCGCGCCAAATCGGCCTATCACCTCCTCTGCGCGATTGTTCTGCCCGAGGGGAATCCCGACATCATCCTGGGCAAACCGAAAATTAAAACCGGAACGATTACTGAGCTTTCTAAAGCCCCCGCTAAAGCGAAAATAGTCGCGGGCGGTAAAGGCTGATTTACCGATATTATTCACATCCCCAATAAAATTTAAACTCAACTTGGGGCTGTAGTAAAAGGCATTGGCATGGGTGTAGTAACGCTCAGGATCGCCAACTTTTGCTTCGGCATCTCCAAACCAAAGATTCTTCTTGCCTTCTTTTAGCTTAATGTTCAATGCAACACGATCCTCGGAGCTGAGGCCCTTTAAAGGTGATATCTCCTCGTAATTGCGCAAGACCTGCACTTTATCAATAGCATCGGCTGGAATGTTCTTGGTTGCAACCTTAGTATCACCGTCGAAAAACTCCTTACCCTCTACCAAGACCTTTTCTACGGTCTTGCCTTCCACCTTTACCTGACCATCATCATCAATTTCAAATCCCGGAAGCTTTTCAATTACATCTTCTAATTTCCTTTCCTCACCAGTTGTAAAGGCATCTGCTCGGTAACTGATGGTATCACCACTGATTACCACTGGCATTTCCTCAACAATCTCTACCTGATTTAACAACTCATTATCCTCAACCAGGGGAATACGACCCAAATTGCGATCTTCGGTTTGCAAGACCACCATAATCTCCTTTGGCTTATAGCCGAGATAACTCATCTTAAGAATATAGGAGCGGTCGCCTTCTATTTTAAATCTGAACTGACCTGAGGCATTGGTAAATCCATAGGTCACCATGGTGCTATCCTTAGCGTCCAGAAGTAAGACATTGGCCATTTCCAGACCTACCTCTTCGTTACCAATCAGGGTTCCTCTTAAGTCTACCTTTTGTGCTTGAGTCCCTATTCCTAGGAAGGTTAGAAACAAGGCTAATAGAAAATGCTTCACAACTATTGGTTTATCGTCCTATGGTGATTTCGAAACTTCCACGACGACCTCCTCTACCTTGTCCTCCGCCAAAATTGCGTTGCATCTCCTCCATCTTTTTCGTTGTGATCTCCCTGTACTCTGCGGAAGAAACTTCCTCACCCTGATCCGGTTCTTTAATCTCGATGGGCTCCTGGGTGTTTAACTTTACCTGGGTACAAAGAATGGTAGTATTACCGTCATTTAATTCCAGTATTAAACCAGGCAATCCATAATATCTAGATGGACCATGTGATACGGGAATTTGCATACTAAACCATGCGGTGAGATAAACAGTATCCACAATCGCACTATCCTTCATCCCCTCCTTGGCATTAGCCTTTATAGTCACAGCATCTCTAATTCGCATTGCCGTAGCTTTCTGGCAGATGTAGTTTCCGATGCTTTTAGTCTCCTTCTCAATCTTCCATTCCAATTGCTCAAGACTATCCTTAATCAAGAAGTTTTTACCAAAAAATTCGGTTTGATCGGTAAAGCGCTTTTCTTTCAAGTTCCGGTAATAATTCCCAGAACCTCCGGTAAACATTGTCATGAATCGCATGCCTCTCTGACCTTCTTTCTCCAACTCGACCACCTCTTTATACATGGATTCATTGCGATTAAACTCAAGTTCATACTCCTTCTGCATCGCCTTGGCCATGCGTGCTTCGATGTTCTTTTTCATCTCAGGAGTCATCTCATTGCTCTCCATTTTAAAAGGAATGGAACCAGCCGTTTTGTAAGTTGCGGTTCCACCAATGTTCTGTGCATTTACAAGAAGGCACAAACAGGAAAGCATGCTGGAAAATAGGATTTTCTTCATGGTAACAGTTCTGGAAATTAGTAGCCCAAAGTTCATTTTTTGGTCTAAAGACTGCTGTTAGAACGCTGTTAAAAAGAAAAGTTTAATAAAACCGAAAAAAATTATTTCGATGCGTGGGAAGCTATGATATTCTGAAGCGCTTCCAAATCAATCGGCTTCGTAAGGTAATCTGACATACCTGCGGCTATAAAACGTTCGCGATCACCTTCCATAGCGTGGGCTGTTAATGCTACAATCGGAGGGGCTGAATCACCCATTTTCTTTAGAATCTGATTGGTAGCCTCTAGACCTCCCATCACGGGCATCTCAATGTCCATAAAGACAAGATCAAAATCACCTTCTGTCACAAGGTCCAGGGCCATTTGTCCGTTCTCGGCAAATTCCAAGGTATATCCCTGGCGTTTAAAGAGTAGGCCGGCGAGCTTGCGATTAATCTCATTATCCTCGGCCATCAAAAGTTTAAGGTCTTCCCCCATCAAACTAATTTGTGGGCCAAATCTAGGGTTTTTTAAGCATTGTTTATCGGCTTCGAATTCGATACCGCGGTCCGGGTAAAGTATCTACCAGAGATTTCAATTCTAGACTCATTAATGTGCTAAGTGCTTGAGAAGCAGTTAACCCTAGCTCCCTCCTAATTCCATCAAGATTATAGGTACCACTGTTTGCGGAAAGCAATTGCATTGTTTCTAATTCTGGGCCATCGAGTTCCTTGGTAAAATTTATTTGTGGTTCTTCAATGGCATTAACAGCATCCCATTGCATGATATAGGACAAGTCTTTTACCGATTCTAACAGATGTGCTCGTTGACTTTTAATGAGCAAATTGCACCCTTCGCTCATGGCATCATTTCGCCGCCCCGGCAAAGCAAAAACATCTCGATTGTAAGTATTGGCTAATTCTGCTGTTATCAATGCGCCCCCTTTTCGAGCGGCCTGCACCACAACTAAAGCATTGCTCAATGCCGCAATTATTCGGTTTCGTTTTGGAAAATTCTCTCGGTCCGGGTTTGTCTTAGTCGGATACTCTGTTAAAAGAGAGCCTCCCCCTTCCAATATAGATTCCGCCAATTTGCGATGCATTGCCGGATATATGCGATCTAATCCATGTGCTAAAACAGCACAGTTAATCACATTATTATCCACGCAGTTTCGATGGGCTTGAGCATCTACACCGTAGGCCAGGCCACTATAAACGGTTAATTGAAGAGCCCGAATATCCTCGCAAAAATCCTTTAAAAAGTCTTTACCATAGGCCGTCATATTCCTTGAGCCAACAATTCCCAAATTGCGCCTTTGATTAAGGTCAGTACTACCCTTTTGAAAAAGAAGTAAGGGTCCATCTTCGCAATGTCTCATCCGCAATGGATAACTGGGTTCTGTGAAGTAATGAACCTGCCAGGAATTCTTCTCACAATGCTCAATTTCCTGTTCGGCCCGTCTTAGATTTTCTGAATCCTTAAGCTTAGATGCAAGCTCTGGTCCAATTCCTGGAATCGCCTCCAAATAGCGCGGTTTCTCCTCAAAAACCGCTTGAGGATCTCCAAAATGTGCGATGAGTTTTTTTGCCTTTATCGGACCGATCCCTTCAACTAAAGACAAGGCCAAAGCAGATACTTTTGAGGCCGTTGAAATATTCATAACAAAGATTAAGGTCGAAGGAAATGTACAAATAATCGAAAAAAATCAGTGCCAGTAAGCGCTTGCTATAGCTTAGCAAGGCATTTTTACTATTTTTGATTTTGAGGAGAAAAGAAAAATTTAAAATGGTTAAGAATACGATCGACCACTACATTAGTAATTTACTCTACTACAATGAGTGTGTAGTGGTTCCTGGATTTGGCGCCTTCCTAACGCGTTATTATCCGGCAGAGATCAATTCTGCTACTCATATGTTTCGACCTCCTAGTAAAAGGGTGGCTTTCAATGCCCGAATTCAGGAGAATGATGGCCTGCTTGCCAAACATATTGCAAGCACTGATCAGGTGAACTTCGCAAAGGCCATGGAAAGCATTGATATCTCTGTACGCAGTTGGAAAAAACTTCTTCGTGCAGGAAAGAAAGTCAACCTAAACGGAATTGGAAGGCTTTACATGAGCGATACGGGTAAACTGCAATTTAATCCGGCGCATGACATCAATTACGATATAAACTCCTACGGCTTAAACATATTTAGAGCCAACGCTATGGAAAGAGATCTTGAAATTAAGCGCAGCGTTAACAAAGCCATTGAAAAACACCAAACCAAAAAGGTAAGACAAACTCCCGTAAAAGAAAAAGAGCCAGTGGTTCGTGATATCAATTATCGCAGATGGGTCGCCATTTTAGGCCCAGTTGCGGCCTCGCTTTTGGTTGGAGCCTACCTTTACACTAATCCCGGATCTTTTAATACCGTTCAGCAACAGGTAAGTGGTATCTTTTTAACGGATAGCACCTTTCAAGAAGATGATAGTGATAATACAAGTTCTCTTCTAGCTAACGAATCTTCGATTGGATTCTCGGAAGGAGAACGTTTGAATGGAGATTTTGGACCGGAAGACGATGTTGTAAGCGAGCAAAAAGAGGAAATGGAGATTGCAGATCCAATAGTATCTGATGAAGATGCGATGGATAATGTAATGGATGACTCCAAGGTTACGATTACGGAAGAACAAACTTCCCAGGATACCCCTGATCTGGAAGATGAGATTGTGTCCAGCGACAATGAATTGGACAATGCCAATGAAGAGCCCGTAATTGAATCAGAGAATACTGCTCTATCCAGTCCATCATCACGTAGTAACAAGATTGAACCCAATTTCTACCTCCCTGAAAAACCCCTTTATCACGTAAAAGAACGCCCGGAAGGTTACGTTGAACCGGAATATGATGAAAGTACTTCTTTCCAGAGCGGATATTCGTTTTCTTCCGAATTAAACCCAGAAAAACAGGAAGAAACGCGAAAAGCCTCACCTAGCGACAGAAGTAAAACCCCTACTAACACGGTTAAAAAAGAAGCTAAGCAAAGCCGACCCGCCCAAAATTCGTCTGCTTCGACTGCTTCGTCTGGTTCGACCACTTCGACCACTTCGACGGTCAAGACTAAAAAACAAAGCATTCAAAGTGAGGGTGGTGTTTATCAAATCGTAGTTGGAGCCTTTTCTTCGGAAGCAAATGCCAGCCGATATGTCAAGAAACTTCAATCTGAAGGATGGGTAGCCTACAGCTATCAATCTGGTAGTCTTCATAGGGTTGCAATTGGAAAACTCAATCAGCGGGAGAAAGCACAAAATCTCTTAAGCCAGGTTAAACAGCAAGTTAATGCTGGTGCTTGGGTGAACCTTCAGTAATAGCTTATTTTTGCCGAAAATTTAGGCATGAAAGCTAAAACTCCCTCCGAGTCTCAAACTATAATGACTGAGATCGTTCTCCCGAACGACACGAATAACCTAAAGAACCTTTTTGGAGGCCAGCTTCTTAGCTGGATGGATCGTTGCGCTGCGATTGCCGCTCATCGTCATTGCCGCAGGATTGTGGTAACGGCGTCCGTGAACAATGTTTCCTTCAATAAAGCTATTCCTCAGGGAGCGATTGTCACCCTGGAGGCGAAGGTATCGCGCGCTTTCAGTTCAAGCATGGAGGTGTTTGTAGATGTCTATATTGAAGACCAAACTATCGCAGGTAAACAGAGCAAAGCAAATGAAGCCATCTACACATTTGTTGCTGTTGATCAACTTGGCAATCCTATAAATATTCCCGCGATTCAGCCTGAAAGCGATCTAGAAAAAGAACGATACGAAGGCGCACTCCGCCGTAGACAATTGTCTCTTATTTTAAGTGGGAAAATGGAGCCCTCCGAGGCATCTGAGTTAAAGGCTCTCTTTTTAGACGAAGAAGGTGCTTAAATAGGCCAGTAAGGGAAGGATGAATAAAGCATCTTTCAACCAGCGGTTTCGCACACTTTGAACAGCCAAGGTGCCTAAGGTTGCTGCCGGGTACAAACAAAGGCCTAACCACAAATTACTGGATTCGAAAATGAAGAATCCACTAATGCCGAGCATCATCATGAAAATCCAATAGTTGATTTCCTTCTTCTGCTCATTATTGTATTGGTGAGAACTAGACAATAGAACCAAAACGCTTAAACCTATATAAACTGCCATTATTGCTATCAGGACGATGCGTTTGGGGGTAGTCTCGAAATTAAATAGGCTCAAATTTAAAATCTGATCCCACCAGCTTTCAATTAAAAAAGTATCAAATAGGAAGTCAATACTAAATGCAAAATATAATGCACTACCATATCCTAGTAGCACAGCCAATAGGGTCCTACCATTAAATCGACGGAGGGCAATCAGGAGGGCAAATGGAATAATTATTAAGGCGAGTAATTCTCCGCTTAGGAATCCGGAAGCTGCCACCAGGAATCCACTTATATAAGCCTTCGAGCTACTATTTACCTCCGGCTTTAGCAGCCCGAGATTAACGGAAATCAGGCTTCCAAAGATGATTAGGCTCCAAAGCTCAGATCCTGCATTTAAAGGATAAATCCACAACCAAAAAAGCACTCCGGCACCTACTAGTGAAAGGTACTGTCCCTCAAAGGATCGCCTTCGGTTCTGGCTTTCGGCAAACAACCAGGAACTTAATAGGAGAATCAGAAAGAGACTTATAAATGCAAAAAGGGAATTGGCCGGTCTTAGAAAGACAAATTCCGAAGGATACCATTGCCAGGCCTTGATTGGAAAGGTCCAATAGCTACAAGCAAGCAATGCCAGGAACAGAAGTCCATTAAGCAAATTACGTGGACTGATATTGTCGAACAGTTTTGCAAACATCTACGCTTTTTGGCTATTTTTGGAGCCACAAAATTAGTGGCCATGCAATTTAAAGATGTTGTTTACGGTTTAGGAGACTTTTTCCTTTGGACTTTTGAGATTCTAACTAGTTTGGAAAACCTTCCTAATATTTTCTTTTCAGCGGTGATTGCTATTCTCTTTCTTTATTGGATGAAGGAAATGGCAGGTCACGCCAGAGCAGGCGAAAAGTAAATTAAAGGTCAAAGCCAATATCATTTCGGTATTGGATGCCTTCAAAACATATAGTTTTTGCAGCCGCATAGCTTTTTGCTAATGCGGCATTTTTGTTTGGCCCCACTGCACTTAATGCGATCACTCTTCCCCCGGAGCTTAATACCTTATCACCTTCGAGTTTGGTACCAGCATGAAACGGGATGCAATTTTCCAGGTTCTTCAGACCCGTTATGTGTTTGCCCTTTTCATAAGCGCCGGGATATCCTTCTGAAACGGCCATCACTGTTGTGCAGAACTGATCAGCAATTTGAATTTGCTCCTCACTCAATGTTCCATTTGCGGCTGCCACCAAATGCTTTAAAAGGTCGCTTTCTATGCGTGGCATCACCACCTCAGTTTCAGGATCTCCCATTCTTACATTGTACTCAATTACCTTAGGGGCGCCTGCAACCTCGATTAAACCAAAGAATACAAATCCTATATAGTCATAAGACTCAGCATTTAAACCTCTAATGGTCGGTTCAACAACTTCATTCAGGGTTCGCTCCCATAATTCCTGATCTACAAAACTCACTGGCGATACAGCGCCCATACCTCCGGTATTTAAACCGGTATCCCCTTCTCCAATCCGTTTATAATCCTTTGCCACGGGAAGAACTAAATGCTTATCTCCATCAGTTAGTGCAAAAACAGAATACTCCTTGCCCGCTAAAAACTCCTCAATAACAAGGGTGCGCGAAGCTTCTCCAAACTTCCCGCCCAACATAGCTTCTATTTCCTCTTCCGCTTCTTTCCGATCTTCAAGGATCAAAACTCCCTTTCCTGCGGCTAGACCATCTGCTTTAAGCACATATGGAGGCTGTAATGCGCTGAGAAACGCTTTCGCTTCGCTTTCTTCTCCGGCACTAAAGCTGCGATAAGCTGCAGTGGGAATTTGATGCTTTGCCATGAATTCCTTGGCAAATTTTTTACTCCCTTCTAATTGGGCGGCTTCCTTGGAAGGTCCAATAATTTTGACCTCACTTAAGTCTTTATCTGCTTTAAAGAAATCGACAATACCTGCCACTAAGGGAGCTTCCGGACCAACCAAAACCATATCGATTCCTGATTCCAAACAGAACTCCTTAATGGCCGTGAAATCTTCGGCGGTTAGGTTAATATTAGTGGCGATCTCTGCTGTTCCGGCATTACCGGGGGCAACATAAAGCTCTTCACATAAGTTGCTCTGCATTATTTTCCATGCTAAGGCATGTTCGCGACCGCCGCCGCCGAGAATAAGAATTTTCATGGTCCAGTACTAAGCCCACAAAAGTAGTATTTATTGGATCAGAGATGGCCTTTGATTTTTTTCGAGACTTCTTTTTATAGGCCTTTATTCATGCTGCTTTTGGTATCATAAAAAAACTACTTTTGCTGCACAAATAATGCACAATCTATGTCTGCAAATCACACCTCTCAAATCAACGCTTTCATGGATAAGGTTAAGGCCAAAAATGGTCACGAACCTGAGTTTTTACAAGCGGTTCACGAAGTAGCGGAAGCCATTATTCCCTTCGTGGAAAACAATCCAAAGTACCAAGACACTAAAATCCTTGAACGCATTGTGGAACCTGAACGAGTAATTATGTTCCGTGTTCCATGGATGGATGACAAAGGAAATGCCCATGTAAATCGCGGTTACCGAGTAGAGTTTAATTCGGCGATCGGACCCTACAAAGGAGGACTTCGTTTCCATCCTTCGGTAAACCTTTCCATTTTGAAATTCCTGGGTTTTGAGCAAATCTTTAAGAATTCACTTACAACCCTGCCAATTGGTGGCGGAAAGGGCGGTTCCGACTTTGATCCGAAAGGAAAGTCAGACAACGAAGTAATGCGTTTCTGCCAGTCCTTTATGACCGAATTACAACGCCACATTGGTCCTGACACCGATGTTCCTGCCGGTGATATCGGCGTAGGTGGTCGTGAGATTGGTTACATGTTCGGTCAGTATAAGCGTCTACGAAATGAGTTTACCGGAGTTCTTACCGGAAAAGGACTCAATTGGGGTGGTTCTTTGATTCGCCCTGAAGCAACCGGTTATGGTGCAGTCTATTTCACCGCCGAAATGCTAAAAACAAAAGGTGATAGTCTTGCTGGTAAAAAAGTAGCCATTTCCGGTTCAGGTAATGTAGCTCAATTTGCTACCCAAAAAGTTCAACAATTAGGGGGAACGGTAGTAAGCCTTTCTGATTCTTCCGGATCTATTCATGCTCCTGAAGGGATTAGCTCCGAAATTCTTGACTTTGTTATGGACTTAAAGAATGTACGTCGCGGAAGAATTCACGAAGTGGCTGATCAATTTGATGGGGTTCATTTCCATCAAGGTGAACGTCCCTGGGGATTCGACTGCGATATTGCAATACCATGCGCAACTCAGAACGAGTTGAATGGTGATGAAGCACAAACTCTAATCTCCAATGGGGTTCTAGCTGTTGCTGAAGGCGCAAACATGCCTTGTACTCCCGAAGCGGTAGAAGCATTCCATGCCGCGAAAGTTCTATTTGCTCCAGGAAAAGCTGCAAATGCCGGTGGGGTTGCAACCTCAGCTTTAGAAATGTCTCAAAATAGCATGCGCTTAAGCTGGTCAGCGGAGGAAGTTGATCAGAGACTGCAAAGCATCATGGTGAGTATCCACGAAAACGCTCTGCAATATGGCAGAGAGGAAGATGGTTATGTAGACTATGTTAAGGGCGCTAATATTGCCGGCTTTGTAAAGGTTGCAGACGCAATGCTTGATCAGGGATTAGTTTAAAATCCCTTCTTGATAATCTTTAGACCCGCGAGTTTCGCGGGTCTTTTTTTGTCCTTAAATCGAAGATTTGGTAGGCCTAATCGAATACTTTAAACCTGTTACCAAACTTATAATACCTTCGTTTTCAAGGTGTAGATTTTGGAATGAGGGGATATTTGATTCTTCTTTTGGGTTTAAGTCTTGGTGCATGTAGTCTGCAGAAGCACTTAGACTACTTACCTCGCAGCGTGGAGTTTGCTGACCGAGAGTGGTGGATAAAAAGCAGTCCCGAAATCCAGGGCCCAGGAAACAATGTGTTTCATCACCGCAACGTCTGGGTAGATTGGTCGGGCAAGTTGCATCTAAAAGTGAACGAAGTGGAAGGGCGTTGGACCTGCGCTGAAGTGTTCACCAAAGACACCTTAGGTTATGGTCGGTACCGAATGGTGATAAATGGCGAGATGGGTGAATTGGATCCCAATCTGGTTTTCGGCTTTTTTACATGGGATCCTGATGGCTTCGAGAATCAGGCCAATAGTGAAATCGACATTGAATTTTCCAAATGGGGTTTTCCGCTAGCTCCTAGAGTTTTGCACTATTCTGTGCATCCTGTATCCTTGCAAAAACTCTTCTTAGAACGCTTTCAATCTTCCAACTCTAACCCTAAGAAGTGGAATGGACTGAGCACCCATATTATTGAATGGCGCGATACTTCGATAAGTTTCTTTTCATATAAAGGGCTAGAAGAAGAACTCCTGGAAAGCTTCCATTATAGCTTTAACAATCCTCCACGACAGAAGGGAAAGGAAGGACAATTCAGTAAAGCGATCACTGTGCCTAAACCGGGATTACAAAATCAGGCTCGACTCAATCTCTGGATTTTTGGTGATAATGAACAGCCGCTATTTGGCAAGGATGCCGAGGTGATTATTGAAGATTTTAGTTTCGAAGCCTATTGATCTTCCTCGCGCTTCAAAACTTTAGGTACCCGAAAGAAATCGCTGTCCTTATCTGGGGCATTTTTCAAAGCCTCATCTTTGGTTAGAATCATTTCGGATTTATCCTCCCTTAGATTATTACGCTCTTCATTTAGATAGATTAGTGGCTCTACTCCTTCTAAATCCAACTCATTAATCTTGTCGACAAAGCCCAGGATTTTTTCCATATCCTCCTGCATGCTATTCATCTCCGCCTCATTAAATTCGAGACGAGCCAAATGGGCTAAATGGCGAATTTCATCCAGACTTATCTTCATTACTGCGTCTTTTGAGCTTGCAAAGATCGCAAAATATCATCGTAACAACGATCCTTTAACCGCTCTACTTCCTCTGGGCTTTCTCCTTCCGGGCGCAAAAAAGGAAGAACATCCACTTTCAACAAACCGGGTCCTCCTCTAAAGTTATCGTAGGGCAACAATCGCTTGCAATCGTGAAATGCGGCAGGTATTATAGGGATGTTGCGGCTGGCAGAAAGGCGAAAAGCACCGGTTTTAAATGGTGCTAAGGTAACCTCCTCTCTTGGGGCTAATCCCTCCGGATAAATGCATAATCCCATTCCTTCATCCACTTTGGCTCCTGCTAATTCAAAAGTGAGCTTCTTACTACTATAACTAGAGCGGTCTACCAAGATATTGGTACGCTTATAGAAATAACCAAATAGAGGCAGCTTAGTCAGTTCCTTTTTACCAATAAACAGATAGGGCATAGGAAATACCGCCAAAGTGAGCATTATATCCAACATGCTGGTGTGGTTGGGGCAGATCAGGTACTGACCCCTAGGATCAGGTTTCTCCATCCAATTGACTTTCCAGCGAAAGCCGCAGAGCACCAAGACCATTTTAGCCCATAGCCGCTCAAAATAGAAGAACTGCAAATAGGTTTTAGGACTAAGGGAGGTAATGAAGATAAAGGGAAATAAGATTACGATCGCAATAAAATTGGCGATGTAAAACCATACCCGGAACAATGGAGCAAAAATATAGCGCATTAGACGGGGGCAAAAATAAAAGAATGGTACAAGCACCCAATCTGGCTTCTTACATTTGTGCGCGAAAATTATTCTTTATGGCAAGGGTCCTTACTGGAATACAGAGTACTGGCGTACCGCATTTAGGAAATGCACTTGGAGCAATTGAACCTGGTATCGAAATGTCGAAAAAGCCTGGGAATGAGTCATTCTTTTTTATCGCTGATCTTCATTCCCTTACTTCCGTTAAGGATGCCGAGAAAAGAAAAGCTAGCGTATATGCCGTAGCTGCTTCCTGGATGGCCCTGGGTTTTGATGTGGATCAAAACTATTTCTACCGGCAAAGTGATATTCCCGAGGTTGCAGAGCTCACCTGGTATCTCTCCTGTTTTACGCCTTACCCTATGTTAGCCAATGCTCACAGTTTTAAGGATAAAAGCGATCGCCTTTCGGATGTGAATGCAGGGCTTTTTACCTATCCGGTTTTAATGGCCTCCGATATCTTACTTTACGATGCGGATCAGGTTCCGGTAGGAAAAGATCAAAAACAACATCTTGAGATGACCCGCGATATGGCGGGAGCGCTAAACCATGCTGTGGGACAAGATGTGTTGAAGCTTCCTGAATCAGTAATTCAAGAAACTGTTATGACCGTTCCAGGGACTGATGGTCAGAAAATGAGCAAGAGTTATGGAAATACCATCGATCTTTTCGCTGCAGCCAAAGTGTTGAAGAAGCAGATCATGGGCATCGTTACGGATAGCACACCGCTGGAAGAACCCAAGAACCCTGATACCTGTAATGTTTTTGAGCTCTACAGTTTACTAGCAACAGAAGAGCAAATTGCTGCAATGCGCCAAAACTACCTTAGAGGAAACTATGGTTATGGCCATGCGAAAAAAGCCTTGCATGAGTTAATCCTGGATCGATATGGTGAAGCTCGAGCCAAGTACGAGGAACTAATGCAGAATCCAGCTCTAATTGAAGAACAACTAATGAAAGGGGCGGAAAAAGTTAGACCAATCGCCAGAGAGGTCCTTGCCCGTGTAAGAAAAAGCTTAGGCTTTTAGTCATTTAATTTGAGCACCGCCAGGAATGCCTGTTGGGGAATTTCAACATTCCCTACCTGACGCATTCGTTTCTTTCCTGCCTTTTGCTTTTCAAGGAGTTTTCGCTTCCGGGATATATCACCTCCGTAGCATTTAGCAGTCACATCTTTGCGCAGCGCACTTAGAGTTTCCCTGGCAATAATCTTAGCGCCAATTGCTGCCTGAATGGCAATCATAAATTGCTGACGCGGAATTAACTCTTTAAGCTTCTCACAGATTTTCTTACCAATATCATAAGCATTGCTGCGATGGATTAGAGCGGATAAGGCATCAACCGGATCACCGTTCAACATTACATCTACCTTAACCATATCACTCTCGCGGTAACCAATCGGATGATAGTCAAAGGATGCATATCCTCGGGATATTGATTTAAGGCGATCATAAAAATCAAATACAATCTCAGCCAGAGGCATATCGAAAGTCATTTCCACACGCTCTGAAGTGAGGTAAATCTGATTCTTAAGAACTCCGCGTTTCTCTATAGCCAAATTCATAACCGCCCCAACATAATCAGCTTTGGTAATAATTTGGGCCTGGATGTAAGGTTCCTCAATCCTTTCCATCTTAGTTGGATCAGGGAATTCTGTGGGGTTGTTAACGATGATCCTTTGGTCTGGCTCCTTCTTCATGAAAGCATAATAGGACACGTTAGGTACGGTAGTAATAACTGTCATATTAAACTCTCGCTCCAAACGCTCCTGAATAATCTCCATGTGAAGCATACCTAGGAATCCGCAACGAAAGCCGAAACCCAGTGCGGCTGAAGACTCGGGTTCGAAAGTTAAACTGGCATCATTAAGCTGAAGCTTCTCCAGGGAATTTCGAAGTTCTTCAAACTCATCCGTATCCACGGGATATATTCCCGCAAAAACCATTGGTTTTACGTTTTCAAAACCTGCGATCGGTTCGGTTGCCGAATTACTCACAGAGGTAATTGTATCCCCAACCTTTACCTCTTTCGCCTCCTTAATACCGGAAATAATATAGCCTACATTTCCGGTTCCGATTTCCTTACGTGGTTCTTGTTGCAGCCTCAATACTCCAATTTCATCTGCATCATAACGGCTACCGGTATTCATAAACTTAACTGCCGAACCACTCTTCATAGAGCCATTCACCACTTTGAAGAATGCCTCAATTCCACGGTAAGGATTGAAAACTGAATCAAATATGAGAGCTTGCAATGGAGCATCCGGATCACCCTCTGGAGCTGGAATTCGAGATACTACTGCCTCTAAAATTTCCTGAATACCTATGCCAGTTTTAGCGGAGGCCATAATGATGTCCTCATCCTCGCAACCAAGAAGATCAATGATTTGATCCTTAACCTCTTCAGGGTTTGCACTAGGTAAATCTACCTTATTAAGTACCGGAATAATCTCCAGATCATGCTCCAGGGCCAAGTATAGGTTAGAGATAGTTTGGGCCTGGATTCCTTGAGCCGCATCCACTACTAATAAAGCGCCTTCACATGCAGCAATGGCACGAGATACCTCATAAGAGAAATCCACGTGCCCCGGAGTATCAATAAGATTTAAAGTATAATCTACCTGGTCTTGCAAAAAGTTCATTTGGATGGCATGGCTCTTAATGGTTATGCCACGCTCGCGCTCCAAATCCATATCATCTAAAAGCTGATTCTTTGCTTCGCGTTCCGTAACCGTTTGCGTATGCTCCAACAGACGATCGGCCAGGGTGCTCTTCCCATGATCGATGTGAGCGATAATGCAGAAATTACGGATGTTCGTCATCTTCATATGGCGCATTTTCAAATGAAATGCGAAAGTACATAAAAGCAACCTCGAAGCTTTCTCAACCCTTAACAAACTAAAACCCGCCGATAACTATAAGAGAGCTACCTAGGGTTTGTATAATTAGCCTTAACTCTTACTTTTACCTTTCTAAAGAAAATCAGGCATGAAAGTTTTTAAACAACTGGCTGTATTAGCCCTCCTTTTCCTGTTCGCCGGAACGCAGGAAGCAGAGGCCTCTCACTTCTCCAGTGGAGAAATTTACTATCGCTGGGCACCAACAGCAAATGACTCCAGTAGATATGAGGTTTTTGTAAACTGGTATCGTAATAACGGTGGAATTGGAATTACCCAAACCACCCAGGTAGTTTGTATTACTAGTAGTTGCTTTCCTAATGTGAACGTAACTCTCAACCGTATTATGCCACCTCCCGGACAAGCCTCTCCTGGCGATAACAATGGAGGTTGGATTGTACCTGGACTTGATGAGTGTGCAAATTCTTTGGACCCTAGTTATAAAGACCTCTCCATTCATAAGTTCTCAGGCTTTACTTCTTTACCGGGAACCTGCGGGGATTTTAAGTTTACTGCCAATGCGGTGTGCTGTCGGGACCAATCCACCAACCTGGCCACTTCTCCAAATATGTACCTGGAGGCAAAGTTGAACAATACTTTAGGTGAAAGCTCTTCTCCTGAAATTCAAGCTCCAGCAGGTAAGGCATTCTGCCTAACTCAGCCTGGTGCAAAACCATTTCAGTTTATTCAGGCTGCGATCGATAGCGATAATGATAGTATTTACTATCGCTTTGGACATCCTCAATCAGGCGTTCTTTGCGGACCTGGAACCAACATTAATTTTTCTCCCGGATATGGTGTGCCTAATCCTTTCCCAAGTTCAACAGGAATCCTTATTGATCAAGTAAATGGTATTTTCACCTTTAGTCCTAATCAACAAGGGTCTTATGTAGTTAAAATCATTGTGGAGGATTGGCGCTTTGACCCTATTACCCTGCAATGGTTAAATATTGGTGAATCTGTTCGTGAGATTCAAATTCCGGTAACTGCGAATTGTAACCCAGCTTCCGCAGACGGACCAAGACTTTCTTTAAGTGCCGCAACTAATAACGCATCTATCCAGAACTTCCCTAGAGCGGATATCGACTCTATGAAAACCGCTTATAACATGCGTGTTTTCTTTGGTGAGGATTCAATTCCAGCCGGTAATCCAACCGTATTCCAAATTCCGGTATTCCAGGGTTACCAATGTTTCGACTCTATTGTATCCATTGAATTTGACAACAATATCCGTTGTAGCTCTGTAGATCCAACTGACTTCCGTCTGATTGGTCCTGATGGTGTTGCACGCCCGGTAATTGAAGTAGAAACTAATTGTCAGTTCCTTGTTACACGTGTGCTTGATCTTAAATTGAATCAACCTCTGGATATAGATGGTAACTATGTACTGCAAATTCGTAGAGGTAATGATGGTACTACACTCTTAAATGAGTGCGGTATTGAGCTTTCGGAATTCTACACTTTCTTAATTCCGGTTAGTGGCTGTCCTGCTCCTACCTACGAATTAGATGGTTTAACTGTAGAACGCGATGTTGATGTACGTCTAGATTGGTCAGGTAATGCCGGGCTTCAAGATCCTGCGGTATTGGCAACTTTTGAATCCTGGAACATTTTCCGCGCTGATTCTGGAGTACGACCTATGAGCCTTCTAAAAGTGATCAATGATCCAAACACTCGTTTCTTCGTTGATAGCTTTGGGCAAAACGGATTCTTTGTAGATAACTTCATCTATGACTATCAGGTACAACTGGTTTACAATGGAAAACCACGTACCCCTAGTCGATTCTGTTCTACTATCCAGTTAAGAATAGATAGCGCTGCACGCTCGGATAACAATCTTCCACTATACTGGAACCATTATAATTGTATTGATCAGTCGGTTAGAAACTATGACCTTTTCAATGCTAAGCGCGATACAAACTTCCCAGCGCCTGGAATTCGTAATTGGGATTTAGTTACTCAGACTACCGACACCTTTGCAAATATTGCAGTTCCAGATGCGGACTCTGTAACCCAAGGAACTTATGTTGCCAGAGTTGTGGCACGAAATGTTAATGGTAGTTCCCGTACTGATTCTTCAGAATCTAACTGGATTTATTACTTCATTTCTTATTTCCCACCACCCCCACCTGTAATCCCACCTGTGGCAGGACAAGTATTAATACCGAATGTTATTACTCCAAACGGAGATGGTGTTAATGACCGCTTCTTCATCGAAGCCCCAGTTGATGGAGGTGTGCAGTATGAAAGAATTTCGGTAAGCTTCTATAACCGTAATGGAGAGAGAGTTTTCCAGGATGAGAATTTTGCTGCAAGCAATAATCGCCTAATGGGTTGGAATGGAGTAAATAACTCCGGACAACCACTCACAGTAGGAGTTTACTATTACATTATTGAAATGGATAACCCGGCTACAGGCCAGTCGCAAACCCTACAAGGGAATGTAACAATCGCCGGTATTCAATAATCACGAAACACTGCGATAACTCAAAGCCTCGTCAATATTGACGGGGCTTTTTTTATGCATTTCATCCCTAACTCAATAAAAGAGTTTACAGAATTCTTTGGTCTTTCTCTGAGCTAATAGCAGGACTAGTTTAGATAAAAAATCAGATTATGACCAACAAGAGATTCCCTTTCGCAGTAGCGCTCATCCTCATGCTGTTCTGCTTTACAGGACCGGACTTAAAAGCCAGTCATTATTCGAGTGGTGAAATATTTTACCGATGGTCTCCTACTCCTAGCAACTCCCTACGCTATGAAGTCTGCGTATACCTGTATCGAAATAATGGTGGGGCGGCTATCCCAAATCTGCCCATCAACATCTGCGTTTCCAGTAGCTGTTTCCCGGATGTCACCGCCCAATTAAACAAAAACCTTCCCCCTCCGGGCCAGGCTTCACCAGGTGATCCGAATGGCGGATGGCTTGTACCGGGACTTGATGAATGTGCCGATGCTGGTGATCCTGATTATAAGGACTTATCCGCTCACATTTGGTGCGGTTATGTTACAATCCCTGGAAACTGTGGGGACTTTGAAATTACCGCAGCACCACCTTGCTGTCGGGATCAATCTGATAATCTGATCAACTCTGATTCACGAAACCTGCATTTAACCGCGCGACTCAATAATATGCTAGGGCAAAATTCCTCCCCGGAAATTCAGGCTCCTGCAGGAAAGGCCTTTTGTCTTAGTCAGCCTGGATCTAAACCCTTTGAGTTTATTCAATCTGCTTTTGATGCTGACGGGGATAGCATAGTATATCGATTCGGGCATCCCGAAGAATCGAGTGCCTTTGCTAACGCCTTTACTAGTGCTTATTGTGGCACATCAACTAATATTCCTTTTGCACCGGGTTACACAGTGACCAATCCTATTCCTAGTTCTACCGGAATAGTCATTGACCCACAGCAAGGAATATTTCGCTTTAGCCCAAGTCAACAGGGTTCTTATGTCGTCAAAATCATCGTAGAGGATTGGCGCTTCGACACTGCGCATTATAACTGGGTGAACATTGGCCACAGCGTTCGGGAAATTCAAATTCCGGTAACCGCAAATTGTAACCCTGGCTCAAGTGGGGGTCCTCGACTTGCCCTGGGAGCCAGTAGCAATAATGCTATCATTCAAAACTTTACCCGCGCCCAGCTGGATAGCATGATGGCCCTATATAACATGTTGCGATTTGCGGGTGAAGACAGCAATGGCAATATCCATCAAGTCCCAATATTTCAAGGCTACCAGTGTTTCGATTCCATTGTTTCCATTGAATTTAACAACAATGTTCGATGCTCATCCGCAGACCCCACCGACTTCAGACTAGTGGGTCCAGATGGCATCACCAGACCCATTGTTGAGGTAGAAACAAACTGTCAATTTCTAGTGAGTCGAAACCTCGACCTTAAGCTCGAAAAACCCCTTGATGTAGATGGCACATATGTGCTACAAATCCGCCGTGGTAATGATGGAACCACGCTCACTAACGAGTGCGGTATTGAGCTTCCAGAGTTCTATACTTTTTTAATTCCCGTTAGTGGTTGCCCTAGTCCGCAATATGATTTAGATGGGCTCACGGTACAAAACGACCTTGAAGTGCGAATAGACTGGTCCGGAAATACAGATCTTCAACTTCCAGCAATTATACAAGCATTTGATGCCTGGAATATTTATCGACGGGAAAAAGGTCAGAATAGCTTTCAGCTGCATCAAGTAATAAAGGACCCAAACCAACGCTCTTTCATCGATGATATGAATCAAAATGGCTATTACGTAGACAATTTTGTGTATGACTATCGAGTACAGTTAGCCTACAATGGTAAAGGTCGAACGCCGAGTGATTACTGCTCTAATATCCAATTGCGCTTCGATCGAGATCAACAAACAGAAGATCGACTCGTTGTTTACTGGAATCATTATCCCGGTTTTGACGCCTCAGTTCGAAACTATGATCTCTATCGCGGGAAGCAGGACAGTGTAGGTGGAATACGGCAAGTCCGAAACTGGGAATTAATCGATCAAACTACAGATAGTACGGCTATCGTTAATTTGGACCCTGTAAACCCCAGCAATGAAGGCACCTATGCATTGCGTGTAGTAGCAAGGGACGTTAATGGCAGCAGTCGTACAGATTCATCCGAATCGAACTGGATATACTATTACCGATTGTATTTTGAGCCCATTGAGCCTGATCCTGATCCGATTCCGGGTGAAGTGCTGATACCTAATATTATTACTCCTAATGGTGATGGCTTAAATGATAGGTTCTATATCGCTGCTCCAGCTAATGGCGTACAGTTTCAAGAAATCTCCCTACGGATATATAACCGCCATGGGGAAGAAGTTTTTAGCGACCCTAAATTTCACCAGAGCAACAGCCAGGAAAATGGTTGGGAAGGGGTTAACCATGCTGGGCAAAAACTCAGCTCAGGCGTATACTTCTATGTCATTCAGCTTAAAGACCCCACCGTTGGGTCCCAAAGCTTACATGGCTCGCTTACGATTAATGGAGAAAACCGATAATTTTAAATTTCCAGGGATGGTTTGTTTAAATAACTGATTATCCCTGGTTCTTTACTCATTTAAACTCTTTGATCATCATAAACCTCTTGACTATTAAACTCTGAAATATCAACTTCGTAATTAAAACCACCATGCACCCTCGTTTAAACCACTGCTATCGTTTACTCTGCTCCATTGTTTTTTGCCTATTAGCAGTAGGCCCCTTAAAAGCGAACCACAATAGTCAGAACCAAGGCGAAATATTCTATCGATGGGCCCCTACCAGCACGGATAGCAGCCGATATGAAATCTTTGTAAACTGGTTTTGGGATCCGGTTTCATCGAATAGCTATTATCCCAGTCAAACGGTATGTATATCTAGTGGGTGTTTTCCAACCTTTACGGATACTTTATCACTGATCCCTCCACCACCCAATCTAAGGTCCTTCTATGAACCTAATGGTTGGAGAATTGACGCAGATGACGATTGCGCAGATGCAAATTCCTCATTTCTGAGTCCAGACGTAATTCTAAAATATTCAGGATTCGTTAGCCTGCCCGGTAAGTGTGGAGATTTCGTCTTTTCAGTTTCGGTGGAATGCTGCCGGGACTTTTCCTCAAACATCGTAAGCGGGGAAAACATCTACCTCGAAGCAAAATTGAACAATTTACTTAGGGAAGGTTCTTCTGCACAAATTGTAGCAAATCCAATTATCGCATTATGCATTGGAGATTCTACTGGTTTACCCTACCAATTTGTGATGAACGCTATAGAGCCAGATGGTGATAGTATGGTATACCGACTAAAACAACCTCAATCGAGGGATATAATCTGCGGATTACCAAGCGATATCACCTTTGAGCCGGGTTATACCGCAACTGCACCTATTCCCAGTCATAGTGGTTTCTTCTTTAATTCTGCCACAGGAGCTTTTACCCTTAATCCTAGTGAAGCAGGTCTATTCACTCTCAAGATGGAAGTGGAAAGCTGGATTTTTGATCCAATTAGCTTGCAATGGCTAAGAATGAGCACCTGTGAGAGAGATGTTCGGATTCCCATAACGGCGAATTGTAGCGATCAAGCGAGGCAGAGTCCTTCCATCCAATCATCAATCGGAGGGGCCTATCAAAGTAGTGCATGGAATCTTTACCAGGTAGACAGTATACAGCAAGCTTATGGAGTGGCTGATTTTTGGCGAGATTCAACTGGAGGAGTAATCTTACCCATTTACCAGAACTATCAGTGCTTTGAGCAACTTATACCCTTGGAATTCGAGACTCCTATTAGGTGCAGTAGTATAGACCCAACTGATTTTAGAATTATCGGCCCTGATAGTGTCGCAGTCCCTGTTACAGCGGTAATCGACAGCTGTCAAAATTTTACAAGCTCAAAAATTTATCTTTCCCTACATCATTCTTTAGTAAGAAATGGTAATTACCTGCTACAGTTTAAAAGGGGAAATGATGGAAATGTGCTAATAGGAAAATGTGGAGTAGAAATACCCGAATTCAAATCTCTTTTAATACGAGTTGCGGGCTGTCCGGAACCCAGCTACCAACTCAATCAGGTTACCCTTAGGGACGATAAAAACTTAATGGTCCATTGGACTGCAAGCCCTGAACTACAAGATTCGTCTGTACATGATGCTTTTACTGCCTGGAATGTTTATATGCGCAAGAATCAGGGTCCTTGGCAATTGCAATCCAAAATTCTAAACCCCTTGGCAAGGCGTTATGAAATGGATTTCGGCGGAAGTAGATATCCTGTGGATCATGATAACTATGAATTTCGCTTGGAATTAGACTTTGCAAGGATACTCTGGGGTAAAACCAGAAGTTGCGAGAATATCCTACTAGAGATCGTCAATACCCAAAGTAATTCCACTCATGATGAAATTCAATTGCAGTGGAATGATTATGATTGTCTGCCAAACCAAAAACGTGAGTACCATCTTCAGTACGGACTGTACAAAGGGGGAATTCACCTCAACTGGAGCCCTGCACAAATAGTGCATGTTAACTCCGGAACGGTACGAATACCAAAAACTGCTGGTTCAGGTCAATACGCGATACGGGTTTTCGCTCGTGATCGTAATGCGATTCTTCTACCCTCAGAGTCAAACTGGGTGATGCATAACATCAATATAAACCCGAATCAATTTGGAGGGGGACAAACCTCCTGGATTATACCTAAGCTAATCAGTCCCAACGGAGACGGCAGAAATGATCGCTTCTTTTTCATAATCCCTCCTGCTGATGCAGGGGTACAACAAATCAGCCTTCGTATTTATAATCGAGATGGTGCCTTGCAGTTTGAAGATTTAAGCTACCAGAACAAAAATAACCCTAACACAGGCTGGGATGGAGTAGATATGAACGGAAACGATCTCAGTGCCGGAACCTATTTCTATCTGATAGAATACACTGACCCCAGAAATGGTCAGCTTAAAAGTATCCCGGGTAGTATAAATGTAGTACGTTGATTTAATTCCTACCCTGATTCGCAGACTAAGCCGGTTCAAAAAGAACCGGCTTAATTTTTATTCTTAAATGGTGAGAGGGAGTTCCTTTGGAAATGCAAGCAATCACCAAATGAAGAGGCTAGGGTCAAGAACAAAAAAGGCGACCAAAGGCCGCCTTATATTTAAGAATATTGGGTTCTAATCTTCTCCAAACTCAAAGGTCTCCATAAACTTGGTAGTGTAATTACCACCGATGTAGTCTGGGTCATCCATTAAGGCTCTGTGGAATGGGATTGTCGTTTTTATTCCTTCAATAACAAACTCATCCAAAGCGCGACGCATTTTATCAATCGCTTCCTCTCGGGTTTGAGCGGTAGTGATCAGTTTAGCAATCATAGAGTCATAGTATGGTGGAATGCTATAGCCAGCATAAACATGAGTATCAAGGCGTACACCATGACCTCCCGGTGCATGGAAAGTTGTAATGGTTCCAGGCGAAGGGCGGAAATCATTCTCTGGATCCTCAGCATTAATTCGACATTCAATGGAATGCAACTTAGGCTCATAATTCTTGCCTGAGATCTTTATTCCTGCCGCCACTTTAATCTGCTCACGGATTAAATCATAATCAATCACTTGCTCCGTGATCGGATGCTCTACCTGGATTCGAGTATTCATCTCCATGAAGTAGAAATTGCGGTGCTTGTCTACCAAAAACTCGATTGTACCGGCTCCTTCATACTTGATGTACTCACAAGCTTTAACCGCTGCCTCACCCATACTGCGACGCAATTCATCGGTCATAAAGGGAGAAGGTGTTTCTTCCGTAAGCTTCTGATGGCGTCTTTGAATTGAGCAATCGCGTTCTGATAAATGGCAGGCCCGTCCAGTTTGGTCCCCTACCACTTGAATCTCAATATGTCGAGGCTCCTCAATCAGTTTCTCCATGTACATACCATCGTTTCCGAAGGCTGCACCAGCTTCCTGACGAGCAGATTCCCATGCTTTCAACAGTTCTTCTTCTTTCCAAACAGCACGCATCCCTTTTCCACCGCCACCAGCTGTGGCCTTAAGCATCACTGGAAATCCGATTTCGCGACCAATTTCCATTGCTTGATCAAAAGAATCTAAAATACCTTCTGATCCCGGTATGGTCGGAACTCCCGCTTCCTTCATGGTTTGCTTGGCGGTTGCTTTATCCCCCATGCGATCAATCATTTCCGGACTAGGGCCGATAAATTTCAAGCCATTCTCGGAACAGATTTTTGAGAAACGAGCATTCTCGGAAAGGAATCCATAGCCTGGATGTACTGCATCTGCATTGGTAATCTCCGCAGCGGCAATAATGTTTGGAATATTCAAATAAGAATCTGCACTGGCTGCTGGTCCAATACAAACTGCTTCGTCCGCAAAACGAACATGTAAACTGTCTTTATCCGCTGTAGAATACACAGCAACGGTAGAAATGCCCATTTCCCTACAGGTGCGCAATACGCGCAGGGCAATCTCTCCGCGATTAGCGATGAGTACTTTCTTAAACATAGGCAATTATTAAGATGGATCTACAAGGTAGAGAGGCTGATCATATTCTACTGGAGACTGATCATCTACCAAAATCTTAACGATTTTTCCCTTCACCTCACTCTCGATCTCATTAAAGAGCTTCATTGCCTCGATGATACAAACTACGGTACCTTCAGATATTTCGTCTCCTACACTAACAAACAGATCCTTATCAGGACTTGGACGGCGATAGAACGTGCCGATCATAGGAGACTTGATAGTTACATAATTGGAATTGTCCTCTACAGATGCATCGGAGTCTCCTCCTGTAGGAGCAGCTGCAGGAACATCAGCAGCGGCGGGAGCCGGTGCTGCCGCAACAGGAGCTGGAGCAGCTACTTGTTGAGGCATACTAATTACTTGTGTCTTGTTCTCGCTCTGAACCGCAGATTCGGTTTTGATATTTATTTTGAAATCCTCTGTTTCGAGGTTAACCTCAGCGGCACCGGAACGGGCCACAAACTTTATAAGATTCTGAATTTCTTTTAAGTCCATGGAAGGTGTGTTATATTATTCGGTTGTGAACAAAGCTAAAAATTTTTACTTGGCGTCAATGGCCCATTTGAGGTAGATGGCACCCCAGGTGAAACCACCACCAAATGCAGCAAAAACAAGGTTATCGCCCTTATTTAACTGATTCTCGTAGTCCCATAAGCAAAGTGGAAGTGTGCCGTTGGTGGTGTTTCCATAACGGTCAATATTCAGCATCACTTTTTCTGGGCTCAAGCCCATTCTTTTAGCCGTCGCATCAATAATGCGCTTATTGGCCTGATGCGGAACTAACCACGCTACATCATCAGAGCTAAGATTGTTGCGCTCCATGATCTGGGCACTTACCTCAGCCATATTTGTAACTGCGAATTTAAATACCTGCTGGCCTTCTTGATGTACGAAATGCTGCCCTAGTTCCACAGTTTCCTTGCTGGGAGGATACATCGAACCCCCTGCTTTGATATTTAAAAATTGTCGTCCGATACCATCACTACGCAGGATACTGTCCTGTACTCCGAGACCCTCTTCATTGGGTTCTAATAGAACCGCTCCACAACCATCTCCAAAAATCACACAGGTGGTACGATCACTATAGTCGATGATAGATGACATCTTATCTCCAGATACGATAAGCACCTTTTTGAATCTGCCGGACTCAATAAATTGGGAGCCGCTAGTAAGACCAAACAAAAAGCCCGAGCAAGCCGCCTGAAGGTCATAGCCAAAAGCATTCTTCATCCCCATCTCCGAAATCACGAAAGAGGCGGTATTCGCCACTGGCATGTCTGGAGTTACGGTACAAAAAATTACGACGTCAATTTCCTCGGGGCCAATGCCTCTTTTATCAAGTACTTCTTGAGCGGCCTTGATGCCCATTGCGGAAACTCCTTGTCCCTTCTCGCGAAGTATTCTTCTTTCCTTAATTCCGGTTCGGGTGGTGATCCATTCGTCGGAAGTATCTACCATGGTCTCCAGTACAGCATTGGTTAAGCGATAGTCTGGTAGGTAGCCCCCAACGGCGGTTATTGCTGCGTTAATTGCCATATCTTATGGTGCTAAGAATGCACAAAATTAGCAAGTGCGATTGACTCGGCACTTAATATCATATTTTTTATAGCCTTAGGGCCTGATGCTCCATGTGCTAAGAGCACTTTTCCTTTAATTCCCAAAATTGGTGAAGCCCCATATTCCTCGTAATCCAGTTGATCTAAAAAGCTATGTTCAAGCTTTAAAGATTTGCTGAGGCTATAGAAGGATTCGGTATGTTTTAGGAGAATGTTTCCGGTAAATCCATCACAAAGAAGCACATCCACTTTAGATTGGAAAAACTCCCGTGCTTCAAGGTTCCCTGAAAAGGCTGGCTCACCCTCGCTTAATAGTTCATGGGCCTTCTTATAGAGCATATTTCCCTTCGAGGATTCCGAGCCTGTATTAAGAAGGGCAACCGAAGGAGATGAAATGCCCATTACTGCTTTCGCGTAGTCCTTACCCAAGCGAGCGAACTCTAGAAACTGCTCAGGCTTAAGATCCACGTTAATACCTACATCAAGTACAGCAATCCGGGAGCCATCTAATCGAGGGAAAAGAGAAACTACCGCAGGTCGGCTAATTCCGTCCTGTAGGCCCAGCATTTGCATAGAGGCTACCATTAAAGCACCACTATGCCCTGCAGTCGCAAAGCTGTCAATATTGCCTTTTGCGAGGTCGATGATTCCACGAACCAGACTTGAATCTTGTTTTTGTTGAAGGGCCTTGACAGGATGTTCTCCCATACTGATCCACTGGGAACAACTATGTTTTACAAAGCGTTCATCCCCATTATGGAAATCTTCCTCGAGTCCATAAAGATGGATTTCAGTATCTGAGCCCAATTGAGGTAATGCCTCAAAAAGCCCTTCCCAAACCACTTCCGGAGCCTTATCGCCCCCTCTTATGTCAATGCCAATTCTGGTCATAAAAAAAGGCAGACTCTAGGACTGCCTTTAAATGCTATTCCGATGCCGCAGATATTAAGCTGCTGCCTCGTCTTTTTCCATCACCACTTTACCCTTGTAGTAAAGCTTTCCTTCATGCCAATAGGCACGGTGATAAAGGTGAGCTTCTCCTGTTACCCCACAAACTGCAACAGTTGGCTCAGTAGCTTTGTAGTGGGTTCTTCTCTTATCGCGGCGAGTCGTACTTTGTCTGCGTTTAGGATGCGCCATCTTCTTAAATTTAGTTCAATAAGTCCTTTAATTTATCCCAGCGAGGATCGGTATCCTCATTGTCTTCACTTTGGTCCGGTTCTTCAGGGCTCAAAGCTTCCAGGCGATCTAGTATCTCCTGGCCTTTTTTCCCAGCTTCAACATCTGGATGCACAATTTTAAGCGGTCTCGCCAATACTGCCATTTCATAGAAGTATTGTGCAATGTTAAATCGATGAGCACCGTGAGGTAGAATTAAAAGATCCTCTTCTGAATCGTCGAATTCCTCTCCAAACTTCACCATCAATTCTGCTTCTGCCGAAAGATCTAGCCAAAACTTTTCATTGGTTAAATCGCAAGGAACCCAAACTCTTCCTTCCAACCTTAGTTGCAAGGCCATCTGCGTTTCTCTTTTCAGCATCTGCATTTCTCCTCTCAATTCCGCTTTCTCGAAATCCTGATAGTTGAATGCTTCAAAGAACGGTTCACCAATCTGAAAATCAAATTGATGTTCCCCTAGTTTCAAACCAGCGAAAGAAATCTCAAAGTCTTTGATCCTCTTCTCCATGGCCTGTTTTTTTAGGGAGCGCAAATGTATAAATTTTTCATCAGCCACAAAGGCATCTTACTTTTTTTTGCCTTTGATTTTTAGGGGATTGGCTGTCATTTCTGCCGTCCCCTTTCTTGCCCGGTATAAATCAATAGCCCCATAAACCGCCGCTCGAAAAGACCCCGTGTTTGCTACCCCTTGACCAGCAATGTCGAAGGCGGTGCCGTGATCGGGGCTGGTTCGGATAATTGGTAAACCGGCAGAGTAGTTCACCCCTTCGCCGAAAGTAAGGCTCTTAAAGGCCACTAATCCTTGATCGTGATACATTGCAATAACTGCATCAAAGGATTTATGCATACTAGATCCAAAGAAACTATCCGCAGGAAAAGGTCCAAATGCAAGGGCACCCGCCTCTTTGGCCTTCTCAATTCCTGGAATAACAATTTCCTGGTCTTCCTTTCCTATTACACCTTTATCTCCTGCATGTGGATTCAGAGCAAGAACCGCTATCCTCCCTTTCGGCAGATGAAAATCTGTTTTTAAGCTTTGATGAATGGAGAGAATCTTCTGTTCTACCAATTTAGAACTGATTCTATCCGCCACTTTGGCGATTGGAATATGCACTGTCGCCAATGCTAATCTCAACTCTTCGGAAAGAAAAAACATGGTCGCCTTACTTTGATACCTACTTTCCAAATAGTCGGTATGACCTGAAAAGCCAAACTCGCTGCTTTGAATACTCTCCTTGTGAATCGGAGCGGTAACAAGGGCATCAATAGCTCCAGAATCCATAGCATCGCAGGCCGCTTCTAAGCTTTTAATTGCATAAGCCCCTACTTCTGTATCTACTTTCCCAAACTCCATTTTAACCTCTTCCTTCCAGCAGTTAACCAGGTTGGCTTTACCTTCTACTGCTTGATCCGCGGAGGGAACAATGTTGAAGTTAAAATCACGCATGTCTAAGGCATTCCGATGATAAGAAGCCACTTTAGTTGAACCAAATACAACCGGAGTGCAAAGACTCAGCATATCTGGTTCCGAGAAAGTCTTCATAATCAATTCCATGCCCACCCCATTGAGATCACCTATACTGATCCCAATACGCGGTAAGGTTCCATCGCTCATGCCTTCGATTTTAAGAAATTATAGATCAAACGAACGCCGGTTCCCGTTCCACCTTCAGTACGGTAATGATCTGCCGCACTCAGAAAAGCGGGGCCAGCTATATCGAGATGTATCCAGGGATAATCGGTGAATTTCTCCAGAAACTTACCCGCAGTAATGGCTCCAGCTTCTCTTCCACCTATATTCTTTTGATCAGCAATGCTAGATTTCATTAATTCGGCATACTCATCCCAAAATGGAAAACGGGCAATGCGCTCATAAGCCATATTTCCTGCGTCTTCCAAACTGCGAAATTCTTCATCCTCAGCGGTACCCATCGCAACAATCCCATACTTGCCAATCGCAATGGCGGCCGCACCTGTAAGGGTTGCCAAATCGACCACCAGTTTGGGTTGATAGTTTTTCGCATAAGCCAGTGCATCTGCCAATAACATTCGTCCTTCAGCATCGGTATTCAATACCTCTACGGTTGATCCGTCGAACATTTTAATTACATCACCCGGCACATAAGCATTTAGCCCGGGTCGATTATCAGTAGCCGGAACTAAACCAATTACATGAATCGGTAGTTTATTGGCAGCGGCGGCACTGATCGCACCGATTACTGCTGCCGCACCACCCATGTCGCTCTTCATAGAATCCATGGAATTTGGAGTGGGCTTCAAACTCAAACCCCCCGTATCATAAACCACTCCCTTTCCAACTAGTACAATGGGCTGGTCCATCTTTGTGCCCTCTCCCTTATACTCAAGTATGCTGAAGCTTGGTGGATCCTGACTACCGCGATTTACCGCAAGCAAGCCTCCCATTTTAAGGGACTCAATCTTCTTTTTATTCAGAATCTCGGCTTTGAAACCAAATTTCTCCGCTGCCTTTTCTACCTCTTTGCCTAATTGTTTAGCGGTAAGATAGCTGAGTGGCTCATTCACCAGGTCGCGCGCCAGGTAGGTTGACTGAACCACCGCATTGAGCTCCTGAATGTGGGCCTCTGTAAAACCAGAAGCTAGCTTTATGGAACCCAAAGTTTTGTGTTCCTTCTTTGTAAAATACTTAGTAAACTTATAAGATGCTAAGGCCAAACCTTCTAAAAATGCCATGGCATTTGGGGCGGGTTGAGCTATCACCAGTATTTCTTCAGCCTCCACCGCCTTGGCAATCTTAGTGGCCATTAAACGAGATTTCTCCCAGGATTTGTAATTATCTCCTTCCGGTAAGCAGGCAACGCTAATGCCAGGTTTACGACTAAGACTTACATGTTTTCCAGCTTCGATTTCGCTATTGATATATGCTAATTCGGATTCATTGAGATCCAGTTTTGCGGCTTCTTCAGGGTGATTAAGTAGGTATATTTTATGATCGAAAGTTGCGTCGGTATTCGCAAGACTAAAATTCAACATAAGAATCTTTAAATTTGAGCAAAGTTACCAATTCAAAAGCCTTTAAAATAAACCTATCCGCCCAACACAAAAGAGGCATTTGATCGTTATATATCCGAGGAGGATAATCCATGATATGAAAAGAGGCCTACTGCTATTTTTTCTTTTTTCCAGTCTGGCACTTCAGGCTACCCACAACCGGGCAGGTGAAATAACCTATCGCTGGATTAATGGGCTTACCTACGAAGTGACGATCACCACTTACACCAGATCCTGTCAACTATGTGCGGATCGATGTGAATTGACAATTAGTTGGGGAGATGGAGATGGAGATACACTTGCTCGCTCTAACGGACCTAGTATCGTTTGTGCCCGTGCTCGCGACGGAGAAATAATAGATCCACTAAATCAGATTCGAAAGAACATTTACATCGGCACTCATACCTACGATGCGCCTGGAATCTATACCATTGTAATGGAGGACCGGAACCGAAATGCAGGTATTAGCAATATTGTAAACTCAGATCAGGTTCCATTTTACATTGAATCAGAACTCTTCATTTCTCCTAGTTTGGGCACTAATAGTTCTCCGATATTCACTAACCCACCGGTGGAAAGAGGCTGTGTAGGAAAACGATTTGAACACAATGGTGGAGCTTTTGATCCGGATGGAGATTCTCTGGCTTATCGATTGGTTTTATCCAGAGCTCAGAATGGAGATCCTATTCAAACCATTTACGATCCTCAATATGTGCAGGATTCGGTTAAGATTGATCCTTTAACGGGGCTTCTTTATTGGGATGTTCCTCGAAATGTGGGTCAATACAACTTTGCTTTTGAGGTTATTGAGTTTAGGAAAAACTATCAGGGTCGTTACGTGCGAATTGGGTATGTAACGAGGGATCTTCAGATAGATATAGAGGATTGCGGGAATAACCCTCCTATGGTAAACCCGGTTGGACCCTTCTGTGTAGAAGCCGGAACTAGCTTAAACTTTAGTGTTAGTGCCACCGATATTGATGGTGATAATGTCACCCTGAGTGCCTTCGGTGGACCATTTGTGGTTCCTACACCCACCGCCACTTTTCCGGATGTCACCGGACCGGAACCAGTGACCGGCTTTTTTAATTGGAATACTCGCTGTTTTCATGTCCGTCGTCAGCCCTATCAGGTAAGCTTTAAAGCCACAGATATCCCTTCTGATCCAAATGACATCGCCCTAAGCGACATCTATACCACCGAAATTACGGTTATTGCTCCGGCACCGCGCAATCCAAGCGCTCAACCAGAAGGTTTTTATCTAAGGTTGGATTGGGATCGATCCATATGCGGACAAGCTGAAGGGTATATGCTTTATCGAAGAGAAGCCCAATATGGCTTTGTTCCCGGCAACTGTGAAACTGGAGTGCCAGCCTATACCGGCTATGAATTCCTTGATTCTATTAATGATGTTAATACTATCACCTATCTCGATTCCAATGATATCGAAATCGGTAAGGAGTATTGCTATATGGTGGTAGCTTATTTTGAAGATGAAGCTCTTAGCTATGCTAGTGAGGAGTTTTGTGCTTCACTACCTTTAAGTCTGCCCTTATTCACTAAAGTGGATGTAGAGAGTACTAATCCTAACACCGGGAACATTGCTGTAGAATGGATTGAAGCTCCCGAATTCGACAGTACGCTCTATCCTCCCCCTTATCGTCTTGAACTTTGGGGACGTGAAAAAGACAATGGAACCTACATACAGCTTTCCACTGCCAATAATCTCGATGCGGGTAGTTTTAACCATACTAATTTAGATACGGAGAACAATCCATACGAGTACCGACTGGACGTTTATGCCGGACCTAATTTAGATTTTGTGGGCTCTACCTCCGAAGCGAGTTCCGTTTATACAATTGCTACAGGGGCAGATCAAAGCATCGATTTAGACTTCGATTTTGATACCCCATGGCAAAATGAAAGGTTTGTCATTTATCGCGAAGAGCCTACTGGCTCAGGTAACTTTGATAGTATAGCAGAAAGCTTCACTCCCGAATTTACGGATACCGGAAGAGTAAACGGCCAGGAATATTGTTATTACGCAGAATCCTACGGCAGATATACCGCGAGTGATTCTCTGCCACGACCCTTAGTAAATCGCAGTCAAATTGCATGTGGCATTGCGCGAGATACTACCGCACCTTGCGTTCCTCAATTTGCTCTTAGCAATGTTTGTCCAGATACCATATACTTCTCCTGGCGACTAGGACAAGGAGCCGACTGCAGGAACGATGTAAGCCGCATCAATATCTACTTCCGAACCGGTGAGGGAAGCTTTGGCGACACTCCCTTCCTAAGTATTCCCACCCGGGGAGATTCTACCATTCGGTTCGTAAGTGATGGTTCCATATTCGGTTGTTATGCAATTACTGCTGTAGATGATGCGGATCAAGACCCCGGTGGTGTCGCTAACGAAAGCGCCTTTAGTGAGGAACTCTGTATTGAGAGTTGCTTTACCATTAGCTTCCCCAATGTGTTTACACCAAATGCTGATGGAATTAATGAGGCTTTCCTACCCATTGAAATCGAACAAGTCGCTTCCCTGGAAATTGAGATTTACAGTCGCTGGGGCAATTTAATTTATCAAAGCAATGATCTGGATGATTTTGCAAATAATGGTTGGGATGGCACCGTTCAAAGCACGGGTGGTTTAGCTCCGGATGGAGTGTATTACTACGTTTGCCGCTATACGGCTGAAAGCATTGGCCCATCCATTGAACAAAGCACTTCCGGTTTTGTACATCTATTCAGATAGACTTCAAACATGTTTACAGGAATAATTGAAAGTCTCGGCACTTTAAAAAAGACACGTCGAGAAGGCAGTAATTTACATCTGACCTTAGAATGCAGTTTTAGCTCAGAACTGAGAATTGATCAAAGTCTGGCACATAATGGGGTGTGCTTAACCGTAGTGGAGATCGATGGGCCGGCCTATACGGTAACTGCGATTGAGGAGACCCTGCAGCGCTCTAACCTCGGTGATCTGCAATTAGGCGATTTAGTAAACCTTGAAAGGTGTCTGGCGGCTAATGGCCGATATGATGGTCATATCGTGCAAGGACATGTCGATACGATGGCCGAATGCCTTAAGATTGAAGAAAAGGATGGCAGCTGGGAATATCTTTTCAAACATCCAAAGGGAAAAGAAAACCTTACGGTGGAGAAAGGATCAATTACCGTAAATGGAGTAAGTCTTACAGTTGTGCATTCTGATCCAGAGCATTTCTCCGTTGCGATCATTCCTTATACGCATGCCCATACCAATTTTAAAGACTTTAAGGTAGGCACAAAGGTGAATATCGAATTTGATATTCTTGGGAAATATGTCGCTCGAATGATGACTGACCGAGGACTTTAATTAGGCTCCAAATAGGGCCAGAGATTTAATCAAAGTCTGACTGATGCCCCACAGGAGTGGTATCCCTACGAAAGACCAAAAGAGAGCAATGTTTAATTTAGTTCTCATTCTATTTTCTTAAAGTGCTTGGAGGCAACTGGTCTAACCAGAAGATTACTTATTAATCCCAGAATTAGCAGTCCCGCCATTATATACATCGTTGTGCTGTAAGCATCCCCAGGTTCCATTTTTAAATCACTAATCTGATAAGCCCGGATATAGTTAATAAGGACAGGTCCTATGATGGCCGCCAGAGACCAGGCAAGTAGCAAACGACCATGAATGGCTCCTACCTGATTTACGCCGAACATATCCTTCAAATAGGCTGGAATAGTAGCAAATCCTCCCCCGTACATACTGATGATTAGCGCAAAGCAAATCACAAATAGCACTACACTCCCAGTTCTTCCCGAATAAGGGACCAAAACATATAGGATCGCACCGAGAATAAAGAATATGTTGTAGGTATTTCTTCGACCCAATCGATCGGAAAGGGAAGACCAGAAAAACCTGCCTAACATATTGAAGATGCTTAATAAGCCTACAAAACCACCTGCTGCCGCAGCCCCGACCACAATACCTCCTGACTGTGATTCCACAGAAAACATTTCTTGAATCATCACTGAGGCCTGGCCCAATACGCCAATACCGGCTGTAACATTAAGACCCAAAACAGTGAATAGCAGGTAAAACTGAGGTGTTTTAAGCGCTTGATTGGCGTCTACAAAGCTCTTCCGAAGCATGACCTTTTTGTGTTCGGGTCCCTTAAACCCTGGATGGGGCAAACGAATTGTAAAGACGCCAAACATCATGAAGACAAAGTAAATGAGGCCCATCGTTAAGAATGTTTCGGCCACCCCGGTGGAAGTGGCAGAAGAATAGAAATTCATAAATGCCACCGACATTGGAGAAGCGATCATGGCCCCACCACCAAAACCCATAATAGCCATTCCGGTAGCCATTCCCGGGCGATCAGGGAACCATTTCATTAGAGTTGATACCGGTGAAATGTAACCGAGACCCAAGCCTATGCCGCCTAAGACGCCATGCCCTAAGTACACCAACCAAATGTTGTGTAAATGCACACCAAGTGAAGCCACTAAAAAACCACCCGCGAAACAAAGTGCCGCATAAAACATGGCCTTCCTGGGACCAACTCTTTCCAGCCATTGTCCAAAAATCGCTGCAGAGGCACCTAGTGTAAATAAGGCAATAGAGAATATCCAACCCAAGGTCGTAAGTGGCCAATCCCCGGCAGCGGCGTGATCAACACCAATAAGTTGAGACATCGGCTTATTAAAAACGCTGTAAGCGTATATCTGCCCTATGCACAAATGGATTGCTAATGCTGCGGGCGGAACTAACCAACGATTGTATCCTTTTTCCGCAATGCTACGCTCACGGCTCAAAAAGTCCCAGGACATATAAAAATCTTAATCAACGAAACTAGCTCAGGCCAGTAGGTCTAACTATGATATTTATTAGGTTGTAATCAGAAATAGCGGAAGAATTTTATCTGGAATTCTACGCCCCTCGAATGGCAAAGAATTCAGTGCGGACCAGAGCCAGGATAATGAAGATTTCCCCAATGAAATAGACGATGCCAAAAACGCTAAGATTGTGCCAATAGGTGAAAATCAAAGAGGAGGTAGCCAGACAATATCCCAGATTTGCTATCATAATAATGGTCAAATAGGTCTTTAAATTTCCTTTCCACAAGAAATGCCCAATAAACGAGTAAATGGCGAAAAGTGCGGCAACCATCGCAAGAATGTAAGATACCTTCGATGGCATACCAAAGAAGTCTTCAAACCTGGCTACTATCTGGCCTAGCAGTGATGCCGTTACCATGGCCCCAATAGCATCTACAAGGAGTAACTGTTTAAGCGAGAGAGATTTCATGCTATACTTTCCGTTTTAAATCTGAGGCAAATCTAGACCCGGCATTTTCCCTAACCTTTGACTTATATCAAAAAATCAAATCTGGCTCCGCACCCTGCTTAAGGTCTCTTGAGTAATGCCCAAAAAGGAAGCGATGTGACCCAGGCTAACCCTCTGGGTGATTTCTGGATAACGGCTTAGAAGGTGATCATATCGTTCTTTGGCAGTCAGAAAGGTCATGCGCTCCACACGTTCTACTAAATCGAGATAGAGCCATTGAGAAATTTGTCTCGCCAATCGCTCTAAATGAGGGTTACCATCCAGGATGGCCTCCATATCATCGCTTCTCAATTGATATACTTCCGATTCCTCCAGGGCCTGAATGCTATAAAGACTTCTTTGCCCTTTTAAAATGCTATCTACGGCCCCGATAATGCCATACTCCATGGCGAAATGAGCGGTTACATCCTTCCCATCTACAAAATAGTAAGACCTTAATATTCCATTGCGCACCAGGAAAATCATATTAGAGCTTTCCTCCTCTCCTTGAATGATTGCTCCTTTTTTATATATCCTTCTTTGAAGCACCGGTTTAAAAACCTCGAGTGCTTCCTCAATGAGATGCTTCATGATTGAAAATATTCTGCGCTAATAAGAACCCGCCTATCTGGACATCATACTCAAGAGCTTTTTCTGCTCAAAACCGGCTTGTTTAAGCTGTTCCTCCCGTGAGGCATGCTCGGTAAAAGCTAAAGGTAAGAGTATGGACCGAAGAGATGGAATAGATAGCTTATCCTGAAGCAGCGGCAATAGACTTCCGGCCAGGGGATTTTCATCAATCAAAATAACATCCTGAGCTTCTTTTAAGAGCTCGATTAAATCACCCTCCGGAAAAGGTCGATAAATCGGAACATGTAAATGCCCCCAAGCCATCTCGGCCGCGGCTCTTTGTGCCAATGTTGCTTGAGTCCCGGTGGAAATAAGCACTTTCCTTTTTGAACTCCCATTCCACCAATGCGGACGATATGATTGCCAATACTGATCCGAATCCGGATCGCAACTTGCCTTTGGGTAACGGATGAAAATGGCTTCCTGAGGATCCTGCAACGCCCAGTTCAAAGTTTCTCTCAGTGCCTTTGCTCCAGCAGGAGCAGCTATGCGAATATTAGGAATATCGGCTAACAATGACTGGTCGTAAACCCCATGATGAGTGGGTCCGTCCTCACCTACATACCCAGCCCTATCCAGGACAAAAACAACTCCTAGTTTTTGGAGGGCCACATCATGAATAATTTGATCAATCGCCCTTTGGGCAAAGGTGCTGTAGAGATGTACTAAGGGTTTTAATCCCGATGCGGCCATGCCTGCAGCCATAGTAACGACATGCTGCTCCGCTATGCCTACATCAATAACCCGATCTGGGAATCGCTGCTTAGCCTCTAAGAGGTTTGCTCCTCCAAGCATGGCCGGGCTTAGCACCACCAGTTTGGGATCATTTTGTAAATGAAAAAGAATCTCTTCGCCAAAAACGGATTGAAAACTCGGAGCTGCCGGAGCAGATTTGCGTTGCTTATCTTCCTTGTATCCCAAGGCTTTAAGGGTATGAATATGGAAGAATTTTGGCCCATCGATACCATCTAGCTGATCTAAACAATCTAACAAGCAGTTCACATCATTTCCATTGTCGCAGTAACGGTAGTGGAATCCCATGGATTCAACCCAGGCCTGATAAGATCGACGGGCCTGTAAAGCTCCGACATTAGGATCAATACTCGACTGATTGTCATTGAATACAATTAAGCAATCACTTTGACCTTCGCCGATAAAGTTTAGTCCTTCAAATGCTTCACCTCCCGTTATCGCTCCATCACCAATTACCGCAATATGCTTGCGACTTATATTTTCCAGATCTGCCGCCTTTATGAAACCGGCCAAAGCCGAAACGGAAGTTGACGAGTGCCCGGCACCAAAGGGGTCATAATCGCTTTCGGCCCTTTGGGTAAAACCCGCGATACCACCTTTCTGGCGATTGGTATGGAACACCTCACGACGACCGGTTAGCACCTTATGGGCATAGGCCTGATGACCAACATCCCAAATGAGAATGTCCTTCGGAGTGTTAAAATGATAATGCAAAGCAATGCTCAATTCTACTACTCCCAGACTTGATTTGATATGTCCCGCTTTAGTTGAAGTTTCGTTCTGAATAAACTCCCGAAGCTCCTTTACCAATAAGGGCAATTCCTGCTTGGCAAAGGCACGAAGGTTAGAGGGATCATTAATCTTATTCAGTAGCGGGTAATCCATGGGGCAAAAATAGGATTCGCAAAATTGAACGCCCGCCCTTATTACAAATAGCTATAAATAGAAAGTCCCCCGGCAATGCCGAGGGACTTGTCAACCAATTAACCAAACCTTAACCTTGTTACTGAACGCGTTGGAACAAGCCACGCAGAATGCGATTCAAACGTTCCAATACCAGGTACATAACTGGTACCACGATCAGTGTTAAGAAAGTAGCAAATACCAGACCAAAAATTACGGTCCAGGCCATCGGAGACCAGAAAACAGAATTGTCTCCTCCGAAGTATATGTTTGCTCCTCTACCATCAAGTAATCCAATGAAGTCGATGTTCAATCCAACTGCTAATGGTAATAGTCCAAGTACCGTAGTAATTGCCGTCAGCAATACCGGTCGCAGGCGGGTTTTACCTCCTAACTCGATGGCGTGAACCAGGCTAGAATCGTCAAGCTCTTCACCTTCCGGTAAATTTGCTTCTTCACGCAAACGAGCCCTACTCAACTCGATAAAGTCGATAAGTACAATACCGTTGTTTACCACAATACCGGCGAGCGATACGATACCGATACCGGTCATAATTACAACGAACTCCATCTGGAAAATTCCTAATCCAAGGAACACTCCGATCGTACTGAAAAGAACGGTAAGAATAATAATGAAAGGTTTCAAGGCCGAGTTAAACTGAGAAACCAGAATGATAAAGATTAGCGAGACAGCGATAAGTAATGCACGAGTAAGGAACTCCATACTCTCTTGCTGCTCTTGCTGAGATCCGGTGAACTTAAGATCATAACCTTCCGGCATTTCATAATCCGCTAAAACATCTTTAATCTGATTATTGATCTCTGTTTCATTAAAACCTTCTACCACATTGGAGTAAACCGTGATCAGACGCTCGGAATCCTTACGCTTAATGGAGTTGTAAGAGTTTACGAACTGATAGGATGTTACCGCTGAAATCGGCACCTGAACAATCTGACCACTCGCTTGAGAACGGAAGGTTACATACTGATTCATAAGGCTCGCTACATCGTAGCGATATTCCTTTTTAAGCCTTACCTCAATAGGATAATCATCCTCTCCTTCCTTGTATTTGCTTGCTTCAGAGCCGTAAAGTGCGGTTCTCAGAACAAGAGCGACTTGCTGGGTACTCACTCCTAATCGACGGGCACGCTCACGGTCAATACGCACCAACATCTCCGGTTTATTAGTCTCCAAATCAATTTGCAGTCCTTCAATTCCAGGAATGTCAGCCGCGTCAACTATCTGTTTAACCTCTCCTGCCGAAGCAATCAACTGATCAAACTCACTACCGGTAATTTCAATGTTGATAGGTCTACCAGTAGGCGGTCCATTCTGTTCCTTCTCCACACTAATAGTTAGTCCTGGCATCCAATTGTTAAGAGCCTCGGTTACTTCCCGTTGAATGGCACTGGTACTTATTCCGTTTCGGAATTCATACTCGATAAAAGATATCGTGATTCTGGCTTTATTAGGTGTGTTCTGGCCACCTCCACCGAACTCATTTTGAGAGGCAGTTTCTGCACCGACGTTTGTTACCACACTCTCAACAACGGAATCGTAGGGTGAAAGTAGCCCCTTTAATTCCTCTTCCACTAACATGGCGATGCTGTCGGTTGCCACTACATCTGTTCCCAACGGAACCTCTACAAACACGTTAATGTAATTCGGCTCATTCTCCGGGAAGTCTACTACTTCGGGATTTGAACCGAAATAGAAAAAGATAGAGAATACCATCAGAAAAACTGTGCCTATAATTATCACCGCGGGCCTCCAGCGACGTAAAGCGTAGGCGAGCGTTTTAGCATAAAAACTCTCAACCCTTGGCAATAATACTTGCTGGAACCAAGCCGAAAGTGGATTTAAAGCATAGGTAAATAGTAAAATACCAAATGCAATTACCAGCATTAAATTCCCAAAAATATTCGCTCCAACCAGGTGTCCTAAAATTCCCAAGACCAAGAAGGCAACGAAAGATATCAGAGCTTTTCTATGGTTTTTATCGGCCTCAAAGTCCTGCTTCTTAATGAAGCTGGCGGCGATTACCGGGTTTATTACCAATGCTACGAATAGAGATGAGCCCAATACAATGATTAGGGTTCTTGGTAAATAACCCATGAACTCCCCAATTATACTATCCCAAAAAAGTAGCGGGAAGAATGCAGCTAAAGTTGTAGCAGTTGAGCTAATAATGGGGACAGCAATTTCCCCTACTCCCTGACGGGCTGCCTCCCAGGCGGATAAACCTTCTTCTGCATACAATCGGTAGATATTCTCAATGGTTACAATCGCATTATCCACCAGCATCCCTAAAGCAAGGATCAAGGAGAAGAGCACGATAAAGTTTAGAGTAACACCTGCGGCACTTAATACCAGGAAGGAGATAAACATGGAGAACGGAATACTCAATCCCACGAAAGTGGCATTACGTAGACCCAGGAAGAAAAGCAGGGTAAGTGTTACCAGGATTACCCCCGAAATAATACTGTTCTCTAGGTTCGCAATTTGGTTGCGTGTTTGGGTACTCTGATCATTGGTAATGGTAATCTTTAAGCCTTCAGGCAGGTTTTGCTTTTGTGCAATCTTGATGATCTCCCGAATCTTGTCGGTAGCCTCCAAAAGGTTTTCTCCGCCTTTTTTGATCACATTAAGCGACACTACGGATTTACCATCCAAACGGGCCATACTTTCCACTTCCTTGTAAGTAAAAAGCACATCGGCAATGTCTTTCAGATAAACGAAATTGCCTTTCTCATGCTTCACGATCACATTGCGTATCTCCTCCATGGAGTTGAACTCGGCATCGGTACGGATACTGCGACGCGTCTTTCCTAAGAGGATGTCCCCTGCTCCAATGTTGATATTCTCAGCCGCCAAGGCATTTTGCACATCATTAAAGCTGAGCTTGTTTTCCTGTAGCTTAGGCATATCGACATTGATCTGCACCTCTTTTTCCTTGTCACCCGTAATGGTGGCTTCGGAAATTTCACTGAGTTCCTCAATCTCATCCTGCAAGATCTCAGCATAATCTACCAAGTCATCAATGGAATAGTCCCCGGACAGATTGATATTCAAAATCGGAATCCTACTTAAATCAATATCAAGAACCACCGGATCCTGATCAAGATCTGAAGGCAAATCGCTCAAAGCTCGATCTACGGCATCCTTAACATCTTTAAGGGCCTGCTCTGTATCAACATCAATATTGAATTCCACATTGATAATGGATACATCCTGAACTGACTCTGAATTGAGGTTTTTAATCCCATCAACCGATTTGATCTCCTTTTCTAATGGACGGGTAATCAAGTTCTCAATATCCTGGGGGGTGTTTCCTGGATATGGGGTTTGAACATAAATAAGCGGGAACACAATCTCCGGAAAAGATTCCTTGGGCATCGTGATATACGAAAACAAGCCAAAGAGAATCAAAAGCGCAGAGAGTATGAATACACTTATGCTGTTACGTAGGGCCAGCGTACTGAGCCCAAAGTTTCTGTTGGTCTTTGTAGCCATAATTCTGTTTTACTGGATCTCTACCGACTGACCATCGTTAACGCCATTGGCCCCAACTACAATCACTTTGTTTCCACTTTCCAGTCCTTCACTTATTTCCGAAGACTCGCCAAAAGTGCGGCCTAGTTTCACGTATTGTTTGCGGGCTATTACGTTGCCTTCTTCCACAACCGCCAGGTAAACATAATCACCTTGCAAGTCTTTAAGAATGGCCATGGAAGGAACAACCAGCGCATTGTCATTCTGATAGTCCTTCAATTTGATCTCAGCCAAAAGGTTAGGCTTAATCAAAGCATTGTTGTTTTTCAGACCAACCTTAATTGTGAAGCTGCGGTTTTCCGGGTTGATAAATTGACTGGTGAAGATCACCTTCTCATCTTGCTCCAGACCTAGTGAAGGAATTCTAACTGTAACATCATCGCCTACATTCACATCTTTGAGGTACTTTTCCGAGACATCAGTTTCCAACTCTAAATTGCTTAAGTCTACCACCCGGGCTACCGGTGTGCCAGCACCAACAAATTCACCTTTGTTTACATTTATAAGGTCTATTGTGCCATTAACAGGCGCCTTAACAAAGGTGTTATCAAATTGAGCCTTGGCTTGTTTTACGCGATTTTCTGCGGCTCTAAAATTGGTTTCTGCATTAAGAAACTCAATCTCTGAACCAATGCTGTCCTGCCATAAGTTCTTGCGACGCTCATAAGTGGTTTTTGCCAGTTTGTATGCGGCTTCGGCCTCTCTCAATTGGCCCTCAATAAAATCACTTTCCAGGCGTAAGATGGTTTGTCCCTTCGTTACGCGGGCACCTTCTTTTCCTTCAATAGAAACCACTCGACCATTGCCCTCCGCACTTAAAAGCACGTTCTGCTTAGAGCTCACGGTGGCGTTTAGACGAACAAAGTGCTCAAAGGTCTCGATTTGGAGATCCTTCACACGAACAGGTGTCAGCTTAACATCTTCATTAAGATTAGTGGTATCCTGACGGGCAATTCTCTGCTCCAGACTATCAATCTGCACCTTAAGGTCGGCCATTGCTTTTTCCTTTCTGGAGAGGCTTTCTTTAAGTGAGGCTAAGTCTTCCGGCTGGCCTGAGTTACAGGCTACAAGCAGACCTAATGGTAATAAATAGAATAATTTTCTCATGGTGTTTGAAGAGCTTTGATTATTGGCCTAAAGCGTATTCGAGTGCTTCTTTGGCGTTTAAAACGTTTAAAATTGAGTTGATATAGTTGCGTTCTGCTTCCAGATACTGATTCTCTACCTGGGTAAGTTCCAGACTGCTGGCAATACCCTCTTGATACTTGCGAAGGGTTCGGTTACGTATCTTTTCGCTTAGGTTTCGATTACGCATTTGATTGCTAAGGTTATCCATCGCAAAATTGTAATCGCTCAAGGCTTGATGATACTGCAAGGCTAATTGGTTCTCACTCGCCTCTTTGGCAACCCGGATTCTATCAAGGTCGATCTTGGCGATCTGCACTTTGGCCTGGCGACCCATGCCAGCAAAGATTTGCCAGTTAAGAGTAGCGCCAATAGTTGTTCCTGGAATCCAGTAAGTATCAAAACTGAAAGCATCCGCAACTTCGTTAGCGAAATTGCTTTGATTATGAGTAATAAATCCACTTAGAGTAGGGAAGTACTTAGCACGTTCATTAGCTAACTGAAGGCGGGCACCTTTCTCCTGACTCAGTAAAGAGCGATAACTGATGTGCTGATCAACCTGAAAAGGACTACTTACCAGGGCAACGTTTGTACGCACGGGATCAATCACCTCCTGGAGGCCTGAGCTCAAAATGATCTCCTCTTCCAAAGAGATTCCCATGTTAAACTTTAGTAACTGATAAGCCAGGTCTAGCTGACGTTCAGTGTTCCGAAGATTATTGGCAAGGTTATTTACCAAAAGTTCTAGTTGAGTAACGTCCTGATCCTCTACAAAACCATTTTCGAAAAGCTTCTTGGTCTCTTCAAAGTTGTTAGTTAGGGTAAGGAGGTTCTTTTCCAAAATACTCTTGGTTTCCTCAGCAATCAGCACTCCATAATAGCTTTGGGCAGTATTTCTACGCGCCTCAATTTCGGCTTCCTCGCGTTCCAGGGCCTTGGTTTCCTTATAAACCCTCGTTGCTTGTAATGCCACAAAATAGGAGCCATCAATAAGCAACTGATTTAACTGAAGCTGCGCTTGATTCTGATGAGCCACGCCAAAAGGAAGAGTGATAAACGCTCCTTCCTCTGCATTTGGATCGATAAACTGCGCCGGGATCGGTTGCTCTGGAATCTGAGCATTATAGCTGTATCCAAAAGATCCTGAGATCTGAGGTAAACCGATGGCCGCCGTCTCCTTAATGGTTTTACGAGCTCGTTCATAATCCAGGTCCTTATCCTGAACTGTATAAGCATGCTTGGCGGCATAATCTTGCGCTTCCTGCAGCGAAAACTGCTTAGCTTCCTTCTGAGCAAGGAGCGGTGCAGTTAGCAGAAGCGCAATAAACAATGGATGTTTTTTCATTATTGGTATTAGTTTGTAAGCTTTAATTTCTTTTCGAGGTAGTCAAGCCCTTTCTGGTTAGCGATACCTCTTACGTGATAGATCAAAATCTCTCTCATGAGATCCGGAATACTACGTTCCTCAAAGTGCAAGTGGTCAGATTCTGTCATAAGACGAGCCCGACTGTAGTATAAGAAGGCCACCACTTCGGCGTCCAGTTCTTTACGGAAGAGACCCTCTTCTTTGCCTTTATTAATGTTGTGGAGCATCATTTTGTAAACGATCTCCTTCTTGCGTCCTTCCAGCTTAGCATGGAGTTCAGGATAATAGCGTTCCAGTTGAAACTGCATTCCCGGATCATGGGTTTCAATGTTTCCACAAATCACTTCGTCCATGGCGAAGAGCATGTCTATAGCGTTTCCTTTACTATCAAGCAGCGCTAACATTTTGCTGCTAACTCGTTCAAATATCTGATTAATAGATCGCGATACTAGCTCTTCCTTATTAGAGAAGTATTTGTAAAGCGTTTTTTTGGAAACACTAAGCTCCTTCGCAATGTCGTCCATCGTTACGGGCCTTAAACCGTATCGATGGAACATCTCCTTCGCTTTGTCAATAATTTGAATTTCCATATTCTCTCTAAGGGAGGCAAAACTAGGAATTATTTACACGTGGAAACTATTTTTATAAAAAAGTTTCTTGGTGTTAAGGTTTCCTTAACATATACCTCAATACCATTGAAAAATTGTGAAATTTGCCGCCCAAACTGATTGCAATGAGTTTATCCATAAAAGAGATTCTACAACAAAAGCCAATCGGCAGCAGCCAGGAAGTAAAAGGCTGGGTACGTACTTTCCGTAGCAATCGTTTTATTGCCATAAGCGACGGGTCTACCATTAAAACCTTACAAGCTGTGGTGGACTTTGAAAACTTTGATGAAGAGCTATTGAAAAAGATCACCACCGGTGCAGCCATCGCCGTTAAGGGTGATTTATTATCCTCTCAAGGTAGAGGTCAAGAAGTAGAGCTTCAGGTAACAGACTTGGATGTATTAGGACCAAGTAGTGCTGAAGAATACCCTTTACAACCGAAAAAACACTCCATGGAGTTCCTAAGGGACATTGCAAATTTAAGGATGCGCACTAATACTTTCGGAGCCGTAATGCGGGTGCGCCATGCATTGGCATTCGCCGTTCATGAGTATTTTAACAATAACCAATTCTTCTATCTCCATACGCCAATTATCACCGGAAGTGATGCAGAGGGTGCCGGAGAAATGTTTAATGTTTCCGTACTAGACAAAAAGAATCCCCCACTAACCGAAGCAGGAGATATTGATTATAGCCAGGACTTTTTTGCGAAAGAGACCAATTTAACAGTATCCGGTCAGTTAGAAGCGGAGCTTGGCGCCTTAGCTCTTTCACGAGTTTATACCTTCGGACCAACTTTCCGGGCGGAAAACTCTAATACCTCCAGACACCTGGCCGAATTTTGGATGATTGAACCGGAAGTGGCTTTCGCCGACCTTAATGACAATATGGATTTGGCTGAAGATTTTCTGAAATATGTGATCAGCTATACCCTCGAGCACTGTAAGGACGACCTTGAATTCCTGGAGAACAGGTTAATCGATGAGGAAAAAAGCAAGCCTCAAAAAGACAGAAGCCCCTACCCTCTAAGGGAGAAACTCCAATTTGTAGCTGATAACAATTTCCGTAGAGTGAGTTATACGGAGGCGATTGAAATACTTCGCAATTCCAAGCCAAACAAGAAGAAGAAATTCAATTTCCTCATTGACGAATGGGGAGCCGATTTACAATCAGAACACGAAAAGTTTCTGGTGCAACACTTCAATGCTCCAGTGATCCTCTTTGATTATCCGGCAAGTATTAAGGCTTTCTATATGAGGCTTAATGAAGATGAGAAAACCGTAAGGGCCATGGATATCCTTTTCCCAGGTATTGGTGAAATTGTTGGTGGCTCACAGCGGGAGGAACGTCATGATGTCCTGCTAGGAAAAATGAAGGATTTTGGTATTGATTCGGAGGAATTACAGTGGTATCTCGATACCAGGAAATTCGGTACCTGTGTACACAGTGGCTTTGGTTTAGGTTTCGAACGCCTGGTTCTTTTCGTTACCGGTATGACGAATATTCGGGACGTGATTCCATTCCCTCGTACACCCGGAAACGCGGAATTCTAGTCAGAAAAAAAGCGGAAAACCGGACTGGCATAAGCTTTGTTAAATTTTGGGAAAACGGCGTAATCTTTGATAGAGCGGGCGTCGCTTTTTGTTAACTTCACCCAACGAAACAAGTTTATGCTTAAGCAACAACTCAACCAAAAATTACTGCAGAAACTGAGTCCGCAGCAGATTCAGCTCATGAAGCTGATTCAGTTGCCCACTCTGGCCTTCGAGCAAAAGATTAAGGAAGAGTTGGAGGTCAATCCAGCACTTGAGGAAGGCAAAGAACAACGGGAAGAAGGCACTGAAGAACTGGAAGGTTCAGCGGAGGACTCCGAGCAAATTGAAGCCGATGACATCAATGTCGATGAATATCTCAGTGATGACGAAATTCCGGATTATCGCTTACAAGCCAACAACTATTCGGCCGATGACGAAGAAAGCAAGGTTCCCATCACCGGAGGTAAAAGCTTTCACGAATACCTTATTGAGCAGCTCGGCACTTTTCCTCTGGAGGATGAGGATCGTCAAATTGCTGAGTATTTGGTCGGCAATATTGACGATGACGGTTACATCCGCCGTGAGTTAATTGCCATTGTGGATGATCTTGCTTTTACGCAGAATATAATGGTAGAGGAAGAGCATCTGGAGAAAATCCTCACGCTCATTCAGTCTTTGGAACCAGCTGGCGTTGGAGCCAGAAATCTGCAAGAGTGTCTTGCTATACAGCTACGCCAGGAAGAGAAGAGTTTTCACCAGCGCCTGGCTCTTGAAATCATTGAGGAGCATTTCGAGTCTTTTACTAAAAAGCACTACGAAAAACTAATTCAAAAGCTAGAGCTGGATGAGGAAGATCTAAAGCTTGCTATAGAAGAAATAGTTCGCTTAAACCCCAAACCTGGCAATTCCACTAGCAATAGCAATCGCAGTGTTCAAGTGGTTGTGCCAGATTTTAGTATGCGCATTGTTGAAGGTGAATTAGAATTGAGCCTCAATGGACGCAACGCCCCTGAACTAAATGTTAGTCGAGAGTATCGAGAAATGCTTGAAACCTATCGCCAGGGGCAGAAAAAGGACAAGGCTCAAAAGGAAGCGGCCCTTTTCGTAAAGCAAAAGCTCGATGGTGCAAAATGGTTTATAGAGGCTATTAAGCAACGGCAGCAAACCTTAATGCTCACCATGGGCTCCATCATGCAATATCAAAAAGAATACTTCTTAAGTGGTGATGAAACCAGGCTGAGACCCATGATTTTGAAGGATATTGCGGATGAGATTGGTATGGATATCTCGACTGTCTCCAGGGTAGCCAGTAATAAATATGTGAACACCCCTTATGGCACTTTCCTAATTAAAGAATTCTTCAGTGAAAGCATGAAGAATGACTCTGGAGAGGACGTGAGTACTCGAGAAATCAAGAAGATTCTGGAAGACTCAGTTGGCGAGGAGGACAAACGCAAACCTCTTACCGATGAAAAGCTCGCGCAATTGTTAAAGGAAAAGGGTTACCCAATTGCCCGTAGAACCGTAGCCAAATATCGAGAACAATTAGACATTCCTGTAGCGCGATTGCGCAAACAAATTTGAGATGAGTAAAATTCTGGCCCGTTACATCTCTATCTTATTTCACCCTGCTATCTATCCCTTAATTGGGCTTTACTTCATTTTTGAATATCTACCTTATCATTATCCCCGCAAGGTTGTCCTACTCTCATTGTTGATGGTTTTCTGCGGAACCTATTTAATACCTGTATTGATTAGCCTTTTGCTCTATCGCTTTAGGGTTATTAAAAGTTTGATGATGGATGATGCCAGAGATCGAAGGTGGCCCTATGCCGTTGGTGCCACCTGCTTTTATCTCACCTCCCATTTGGTGGCATCTGCTGGTCTGGCCTCCGAGGCTCATAACTATCTATTTGGTGCGGCTCTTGTAATTCTGGTTCATTTATCATTACTGCCATTTCTAAAACCAAGTGCCCATTTGGGCGGTTTGGGCGGATTCCTCGGAATGCTTTTGGCGGTTTCTGCGCGATACTCTTTGAACCTCCTTCCTTTTGTTGGAGTATTAGTTTTAATCGCAGGTATTGTGTCCTCCGCTCGCCTCAGTTTAGGTGCCCATAACGGCAAAGAACTTATCCTGGGCTTTGCTTCGGGCCTTGGGATTGTATTCAGCATGGTCTACTTTATAAGTTAAGGCAAACAATCCTGTTCATCACTTATCTAGAGCCTTCTATCAAGCTATAGATAGCCTGACTCTGAGAATATTATTTCGGTATTTTTGCGCGAAATTTTTTTGGTCATGAGTCAACAACTTTCCGAACAGGAAATCCAACGTCGCGAATCTCTGACTGCCCTGCGATCAATGGGGGTAGAACCCTATCCAGCGGCAGCTTATGAGGCTAGTCATTTTTCAACCGACATTCTTTCCGGCTTTGAAGCGGATGAATCGGCGGAAAAGTGGACATCTATTAAGATTTCTGGTAGGATTATGACCAAACGGATTATGGGCAAGGCCTCCTTCCTGGACGTGATGGACAGTCAGGGTCGTATTCAGGTCTATCTAAACCGCGATGTTCTTTGCCCAGGAGAGGATAAAGACCTTTACAACATTGTTTTCAAGAAGCATTTAGATATCGGCGATTTTGTGGGTGTTGAAGGCAAGGTATTCCGCACAAAAATGGGTGAGATTACCGTGGAGGCCGAAAAGCTTACCCTATTGAGTAAGAGCTTAAAACCACTACCGATTGTTAAAAAGGATGATGAAGGAAATGTTTATGATGCCTTTACCGATCCTGAACAGCGATATCGCATGCGGTACGTGGATTTGGTAGTAAATGATAAAGTCAAAGACACTTTTATCACTCGCACCAGGATCATGAATGCCATGCGGGAGTTCTTCAATAGTTATGATTATTTGGAAGTAGAGACGCCAATCTTACAGCCTATTCCCGGAGGGGCCGCCGCAAGACCATTTATAACTCATCACAATGCGCTTAACATTCCATTGTATTTGCGGATTGCTAATGAATTGTACTTAAAGCGCCTTATCGTAGGAGGTTTTGAAGGCGTTTATGAATTCGCTAAAGACTTCCGTAATGAAGGGATGGATCGTACCCATAACCCTGAGTTTACGGTAATGGAAATCTATGTAGCCTATAAGGACTATTTCTGGATGATGGACTTTACAGAAAGTATGCTCGAGCATGTGGTAAAGACCGTAAATAATGGCGAAACTTCTGTTATCCTAGGTGAAAATGAATTGAACTTTAAAGCTCCGTTTGCCCGTGTAAGTATGCGCGATTCGATTCTGGAACACACCGGATTTGATATTGATGGAAAATCAGAGTCAGAATTGCGTGAAGCTTGCAAGAGTCTGGGGATTGAAACCACGGAGAGTATGGGTAAAGGCAAGCTGATCGATGAGATTTTCGGTGAGAAATGCGAGCCAAATTACATTCAGCCGACCTTTATCACTGATTATCCGGTGGAGATGTCTCCTCTTTGTAAGAAACATCGCGAAAATCCGGAATACACCGAACGCTTTGAGTTAATGATCAATGGTAAAGAAATAGCCAACGCCTATTCAGAACTGAATGATCCTATTGATCAACGTGAACGTTTCGAAGAGCAGCTAAAGCTCAGTGAGAAGGGAGATGATGAAGCCATGTTTATCGATCAAGACTTCCTAAGAGCGCTGGAGTATGGTATGCCTCCTACTTCTGGCATGGGAATCGGCATTGATCGATTGACCATGATGCTTACTAACAATAGCTCAATTCAGGAAGTGCTTTTCTTCCCCCAGATGAAGCCCGAAAAAAAGGCGGAGAAAAAAATAGAACTGGCGGAGCATGAAAAGGCGATCATGGATATCCTAAATAAGGAAGGCCGAATGACCCTGTCGGACCTCAAGGAGCAAAGTGGCTTATCTAATAAAAAGTGGGACCAAGGACTTAAGAACCTGGGAAAGCTTGGCTTATCTAAAGTGGAAAAAACAGAAGAAGGTCTGTTTGTAGAAGCACTTTAAGGCTAATTTGAATCCTACTCCAAAGGTGAGGCAAAACCCTTGTTGTTGAAATAGTGCCATTGGCTATTTTGAGCCGATACTTGCATAGCGGCATATTGTAGTAAAAGTTTGACGGTTTTTTAGCCTTCCACTACATTTTTCTGAATGCCTAGTTTTCAATTTTGATCTCCATAAACGCTCCGCCTCATGGCTCTGCGGCAACACGGTTACATAATTTAGGGGGTAAAGAATGTACGTTACGCAGATGGAACAAGTGGAGATAACTTTTCCGGAGCGTTTTTTAGCTTCAAGACCACTCCAGGAAAAATTGAGCTTTTTCAGAAAGTATCCCGCTGATCATTTCTGCAACTTTGGAACATGAAGATGTACGATCAGAAGGTAATCAGTTATCGTGGTAAGCCGCTTTTCCAAACCGCCAAGGTTGAGGCACCATCTTCTCAAGCTGCCACCCTCGAGGATGTTGCCTGTTTCTTTTATGTTCGAAAAGGCTGCATTGAAACTATAGAGCAAAGCGGATTATATCGCACCCTCCCGCAGGAAAGCCTGCTTAAAAGCTGTGGTAATTTTATTTCAAACTATCTCAAGGATCCCGATGGGAGCGACTTTGAGGCGGCGGTAATATATTTCTATCCAGAAGTCTTAAAAGAAATATACCAGCATGAGCTTCCGCCATTCGTCATGAAAGACGCACAGGCCATGCCTCCAAGAAAATTGCTTGGCAATGAGATGATCGATCAATTCATGGAGAGCCTTTTTATCTATTTTGAAAATGAAGAACTGCTAGATGAAAATCTGGCTCGCTTAAAAATTCAGGAACTGGTCCTTATCCTACTTAAGTCAAATTACTTCGATGGGGTAGTATCGTTTTTCAAGGGCTTGTTTGCTCCTAAGAATGCCACCTTTAGACAAATTATTGAGAGTAACCTTTTCAATAATTTAAGTATTGAGCAACTCGCTTTCCTTTGTCATCAAAGCGTATCCACGTTTAAACGAAGCTTTAAGTCAGAGTTTGGTGAAAGCCCGGCTAGATATATTAAAGAACAAAGATTGCTTGCGGCGGCAAGAAAACTGCAAACTGATCAGGAAGCAATAAGTGCTATCGCATACGATTGTGGCTTTCAAGATCCAAGCACCTTCTCCGCTCTTTTTAGTGAGCGATTCGGCTTATCCCCTCGTGAATACCGTTTGAACCAAACCAGCAACTTTTCAGGCTAAATCAGAAATTGATGCCCTACTGATTGGAAGACCTTTGAATCATCAAAATAAAGATGATGCAAACTGTAAAACTTTTAATTCCAATTATTATGACAAGTGCAACAATAAATGCCCAGGTGCAAACTGAGGGTGAAAACGTGAAAGAGGTCAGCCAAACGAAACGCAGCGAAGTGATCAATGTCTCTGCTTCTGAACTTTGGGAAATTGTAGGACCTGGATTTGCTGATGCTTATGTGTGGAGCACTGCGATCGACCACTCGGAAGGACGTGGTGAAGGCGAGTTTAATGGAGCAAGCTGCAATGAACGTTATTGTGAAGTAAATGCAAAAGGCTTTGATAAGGTGGAAGAAAAGCTGAGCCTTTACAATGAGGATAAAATGGAGCTTGCCTATATCGCATATGCTGGATTACCCGGCTTTGTGAAATTCGCCGAAAACCATTGGGAGGTTATCGACCTAGGAGAAGGCAAAAGCCAAATTCAAATGACGATCACCATGCATATGAAGCCCTTCATGGGATGGTTAATGGGTGGTATGTTCCGTCGTAATCTTGACAAGACCTTGAATTCCGTAATGGATGATCTCAAGATTTACGCAGAAACCAAAGAAATATCTGAAGCTAAAAAGAAACGGATTGCGGAGCTATCAGTAAAAATGGCATCCTAGTTTTTGTGTTCGCGAGCCCGGTATTCTGCCGGGCTTTTTTAGGACGCTTGAAAATCTACCTTTTTATGGCTGCCATCACAAAAAGGTTTGTTGGCGGAAGCCCCACATCGACATAATACGGGATTAGTTTCCAAAGTAGTGCTGCCATCGGGATGCATGAACTTGATCGTTCCCTTTACCACAATTGGGCCATTAGGCATAAGCTGTGCGTTTAGATCTCCATCTTGCATACTCGCCTCTAAATCCTGACCTACATAAGTCAAAGCGCCCGATGGGCATTGTTCAATCTGCTTGCGAATAGTCTCACCATCCGCTCCGTTCGGATCTACCCAGGGTTTTTGCTTGTAACGAAATACTTCGGGCAAATTCCGCCAGCATCTTTCACTGTGAATACACTTATGGGCTTGCCATATGATTGTAACTTCATCTCCCGGATATTCTTTTTTAGTTGGTTTTACGCGCATATTCCTGAGTTTATAGGATTAGACAGTCCTCAGAACAAAGATTGTTCATTCTATCAAATATACCGGGCAAACTCGGTATAAGCCAAACAGCTCTTTAAATCCTTCCAATTTGAAACAAATTCTGAAACTTCAGCAGCCGAAATTTTCCGGAATTTGGTTTGGGGACGGCGGAATCTTATACCAAGGAAAAAACTCAGACGGTCCATTAAGCGCAACTGACGAGACGAGTCTCCCAAATCCCTCTCGTAGCTCACCTTAAAATGTTTAAGGTCCTTTAGGCAATAGGATTCAAAATGATCTAATTCCACTCCAGCCCTCAATTCGGATAGAAAGGACGGGACATCCACCTTCATTTTTGGCGTATCAAAAGCATTGGATTCATGCCAGGAGCCCCGAAACCGCGCGTAGTGTTTGGATAGCGTTTGCCGAACAGGATTATCACGACTTATGTAGATCACCTTATACCCCTTCTCATTTACCAGATAATTTAGAAACTCCCTGGCCTCCGACCAGTTATAGTGCTTTTTCAATTGATAAGAAAGCAGCTTGAAGCCATATACCCGATTGAGAAATATCTGATTTCGATGTTTTAGAAACATTCTTGGGAATAGAACCTTGCGATTAAAGATTTCTTTATCACAAGAAACCTCATCACTGCTGGCGATTAAGTCCATCAGTAGGGTGCTCCCACTCCGGCCCCGACCGAACAATACAAACTTATCCTGATGCGTCCTCAAGGTCTTCGTTTGAAAGCGCCATGCGGCAAGCAGTTCCCGGGCATATCCTCCTAGTTGATTGTTTACTATTGATGGTATCATAGGGTTTTGTCTTTACCCTAAAACTAAAAAGCTCCCATTCTCTTAACCTTATTATTCGGTCAAAGTCTATTCCTTCCCCCTGAAAGCACAAAATTCCTCGATCAACGAAATTGTGATTATCAAACAATTAATAGTTTGATCTGTCTTTAATTTGCCAAAAAGTATTCCTTGCAACTCTACCCTCCAGACTTGGCTCAGGCCTTGGATTTTTCTTTTATTCAGCGCGAACTGGCTAAATATTGCTCGAGCAAAAAAGCCAAGTCTTTAGCTTTAGACTTAAAGCCTGACGAAGATAGAAGCGCACTACTCCAAAAGATTCGGGAAAGCGATCAAATCCTGGCACTATTGCTAAGTGAGGAGCAATTTCCTAATGCAGAACACCCCGATACTTCCCCATTTATTTCCAAGTTAAAGGTGCGCGGCCACGCTCTTATGGAGGAGCAATTTGCGGATATCCGCACCCTTTGCTTGAATTATCAGCACATCTATCGCTTTGTTGAAAACAAAAAAGATCGTCTTGAGGCTATCTGGAATGGTCTGGAAGTTTACCTCCCGGAAAAGTATATTGTTGAAGCAATTGACAAAGTTCTGGATGAAAGGGCACAGGTGCGTTCATCAGCTTCTCCAGACCTTAGTAGAATTCGCAGAGAGCTTACTCGGAAACGCGCGGCGGCAGATCGAATTTTCAACCGCATGCTAAAAAGGTATCGGGACAAGGGATATATAGCCGACTTTGATGAAAGCGTTTCTGAATCGCGCAGGGTCCTTGCCATTTCTGCCGCCTATAAAAATCAGATTCAAGGAATTCTGCATGGGAGTTCAAATAGACATAGTATTGCTTTTATAGAACCTGGTGAAACAGTTGAAATTAACAATGATATCGCTGAGTTACTCGATGAAGAAAAGGAAGAGATAAAGCGAATTCTTCGGCAACTTAGTACCGATTTAGCCCCATTCTACGAACATCTAGTAAACATTGGAGGGCTTCTGGTTTGGCTCGATCTAAGCAGAGCCAAAGCCTACTTTGCCCTTTCGCAAGACGCCTGCTACCCTGAAATTGTTAATCAAAAACAACTTTTCTTAAAAGACGCTTTTAATCCGGTGCTTCGTCATTTTAATAAGGAAAAGGATAAAACCACTATTCCATTAAATCTCTTTTTAGACCAGGAACAGAGAATACTATTGATAAGTGGACCCAATGCCGGTGGGAAATCTCTTTCCTTAAAAACAGTTGGATTGCTACAAATTATGCTTCAAAGCGGTTTGGCGGTCCCTGTACATCCAGAAAGTAAATTCTGTCTTTTTGAACAGCTGTTTGGAGATATTGGTGATGCTCAGAGTATTGAGAATGAACTAAGCACTTACAGTTCCAAGCTTCAAAAGATGGAGCATTTTCTTACTTACACCGATTCTCAAACCTTATTGCTGATTGATGAGTTTGGCTCCGGATCAGATCCCGAGCTGGGTTCTGCTTTGGCACAAGTCTTTCTCGATCGGCTGAATGCCTATGGTGCTTTCGGCATCATGACTACGCACTTCAATGCCATTAAAGCCTTAGCAGCAGAGACTCCAGGAGTGGTAAACGGTGCCATGCTGTTTGATCAAAGAACTTTCGATCCAATGTACGAGCTGCAAATTGGCCAACCCGGAAGCTCCTACACCTTTGAAGTAGCCCAGAGAAGTGGTATCCCAGCGCACTTAATAGATGATGCCCGTGGGAGAGTAAAGCAAAACACTCTGGAAGTAGATAAACTGCTGGTTCAGATCCAACAGGATAAGGTGGCCATTGAAGAGGTCCGGCAAAAGCAGGAAAGCGAATTGTTAAAACTGCGTAAGCTCGAGAAGGTGCAGGAAGACCGCATCGCTAAACTGGAGGAAAAGGTTCAAAAACAAAGCAAGATTAACGAGGAACAAGATCGCCTGATGTATTGGGGGCAACGCTTCCAGAAGTTAATCGATAGCTGGATGGACCAGAACACCCAAAAGGATAAAAAGGCGGTCGTAGCAAGGTTTATCGCCATGCTTAACCAACGTTCGGGAGAAGTACAAAAGGAGGAGAAAACCCAGCATAAGCAGAATCTTAGAAAACACCATAGAGACCTGGATAAGTTCTTAAAAGAGGAGCTGCAAATCGGGTCGGAAATAAAGATTGTAGAAAGCGGAATTCGAGGAACCCTCATGGAACGAAAGGGGGATAAATATCTCATTGCTTTAGGGGGAAATATGACGGCCTTAATGGATCGGAATAAGTTCGTTAAGGCTTCTGCTGATTTGGGAGACAAACCCAAAGCGAAGAGGCGCAAGAAGAATTTTGACCCCAAAAAAGCCAAGCAGACCCAAGCGAAGCAGACCCAAGCGAAGCAGACTCAAGCGAAGCAGTCTGAAGCGAAGCAGTCTGAAGCAAAGCAGACCGAAGCAAAGCAATCCGGGACAAAGCAGTCCGGGGCAAAGCAGTCTAAAGCAAAACAAGCCGAAATAATACCAGACGCGTCAAAAGGAGGTCCATCAAGGCAAAAGCGAAAAGGTGGAAACTCGAAGAATAGATCCAATGAGGCCTCATCAAAGACCCGCGAATTAAATAACGCTGCCAATAGAGAGTCTCAGAAAGAAGTTAGCCCCAAAAAGGCTCTAAAAAACAACAACGAAAAAAACTCCAAATAAGGAAAGCAGGCAGCCCAGAATAAGAAATAAGGCATTCCTTACATTTGGGCCTCTAAGAAAAACACCACATGGAAGAAGTTGTATCGGACGTTCCCTGGATCACCAATGATGCCGTGGTTTTCGGCATTCTGATGGCCCTACTGCTATTCATCTTTCGCAGTAGCGAAATGCCTGCATTTAAAAAGTTCTATGCGGTTATTCCCACCCTGCTGCTCTGTTACTTTTTACCTTCCGTATTCAGCACCCTGGGGATTATCTCACCACATTGGATAGATGTTGATGCAGCCTTAGCTTTTCTTAAATCAGAGGGCTATGCGGTGGAAGGCTTAGACTCCTTTAATTCTTTTAAAAAATGGGTGATCGATAATGAAATTGATCCTCATCTATTAGAGCCGTTTATGGGTGAGTCTCGACTTTATTTCATGGCCTCACGCTATCTGCTTCCCGCAAGTTTAATATTGCTCACCCTGAGTATTGACCTTAAAGAGGTTTTTCGCCTTGGGCCTAAAGCCCTTATTATGTTTGGTACGGGTACTATTGGGGTAATCATTGGGGGACCTTTGGCCATCTTACTTTTTAGTGCCATTGCTCCAGATGTTATAGGCGCTGGAACCGAAGAAATTTGGCGGGGGATGACTACCATCGCAGGAAGCTGGATTGGTGGTGGTGCCAACCAGGCTGCGATGTATGAGATTTTCGGCGAAAATGGTCAGATTTCAGGTAAGATTTATTCGGTGATGATCACGGTAGATGTTATTGTCGCCGAGATTTGGATGTTCTTCCTCCTTTTAGGAGTTGGTAAAGCAGATAGCATTGACAAATTTTTTAAAGCTGACGCTTCAGCCGTTACTGCACTTAAGGATCACATGCAAGAATTTTCATCCCGCATTGCGCGTATCGCTTCAACTATTGACCTTTTTGTAATTTTAGGTATTGCTTTCGGGGTTACCGGACTTGCCCATTTACTTTCAGACATCATTGCTCCGGCTATTTCAAAATCTGCACCTTACTTGGCAGAAACCTTTAGTCTGGGAAGTGGCTTCTTTTGGCTGATCGTTATCGCAACAACGGCCGGAATTCTAATGTCCTTTACCAAACTCAGAAATTATGAAGGAGCAGGCGCATCTAAAATGGGATCGGTTTTTATCTATATCCTGGTAGTAACCATAGGTATGAAAATGAATATCATGGGGATTTTCGAAAACCCCGGTCTTTTCCTAGTCGGCCTGGTTTGGATGATCATCCACGTCGGATTGCTTTTCATAGTTGGTAAGCTGATCCGTGCCCCTTATTTCTTCCTAGCCGTAGGGTCGAAGGCCAATATTGGAGGAGCGGCATCAGCCCCAGTGGTGGCCGCAGCTTTCCATCCCTCTTTAGCACCGGTAGGCGTGCTCCTGGCGGTACTGGGCTATGCTTTTGGAACTTACGGCGCCTATCTCTGTGGTATACTCATGCAAATCGCTGCTGCCTAATGAAATTTAAAGTTCTATCTCTGCTATTAGTTGTTTGTGTAGCCTTGCAGGCGCAAACCGAAAGTGAACGATTCCGAGAAATTTACTCTTATGCACTCGGACAGCAACAAGGTTACGAATGGCTCAAAGAGTTATGCGGTATGGGGCCTCGCTTTGCCGGCAGTGAGCAAGCCACTTCCTCCATTTTGCACTTCAAGCAGAAAATGGACTCTCTTGGGTTTGAAACACGATTGCAGGCCGTAAAGGTTCCACGTTGGGTCCGCGGCCCTCAAGAAAGGGCCTGGATAGTGCAGGGAATTGATCAACAAGAAATGGCGGTTACCGCTTTGGGAGGTTCGATTGCAACCCCTCCGGGCGGACTAAAAGCTGAAGTTGTCGAAATACCATCCTTTGAGGCTCTAGATAGTCTTAAGCTCGATGGAAAGATTGCTTTCTTCAATATCCCGATGGACCCCACCTTTATTAGTACTGGATATGCCTATGGCTCATCGGTAAAGCAAAGATGGGCCGGAGCAATGGAAGCCTCAAAGAAAGGAGCGGTAGGTGTAGTAATCAGATCTCTTAGCAGTAGCATCAATAAATATCCGCATACCGGCAGTATGGCTTATGCAAAGGACATTAAGAAGATTCCTGCAGCTGCTTTAAGCACCTTCGATGCTGAACTTCTTAGCAAAAGCCTCAAAGCAGATCCCGAACTACAGGTTAAGCTGAAAATGGCTTGCGAATGGCAAGATTCCGTATACTCTTATAATTTGATTGCCGATTTAAAAGGAAGCACCAAGCCGGAAGAAATAATTGTGGTCTCAGGACATATTGATTCCTGGGAGCTGGGAACCGGAGCCCATGATGATGGGGCGGGAGCCATGCACGCCCTGGAAACGCTCTACTTGTTCAAAGCCCTTAAAATTCCACACAAGCGCACCCTTCGGTTGGTTTGGTATATGAATGAGGAATTTGGTTTAAATGGTGCAAGAGTGTATGCGCGAAATGCAAAAGCCAATGAAAAGGAAAGACACGTAATTGCAATTGAAAGCGATGGTGGTGGCTTTACTCCAAAGGGCTTAAGCATTGATGCTATTGAAGCAAAGGTAGATCAGATAAAATCCTACCGTTCACTATTTGAACCTTATGGTGTTTATCAGTTTTCGAAAGGCGGATCCGGCGCGGATATCAATCAATTGAAATCGGATGATGTAGTTTTAATCGGATTACGCCCGGATAATCATCGCTATTTTGAAGTCCACCATTCTGAGCTGGACAATATTAACTCCGTTAATGCCCGGGAATTTACACTGGGATCAGCGACGATAGCCTCATTAGTATGGCTCTTGGATCGGGATAATGTTTGTGTTAATTGCGGTCAATGATAAATTTTTTAACCTGTAAATCAGCAACTTGTAAAAAAACTTGACTTTTTTCAAAACAGCCATGAACCTTTGCTGTAGCTCCTAGTTATTTTGTCAGGTTAAGGTTTGGTTAATTGTTTTGATTTAGTTTGAAACAAGGGGAGACTGCAAAGTCTCCCTTTCTCTTTTTTAACCTATCGGTAAAATCGGTTCTATGGAAATTCTCTAATTTCCTAGTTCAAAATGAAGAACCGGAGTATTCCAAAACCAGTATTTCGTTCCCACCATGAAGGTGAAATTGACGATCCGCGTGAATATGTTGCTCGCTGGTTGAAAGAACATCCCCAAGGGCGGGTTTTTGTGGGATGCGATTCGAAGGTACGTGGCGATCAAACCAAATTCTGTACTGCCATCTGCATGTGGGATATTGGAAGAGGAGTAAGTGAAATCTATAAAAATGAAGTTCAGAATACACCTCCGGATAAATTCAGTCGGCTTTGGGCAGAAGTAGAAAAAGCAGTTGCTATTGCTGAGGAGTTGCGTGATTTAACGGATATCACGGTTCACGTCGATATTAATAGCAACCCGAAATACCGATCTCACCAACTTTATGACGCTTCTATTGGTCTGATTCAATCATTAGGTTTCCAGGGAGCAGGTAAACCAAATTCCTGGGCAGCAAGCTGTGGTGCCCACCGGCATTGCCAGTAAAGCCCCGCCCCTGTTGATAAACTGTTAATAAGTCTGGGGTTTAAAAAACTTGAAAAGAATGGTTTTAAGCTCAATTCGCTGACAAATAAGCCTTTATGCTTGCGTTTTTAAATGCGTATTTCTATATTCGGCTGGAAGTAAACGGGGCACTATGGAAGGAATAAGTCGTTTAATAACTCAAAACGGTAATCAACAAAATCGACTGATTAATAATCGCTCTCGCAGGTTAAAAATAACCGCTAATCGAAAGGTGCTTTTTAAAGAATTCAATTACGAATTTCACCTCAAGGAAATAAAATCAGTTGCGAGTTAGACCGCGATTCGACATAATAAAGAAAAGGGTGCCAGTAGGCACCCTTTTCTTTTAAGCTGTTTACGACAATTAATACTGATCTAATGCTTTTATCTTTTCTAAAACCTTTTCGGCATTCGGAATCATGGTTTCCTCTAGGGTGCTATTCAAGGGAATAGCGGGCATATTCTCCGAACCTATTACCATAATAGGTGCGTCAAGGTATTCAAATGCCTCCTGTTGTATCCATCCGGCAAGACCCTGGGAAAAACCATTTCTAGACGGCTCTTCCGTCACAATAAGCACCTTACCATGTTTCTTTACTCGTTCCAGAATAAGTTCCTCGTCCAAAGGATAAAGAGTTCTTAAATCCAGCACCTCAACACGCTCCTCCATCTTAGAGCGAGCCTGTTTGGCCCAATAAACCCCCATTCCATAGGTTATCACCAGAAGACTCTGATCGGACTCCTTAGCTTCATAGGCTATTCTTGCTTTCCCAAATGGGATTACATAGTCTTCTGATGGCTCAATAGTCATCGCGTCTTCTGTCCCCTTAATCTTACTCCAATACAAGCCTTTATGCTCAAGCATCACAACTGGATTAGGGTCGTAATATGCCGCTTTCATTAAGCCCTTAAGATCCGCTCCGGTACTCGGGTAAGCAATTTTAATTCCTCTAATATTAGTGAGCACACTTTCAACGGAACTGCTATGGTAAGGACCTCCACTTCCATAAGCTCCAATCGGAACCCTTATTACCGCGCCAACTGGCCACTTTCCATTAGACAAATAGTTACTGCGGCTGACTTCCGTAAATAATTGATTTAATCCCGGCCAGATATAGTCGGCAAACTGAACCTCTACAAAGGGTTTAAGGCCAACCGCGCTCATCCCAACGGTTGATCCGATTATGAAGGCCTCCTGTATTGGCGTATTAAAGACCCGCTCATCACCGAACTTCTGAGCCAATGTTGCTGCCTCACGGAACACCCCTCCCAGGCGACCTCCAACATCCTGACCGTAGAGCAAGGCTTCTTTATTTTCACGCATTAACTCCTGAATTGCGAATAATGCGGCGTCAACCATTACAGTTTTCTCTTTCCCCGCAGGACTTCTTTCCCCTTTCTCCTCGGTGATTGTTGTCGCTGCAAAGTCATGTTTGAACAGATCTTCTGGGCGGGGATCTTCTTGTTTTAAAGCTTCTTGATAATCCGCCTCTACACGGTTACCCTCTTCCTCATATATCTGATCCAACTCAGATTCCTCAACTCCTTGTTCGACCAACCAGGCTTTTAATTTAGGCCAGGGATCTCTTTGAGCGTGTTCATCTAAATCATCACGATACCATTCCTTTCGCACTCCAGAAGTATGATGGCCCAGCAGAGGAACTTTAGCGTGAACTAAAAAGGGCCGACGCTCATCACGCATAATCTGTAGCACCTCTTTAATGGTTCGGTAAGACTCTTCAAAATCACTACCGTCTATGCTCCTAACCTCGATCCCCTTAAATCCCTGAGCAAATTCAGCTGCATTCTGAGCCCGGGTCTCTGCTGCATTAGCGGAAATGTCCCATTCATTATCCTGAACCAGAAACAAAAGAGGAAACTGCTTAAGGGCCGCCATTTGAAGAGCTTCAGATACCTCGCCTTCGGTCATTGCTGCATCACCAATGGAACAAACGGCAACCGCCTTCTCATCTTCCGGTGCAAGGCCCATTTGCTCTCTATATTGGATCCCCATTGCCACACCAGCGGTAGGAATAGCTTGCATTCCGGTTGCCGAAGATTGATGAGGAATTTTAGGCTTATCGGCCTCATTCAAACTGGGATGTGAATAATAGGTCCGTCCGCCACTAAAAGGATCATCCCGCTTTGCCAGCAATTGCAACATGCAGTCGTATGGGCGCATTCCAATACCCAGCAGAATAGAATCATCCCTATAATAAGGTGATACAAAATCATAGGGTTTTAACTGAAGACCCAGTGCTAGCTGAATTGCTTCATGACCTCGGGAGGCCGCATGTACATATTTTGCGGTAACCGCCTTATTCGCTTCATAGAGTTCTGCCATCTGTTTAGCAGCACTCATTAATCTAAATGCCTTTTTTGCAATATCTAGGGAAAGGTCAGGTGCTTTTTCGGTAGGTGCAGACATGCGTGTTTTTTTGCTGCTGCAAATATCGGAAATGGGATCGAAGCAAGGGACCCAGTCAAGAATACCTATTTAGCTTTCTTACTTTTTGGCCGCTGCACCGAAATCGTAGCTAAAACCAATACTCAATACCTGGCGGAATTGGGAGCGTGGTACCCCTGGAGTTGCAGGGTTTTCATCAAGATCAAACTTCACGTCATGATCATAGATATAAGAAAGCGCAATATTGGCCTTAATGTACTTATTGACGGTAAAGAACATGATTAACTCTGAGTTGATATCGACTAAGCTAGGATCCTCCGCATAATTTGAGAAGAGGTCAACCCTGGCTTGTAAATCGATATTATCCCAAAGCTTCTTTTTATAAGTGATGTTGGCATAACCACCGACCTCAAAACGCGAGGTGCTTCCGGAGTCCACACCAAATGCACCTTGATCTGCTAAGCGCTGATCCAGTACAAAGGTGGCCTTAGAAGTAACTGGTGATAAGAACATCACAAAATTCTTACTGGGTTTGTGCGTAACCCCTAAGCCCAGTAATAAATAACCGGGTGCCATGAAATCCGAGATCTTTAACTCATCACCGATATCACCCGGGTTCTCATAACCAGGAGTAAATTGCGTCCTAAAATTGGTAAGCGCAGAATAACTCCATGTCTTACTGTGTAAATAGTCAAGCCGTGATTCGAGCTCAATCCGATCATCGGTCTTGTTAAAAATAGTATCCTGAAAGTTTAGTCCGTAAGCAAGAGTTAGAGCGTTACTCCACAGCCACTTTTCATTCCCCTGGTAATTCGCAAAACCACTAAAAATGGTATTTCCGGCAATCGAATTCACACCACCAGCCTGCCAATTGCTGTAGCTAGCCTGGGTTAACTGAATCCCATAATTACCACCTATTTCCCACTTACTGGAATCTGAGGTAGCGGATCCGGTTTTGCTGATCGATTCCTTGCGGAAATCCTGAACATCCTTCTCCTTTACCAAACTGTTATTCTGAGCTGAAAGACCTAAGCTTAAAGCGCTGAAAATGAAAAGCAAAACCTTACGCATGGAAAAAAATTTCGGCAAAAGTATTATTTCTTCTTGAAGGACTGAATAGCATTGCGAGTGAAATCAGAAAGGACCAATTCTCCGCTAATAGCCGCACGATCCGCTAGCAGCTGATCCCAATGCTCGCAACCTTGCCAAAAAACCTCTTTTAACTGACGCATAGCCTCTGGATTGAAGCCCTTTAAACGACTTACCAGAGCGGCAATCGCTTCATCCATTTCTTCAGCATTTTCATGCAGATGATAGTATAATCCACGTTGGTGCGCCCAATCGGCATCACGCCATTCTGTAGCATTAATAGCTAGCTCACTCATTCCACTCAGTCCCAGCTTACGTTCAACAGCTGGTCCAACGACGAATGGCCCAATTCCTACCGCAAGCTCAGAAAGCTTTACGGAGGCAAATCTGGTAGCAAAGCAATAGTCTACTGCCGAGGCCAATCCAACCGCTCCACCGACCGCTTTTCCATGTACCCTGCCAATAATAAACTTAGGGCACTTACGCATCGCATTAATCACATTGGCAAAACCGCTAAAAAAGCGTTTCCCTTGATCCAGGTCCTGAATAGATATCAATTCATCAAATGAGGCTCCGGCACAAAAAGCACGTTCTCCTGCAGAGCGCAATAAAATCACTTTTACCTCATCGTTCCTTCCCGCATCGCTTATGGCAGATGTTAATTCTGAAAGCAACTTACTCGGAAGGGAATTACTTAAAGGGTGGAAGAACTCGATTGTGGCTAATCCATCTTCTAATTGAGTTTTAATATAACCTTGTTGCAGTGCTTGGGACATTTTGAGAGATTTTGGGCAAATGTACTTAGGATGAAGGAAGGTGCTAAATAATACTAAGAAATACGCTTTTTAAAATCATCCCTCTATTTATCGGGGTATTGGAATGCTCTTTTCGATATAATTAACGTAGAAGTAAAAAACGATAACTACCAAATCCAAGCACTTAACCTCTGCCTAAACTATGTTTAGTTCCTTTATACTATGAAAACAACCAAACTCCTCCTTGCCCTGATTCTGGGGCATTCATTAATTGCGCAAGAAAACTGCTCCTCAGAATTCTCTTTTTCATCAGACCTGGAGGACTCCCATCAACCTTACAATCACTTAGAATTTAAGAATGATCCTTGTCGCTTTCAGTTTGCGATAGTTACCGATCGTACCGGAGGTCATAGGCCAGGGGTCTTTATGGATGGCGTAAACAAGCTTAACTTGATGCAACCGGAATTTGTGATGAGTGTGGGTGATTTGATCGAAGGATATACTCTAGACACGGTTGAGCTAAATAGACAATGGGATGAGTTTGATTCATTTGTAGATCACCTTGAAATGCCCTTCTTCTACCTTCCCGGTAACCACGACATTACTAATGAAGTGATGGAAAAAGTATGGAAGAAAAGGTTGGGAGCCACCTACTATCATTTTATCTATAAAGACGCGCTATTTCTGTGTCTCAATTCAGAAGATCAACGCCGCGGCGCAGGTAAGGGGACCATTTCTGATGCACAATTTGAATATCTTAAAAAAGCCCTGACTCAAAATCAGAATGTACGTTGGACGCTGGTCTTTATGCATCAACCCCTATGGCATCAGGAAGACACGAAGCGCTGGAAAGAAGTGGAAAATCTTCTTGCCAATCGCAAGCACACTGTTTATGCTGGTCATGAGCATAGATATGTGAAGGAAAGGCGTAACAATGGGAAATACTTCACCCTGGCCACTACAGGGGGAGGATCAAATCTTAGAGGGCCCCAACTGGGGGAGTTTGATCATATGATGTGGGTAACCATGACTGATGAAGGACCAATTATGGCCAATCTGGATCTAAACGGAATCTGGAGTGAAGATGTAGTTACTCAAAAAACTAAAAGCTTAATTGAGAAGTTTAGCATCCGCTCACCAATCGAAATCGAGCCTCTCTACTATAGTGAGAATAGCACATTTAAAAAGCGTAAAGTAAAAGTGCGCATCGCCAATGATGAAAACGTTCCGATGAAGCTTCAGATCGTATCTCAAAACAGCCGAAACCTGGCCCTTTTAAGCCCCTTCCCTGAGATGACTATTCCGCCAAACAGCCTGGAAACCATAGAGTTGGAGACTATCGCCAATGGCGAAGGACCGCTTGAACCTGCCAAGCTCATGCTGGAAGTAAGTTTAGGTGTGCCCGATGAGCCCGCAGTTTTAAGCTATCCATATCAATTCCAAATCATGCCTCTGCCTTCCTATGAGCTGAAAAGAATTGCGGATAAACCTAAAGTTGATGGCTCCACAGATGAATGGGGAAAGCTAGCCTATCACTTCGAGCGCAATAATGGAGAAATGAGAATGGATTTTGATATCGCCTATGATGAAGAATTCGTCTACGTTGCCGCTCGAGTGAAAGACAGCGCCATATTTTCCTCTGGCAAAGGTGCCACTTGGCAACAGGATAATTTAGGTATTATAATCAATGCTGAAAAGGTTTCGCGGGCTGCGGTAAGTACCGGTTATGATTGGCACAGGCACGAGTTTGTGCAACAATTAAGCCCCTCGAATGAAGAAGTTGAATCTGTTTTCTACCGTGATGCTTTACCGGAAGGCACTACTATGTTTTGCCGACAAACTGAATACGGATACGAAGGAGAGCTTGCTCTACCCCTTAGTTATATAAAAGGTTTCCAGGGAGAGGACTGGCAAAGCATCCGTCTTAACATTGGCGTTGATGATAGAGATGGACCCGAGCTTATGAAACGCTATAGCTGGAAACCGGCCTGGCGGGATAAAGACAATTATGTGGGTTCCGGAATGTTTTTCAAATCCTCGAAAGAGCGATAGTAAAATCCCATTCCCTATCGGCTTTGTCTCCTAATGGTTCAGGGAGCTAAACTAAACTCTCAAGCCATTCACCATGGATGCGGCTGCTCTCCACCTTACAAATCATGCTGTGATAATAGGAGTACCATTGTTGAGCACCCTGGGTTTTAGCAATGCGATGATCTGGGTTATTGCGCCAATTGTTTATAGCAAGCTCATCCTTCCAATAGGAGATAAAAATGCCCTGCTTTCCATCACCTGAAGAGGAATAACCCAAATAGCCCTCTTGTTCCGCAGCCATTTGCATCATTAAGTCATCCGTCTCTGCGTAACCATCAAGGTCATTCGATTTCTTAGAAATGAATATCACTGCGTAGTATGGGGCTTGAGGCGGGCTTTTATGCCAATGAGTTATCATTATATAATTTTAATTCTGCTCTCGGTGAAGAATAATTCAAGTAGCAATTACTGCCGGAATAATAAACGTGGCCGAAAAGCAAAAAGGCAAATGAGGCTCCTACCGGATGCGAGATTTAGGATTGATCCAACTTCTTCACCATTGTGAGAATGGTAGCCAGAGCTACAGTTTCTCCTTCTTCATCATATACATCCACATTGAATTTCACAATGCCTTTTGCGATGTCATCTTCGCTTCGTTTTTCCTGATTAACCTTTTCCTTAACCGTAAATTTTACCCCGATGGTCATTCCTGGATAAACCGGTTTGGTAAAGCGACATTCGTCGATTCCATAGTTAAGTAAAACGGGACCCTTTCTGGGGTCAACAAACATCCCAGCCGCTTTAGAAAGGACATAATAACCGTGAGCTACCTTTCCTTCAAAAATGGTACCCTCTAAAGATGTAGCATCTACATGAGCGTAGAAATTATCTCCGCTTACCTGCGCAAAACTGGCAATATCGGCATCGGTCACTGTATGTCTATGAGTATACACCGTCTGACCGACTTCTAACTCTTCAAAGTGTTGGCGGAAGAGGTGTTTATCCGATTCCGGGCGCGACGCACCGGGCTGATACACCTGGGTAATTTCCGTTATAGTATCCGGATGTCCTTGAATTGCGGTGCGCTGTAAATAGTGTAGTACTCCGCGTTTACCTCCCATCTCTTCACCGCCACCAGCTCGCCCGGGACCACCGTGGGTAAGCAATGGCATAGGAGAACCATGTCCCGTGCTCTCCTTGGCGCTCTTAGAGTTCAACACCATGATTCTACCGTGCATGTGCGCCGCCTCAACTACAAAGTCACGACCTATCTTATGGTCTGCCGTAATTATAGAGCTTACCAGGGAGCCTTTACCCATATTGGCGAGTTCCGCTGCTTCATCCAGGTTCTTGTAAGGGATTAAGGTAGAAACCGGTCCAAAGCATTCTATTTCATGTACATCCGTATTCTCAAATGGTTTTTCATTCCTAAAGAGCGTTGGGCTTACAAAGGCTCCTTTACTCCGATCAGCGCCATGAACTTCGAAATCCCGTAAATCACCGTAAACTACTTCCTGAGATTGCTTTAAACGCTCAATGTTCTCTGCCAGGCGTTCCACCTGCACTGCTGTCGCTAAAGAGCCCATACGGGTCTTCTCATTTCGAGGATCGCCAATCGCGGTGCGTTCTAATCTGGCTACCAATGCCTGTTGCACTTCATCAATGCGATTTTCGGGTACTAAAACCCTTCGAACGGCGGTACACTTCTGACCCGCTTTAGTAGTAATTTCTCTTTGTACCTCTTTTATGAAAATATCAAACTCCGGCATCCCTGGTTCCACATCTGGCCCTAGCACCGAGGCATTCAACGAGTCCGCCTCCAAATTAAAGGTTACGGAACGATCAATGATATGAGGCAATGCCTGTAGCTTTTTACCCGTTGCCGCTGAACCGGTAAAAGTTACTGTATCTCCGGTATTTACATGGTCCAGTATCCCACGTCCTAAACCAGTTACCAGCTGCAAAGATCCCTCTGGAAGAATTCCCGATTTCACAATCTCCCTTACCACATGCTCGCTTAAAAAGGATGTGTACTCTGAAGGCTTCACCACTGCGGGTACCCCTGCCATTAGGTTAACGGCAATCTTCTCCAGCATGCCCCAGACAGGAAAGTTAAAAGCATTAATATGAACCGCTACTCCGCGCTTAGGTACCATAATATGATGCCCGATAAAGGTTCCTCCTTTAGAAAGCGGGGCATGAGCACCATCTACATAATAGGGTAAATCCGGAAATTGACGTCGTAAAGAGGCATTGGCAAAAAGGTTTCCAAATCCACCCTCTATATCAACCCAGGAATCAATTTTAGTGGCACCGGTTTTAAAGCTTGTCTCATAAAACTGATCTTTGATGTTAACCAAATGCAGAGCTAGGGCCTTTAGCATTAACCCGCGTTCCTGGAAGGTCATTTTCCGAAGGGCCGGCCCACCGGTTTTTCTGCCATAATCCAATATAGCCTGGTAGTCTAATCCGGCGCTGGAAACCGAACCAATTTCAGTTCCATGAACGGCATCGTGGGCCATAAACTCTTCTCCGTCTCCGGAGACCCATTGGCCCATTACATAGTTTTGGATTTGCTGCATTTTATGCTTTTTTGAGAGGCCTAAAGTTAAGTTTTTGAGCAGGCTGCACAACCCTGAGCCTCAGTTGTATTTGACTCGTGAGCAAGAAAGATTAGACCTATTCTTCTATTTTTGCCGCTCAATCTAGATCATGATAAAATTTCTAAGCCGCTTCTCTGTTCTCGTTCTGGTTTTGTTTGCGCTTTCCGTTTTTGGATGGTTAGTAAAACATCAGGCGCAAGGAGATCCTTTAATCGGTGATAAGGCCGGTAAAGGCTTAATGGCCTATGTTAGTTTTCTGGATCTTTTCGAGAAGTCCATTGAAGAGGTTCAAAAGTTGCCCGAAACCTTTGTTCCTACTCCCGCTGATTTCGAACCGGTTAACAAATTGCAAAACGACTTAATCGCCCTGATCAGCTATAGCAATGAGCAAAAAGGACGGACCGTAGAAATCCGAAATCTTAAAAATGACGAGAACCTGCACCATTGGGATATTCCCAACCCTTTTCAAGCTCATGATCGTATAATTGATCCTCTTCTATTAGAAGGCAAAAGACTGGTTTACTCCTACAATGGTGTTACCGGTTTATTCTGTATTGATTCCGTAGGTAATGAAATCTGGAAACAGGACACTATCGCGCATCACCATGCATTAAACCTTGACTCGGCTCAAAATATTTGGGCCTGTTCTTACACTAAGGAAAATGGTGGCTTCATCATCTATAAAGGATTCTATAATATCGATGGTCGGGAATTGGTTTATATCGATAACACGATTTCTCAATTGGATTCGCGTACCGGAAAAATTCTCTTTCACAAATCAATAACTGAGATTTTGATTGAGAATGGTCTGGAAAATCTGCTCTTGAAATCGGGCAATATCGAAGACCCCATTCACCTTAATGATGTGCAGCCTGCATTAAAAACTACCGCCTGGTACAACGAAGGAGATGTGTTCCTGAGTTTTAGAAACTGCTCTGCTCTCATGCATTATCGACCTTCAACAAATAAGGTTATTCGTCTTATTGAAGGCATGTTTTATACTCAACATGATATCGACTTTCTCAATGATAGCACCCTAGTGTTCTTTAATAACAATGCTCACACCATTTGGTCTGGCCGACCTGGAAACTGGAGGGTTGCCGATCAGCGGATTGATGCTGGGGGGTTCTACTCCAACACTATGGCCTATGATTTTAGTGGAGATAGCCTCTACTACTATGAAAATGAAGTGTATAAGGCAAATAACATACACACCTTCACGGAAGGAATGCAAGAGCCATTGCCCGATGGTAGCTTATGGATAGAGGAGCAAAACTCCGGTAAGCTTTGGGTTGTGAAAAACGGTGAAGTGCTCTATCGGAATGTGCTAAAATCTCATCACGATGGTCATCACCATTTGCCGAACTGGACGCGAATCTTAACTTCGCAACCATGATAGCCCCACTGCTTTATATCGGCCCAGGAATGGGAGCCGGAGCCATAGTGCTCATCCTCTTAATTGGTGCTTTGGTGCTTTTCTCTTTAGGTTTCATCATCTACCTTAGAGTTAAGCGTTTAGGCAAGAAGAAGAAAGACTAAATGCTGTATTACCTAGTTCTGGGTTTAACGGCAACCATGGCCTTCAGTATTATACGTTGGAAAAGAGCAGTGTTCTATAAACTGGCCCTTGCCAGTACCAGCGTTCTAAACATCATGCTTAGTAAGCAGGAGGACGACGAAAAGCTCAAGGATCTGGAGTCTAATACCCTCCAATTATTGAAAAGCCTGCTTGCCTTTATTGGCATTCTTTTACTCATGCTACTGGTTTTCCTAATTGGCGCCAACCTTGGTGATGTGATTTATTCCTTTTCAGGAGATGAAACCCGCCCGGAATACAGCTCCTGGCAAAGCATTCTTAGCCTAAGTATTGGCGCCACCGTGCCCTTTCTGATTCCCTATCCGAAATCACAATCGGGTTATTCAGAACTGGCAAAGCTGTTGCACCGAATGATCCTGGATAACTACTTCCTGCATTTGCGTTTTCATAAAAGGGCCCTCAAGAAAAACAAGCTAAATTCTCGCAAGGACTTTGTAATTGTAAGTGGACTGGCGAGAGCCGGCACTACCAGTCTAATGAATTTACTTGCTACTAGCTCCAATTTGCGCAGTTTAAGTTATGACCAGATGCCATTTATTATGGATCCAAATGGTTGGTCTTTTCTGAAACAAGGAAGAAAAGGCCAAACCAAAGAGCGCAGTCATAAAGACGGCATTCAAATTGGCCTTGATTCTAATGAGGCTTTGGAAGAATATTTTTGGAAGCTCCAATCCGTCGACCAATTCATAGGCGAGAATGAAATAAGCGAATACCAAATTACTGAGGAGGACCATCAAGCTTACCTTGATTATCAGGCCCTGGTGCGTCAATCCGAAGGAGAAATGTATCTCGCTAAGAATAACAATTTCATCCTGCGCTACTCCTCATTGCGCACTTTTAATGCTGATTTTTTGATGGTGATCCTCTTTCGCGATCCGCTAAGTCATGCCGCGTCCCTATTGGAGAAACATCAACAATACAAATCCTTGCAAAAGGAGGATGAGTTCATTTTGGAGTATATGAACTGGCTAGGACACCATGAGTTCGGCCTCAATCACAAGCCTTTTAAGTTTGCTGAAGAAGAATTGATTTCGGGTGATCCTAATCATTTAGACTACTGGCTGAAAGTTTGGATGAACTATTACCGCCAAGTACTAAAACTTGATCCCAAAAATCTAAGCTTAATCTCTTATGAAGATTTTTGCACTCATCCCGAACAGACGGCACTGTCGATACTAGAGCGCTTAGGTCTAAAGGAAAATCGTATTGCTGCAAAAGCATTTAACAATGCACGAGAAGTAGCGCTTGACTATTCTAGAAATCTACATTTGGAGGCAGAAGAGATTTATAAGAAATTGTTGGAAAGGTCCCGGCTTAAACTCGATAAGTAATCGCATTAATGCTCATTCCGGCGCCAACTGAGGCCAGCATTATTACATCACCATCATTTAATTCATGACCTTCTAGCTCGCCTTTACGGAGGAGATCCAAAAGGGTGGGAACCGTAGCCACCGAACTATTCCCCAAGAGATGAATACTCATGGGCATAATGCCTTCCGGCTCGGGTGCGCGATATAGCCTGAAGAAACGCTTTATAATTGCTTCGTCCATTTTCTCATTGGCCTGGTGGATTAACACCTTTTTTACACGTTCAATGCTTAAACCGGAGCGATCCAGACAGAGCTTCATTGCGGCAGGAACTTTCGTGAGCGCAAATTGATAAATCTTTTGTCCGTGCATTTTGATGAAACGAGTATCGTGCCCTACATCCGGGTTATTACTCTCATCATAATTAAGGTAATAGGCCTCTTCTTCGGTAAAAGTTTGGGAGGCAGTGCTTAGTATTCCTTTTTTTAAGTCTTTGTCAATTGCCTCAACAACCGCTGCACCAGCTCCATCGGAGAAAATCATGGAATCGCGATCGTGCGGATCGAGTTTACGAGACAGGGTTTCGGCACCAATAACCAGATAGTGTTTTCCCTGACCCGCCAGGATATAATTGTAAGCCAATATCACCGCCTGCACCCACCCCGGGCAGCCGTATAGGATATCAAATGCGATGCAATTGGGGTTTTTTATTCCAAGGTCATGCTTTACCCGAGTAGCGAGGCTAGGTAAAATATCGGATTGAATTTTCCCGTGGGGGATATTCCCAAAATTGTGGGCCAAAATAATGCCATCAAGCATTTCAGGATCCACCCCGCTATCATCAATGGCTCTTTGCGCTGCAATGGTGGCTAGGTCTGAAGTTTGTTGTTCTGGTTGAGCATATCTTCGTTCACGTATGCCTGTGATATCCTCGAATTTTTGGATGATGGTCTCCCCTTCCTGATCGATCCTCTCACCCGAGCGAGTATAGAATTCATTATTCTTAAACGCTTCATTTGGAACCTTAATAGTGGGTATACAACTTCCCGTTCCGGTTATCTCTAGATTCATTCTGCAGTATCTATATCAAAGGAAAGAAATATCCCTGTATGGTATCTAATCACCGCTCCATAGTTTTCAAGAGCTGAATTCGGGTCAGAAAGAATTAAGGTGAATGATTTTGTTGCCAAACAATTTCTGAAATTAGTGGCTCACAAACTCGGCTATGAAGACACTTATTTCCCGCCTCTTGATTTTTAGCTTTTTGGTCAGTTCAATAAGCTGCTCGGATGATGATGACTCTAATCAAAACAATAATGCAAGCCCGCAAACCATAGCGACTAAACTTGCGGCTGATAGTCAATATTCTATTCTAAGTGATGCATTAAACCGCACTGGCCTGGCGGCGAGCTTAAGCAATGCCGGCACCTACACCATCTTCGCTCCCAATAACAATGCCTTCAATGCGCTGATTGGTGATATGGGATACAGTGATTTAGATGGTTTAATCCAAGGAATCGGCTTAGCCAAATTGCGTGATATTCTAAGCTATCACCTCATGAACGAGGAACGTAGCTGGGCATCATTTGAAACTGGTTATTACAAAAGTATGACCGTAAGTAACCTTAAAGACAGCCTGAGTTTTTATGCCAATAAAGGAACTATCCTGGAGTTAAATGAAAGTGCGGTAGTAATTAATCCAGACCTTGATGCTACCAATGGAATCATTCATGGAATCAGTTCCGTATTGCAGCCTTTAAGCGTCTATGGATTGTTAGAAGTCAACCCTCGTTACAGTAGCCTGGAAGCAGCAATCGGACTAGCGGATGGCGATTTAAGAAGCACCCTCTCTAATGAGAACAGCACCTTCACTGTTTTCGCTCCCAACAATGCCGCCTTCGACACTATAGTAGCTCGTACCCCAAATGTTTCAAACTTATTCGAGTTTGTAGCATCCTTAGGTACAGGACCCTTAGCAAACCTGATCCTCTACCACAGTACTAATAGTGCCCTACTAGCAGAAGATTTACAAACTGGCAATCTCACGACGATGGCCACGGGTAACGGAGGGGTTCAGCTGCAAATCTTTGTCAACATTGGATCTGAGGTTCGCTTAATTGATAATAGCAGTAATACAGAAGACGCTGTTGTGCGCCGAACAGATATCATCGCAACCAACGGTGTTATACATCTGATCGACGCGGTTATGCTTACCGATTAGATTTCAGAGACTTAGAAAAAAAGATTATTTCGTTCCCAACCTTTTGTTTTGTTTAACGTTTAGTCAAATAAGTTAAACAAAAAGAAGAACAAATGAGAACACTAATGCACAAAGGATTCATCATGCTATTCAGCGCGATGTTTATTCTTACGGCTTGTTCAGACGACGACGATCAAAACCCAAATCCTAACCCTGGTCCCGAAAGTTTAACCGCAACTATTGCTGACGATGCTCGTTTCACCACCTTGGTGGATGCACTGCAACGTACTGGCTTGGACATGACTCTAGACGGAAACGGAACTTTCACCGTTTTTGCTCCTACCAACGATGCTTTCGCAGCAGCCTTAACCGCATTGCAATTACAAGATCTTGATGCCTTGGAAAACGCTTTAGGTACTGATGGATTACGTAACGTATTGTTGTATCACGTTCTAGGTGCGGAGGTGCGCGCGGCAGATGTAGCTACTGGCTACGTAAGCACAGCGGCTTCTAATGATGATGGTGATCCCCTTTCGGCCTATATTGAGGTGAGTTCTGTGGTTACCCTTAACGGTACCGCTGAAGTGCGCGAAACTGATATCGTTGCTTCGAATGGTGTTGCTCATGTAATTGATGCAGTAATTCTTCCCATCTCTATCTATGAGTTAGTAGCCTTAAATGCTAATTACACCAGCTTGGTTACAGCCTTAGGAGTTGCTGATGGAGACATTGATTCGGTTCTAACTGCTACTGGTACAAACTACACCCTATTTGCTCCAGACAATGGCGCGTTTGATGATCTAATTGCTGCCATCCCAGATGTTAATGACCTTAACGAGTTAGTGGCTGCTTTAGGAACCGATGGTTTGGCCACTGTGTTACTTTACCATGCTACAAGTGGAATCGTTTTATCCAGCGATCTTCCTAATCTTAGCTCTAATACCGTTCCTAGCCTAGCTTCTGATGGCATGGGTGGCTTCTTCACTTTCGATTTAGATCTCGGAACTGAGGTAAGAATTATTGATGGTAGCTCGACTACCGATCCCTCCACTTTGACCGAAACTGATATTATTGGAACCAATGGCGCGATCCACTTTATGGACGCAGTTATTCTTCCTGAATAAGCCGACGGTCTTATCTAAATAAAAAAAGTCCTGATCCCTCGCAAAGAGAGATCAGGACTTTTACTTTTTTCCAAATACCTTTTATTCCTTAGAATATGGATTTGGTAATTCACTGTAGCCCATATTATAGAGGCTAAAAGACCATTTATCCACTTGCTCCTGAATGATCTTATCGGTTGGTTTGCCAGCACCATGCCCAGCATTTGTTTCAATGCGAATCAGCATCGGCTGGCCCATATTGTTCTTTGCCTGTAACTCCGCCGCAAACTTAAAGCTGTGTGCCGGTACCACACGATCATCATGATCCCCTGTTGTTACCATAGTTGCCGGGTAATCAACTCCTTCTTTCACATTATGCAATGGTGAATAAGCATATAGGTACTCGAACATCTCAGGATTATCATCAGCGGTTCCGTAGTCGGTATGCCATCCGGCCCCAGCCGTAAACTTGTGATAACGCAACATATCTAAAACGCCAACTGCTGGTAAGGCCACAGCCATCAAATCCGGACGTTGCGTCATTGTTGCGCCAACTAATAAACCACCATTAGAACCGCCGTGAATAGCCAATTTCTCAGAAGAGGTATAACCAGAGCTTATTAAATACTCTGCAGCGGCAATGAAGTCGTCAAAAACGTTTTGCTTGTTCATAAGAGTACCAGCTTTATGCCATTTCTCGCCATATTCGCCTCCTCCTCGGAGATTAGCTACGGCATAAACTCCACCTTGCTGTAACCAGACAATATTACTGGTACTGAAATAAGGAGTTAAGCTGATATTAAAGCCTCCGTATCCATAAAGCATAGTGGGGTTGGTGCCATCAAGATTGATTCCCTTCTTATAGGTGATAATCATAGGTACTTTAGTACCGTCCTTCGACTCATAAAAAACTTGCTTGGATTCATAGAGCTCCGAATCAAATTTCACCGCAGATTTACGATAGAGCTCTGACTCTCCTGACTCGATTTTATATTTAAAGGTGGTTCCTGGGTACACATAAGAAGTAAAACTGTAGTATAATTCTTTGTCATCCCATCGACCACCAAAACCTCCTACTGATCCTGGTCCTGGTAATTCTATCTCGCGCTCCATTTCTCCATCAATGTTGTATTGATAAACCTTATGAATGGCATCGATCATATAGGTGGCGAAAAATTTGCCTCCGGCTGTTCCGATCGTTAATACATTTTCTGTTTCGGGAATCACGTCCACCCAGTTTTCAGGGCTCAAATCAGGATAAGTTGCCACTGCTACTCTACCATTTGGAGCATTCAGGTTAGTCTTGAAATAGATTTTATCTCCTTCAGTGTGGATAATATTCTGATCGCTCCCGAAGCCGGAAACGATATTAATAAAAGGCTCGTCTGCATTCTCAACTTTACGGATGTAAAGCTCGTTTCCAGTGGTCGATTCTGCTGCCGAAACAATTAAGTACTGCTGATCTTCCGAAACTCCTCCGCCTACATAACGACGTTTCATTTCTTCACCGCCAAAAACCAACTTATCGTCCGCCTGAGCGGTACCGAGCTTATGGAAATAGAGCTTATGCATGTCGGTCATAGCTGTTAGTTGACTGCCATCTACCGGCTTGTCGTAGGAACTATAATAAAAGCCCTCATTCCCTTGCCAGCTTAAGCCCGAGAACTTAACGTCCTTTAGGGTGTCTCCTAATCGCTCTTTGCTAACGGCATCGATAATAATAACCTTACGCCAATCTGATCCACCTTCTGAAATTTGATAGGCGCATAAACTACCATCCTTCGTGAAACTAACTCCTCCTAAAGAGGTGCTCCCATCTTCGGCAAAGGTGTTAGGGTCAAGGAATACTTCCGCATTGTCCATGCTGCCTTCCTCCGTTTTGAAACGATAGATCACATATTGATTTTGCAGTCCATCATTCTTATAGAAATAGGTATAGTCTCCTCGTTCAAAAGGAGCACCCACTTTCTCATAGTTCCAAAGCTCGGTCAGTTTTTCCTTTAAGGCATCACGATATGGAATTTGCTCCAGGTAACCGAAACTCACTTCATTCTGGGCTTTAACCCAGGCCTCAGTTTCCTCTGAGCGATCGTCTTCCAACCAACGGTAGGGGTCTGTTACTTCCCTGTCAAAATACTTGTCTACGGTGGAACCCTTTCGCGTTTCGGGATAATCAATTTTCATGGTGGTTTCACTTTCCTGAATGTTTGCAGGAGATTGACTATAAGCTGTACCTGCGGTAATTGCCAGCACTACTAGAAGAGTACCTTTTTTCATAAAAGTCGTTTTTAAATGTCGGGTTAGTCGGCTCGCACAAATATAGGGGCAAAAAAAATCCCGACCCTCAGCAATCTGAAAGGTCGGGATCTAGTTTATCTAAGGACTCTTGCCTATTGCTTCATGATGCGTTTCACATCCAAGCCTTTAGAAGAGTTCACTTTCACCGTGTAAATTCCGGTAGCGAATTCAGAGATATCCAAACGGATTTCTTCGCCTTCAGCATACTGCTCAGTAATCATCAGCTGACCATTACCGGCAAACACTTCAACCTTAATCGCACCGCGTACATTATTATCATCAATCTTAATCAAACCAGTGGTTGGGTTAGGATAAATATTAATGAATCCAGTGCTTAACTCGCGAAGACTAACGTCGCAATCATCAACAAACAGTGAAACTGTTACAGAATCATCGCCACATCCAGAAGTCACTTTGTATTGGAAGTTATAGCTGGTCATGTTCGCTACGGCAGTCGCATCGAATATATTACCGCTTAAGGCTCCGGTTCCACTAAGATCACTCCAGGTACCCCCCGCGGTTGCCGAAGCATCGAGGTAAGTATTCAGGTCGACCATAGTTTCATCATCACAAGCGGTATCGGTAACTGCAACCCCAGCAGATACAATAGTATCTACATTCAATGTGAGTTGAGTTGTATCCGCAGGACAAGCTACACCTGAAAGCACATACAATACGCGGTAAGTACCACTATTGGCATTATTCGTATTGAATACCCCAGTGTTGGTGTTTAATGCTCCTGAACCATCGAGGTCTATCCAGGTTCCGCCGAAGGCAGTACCGGTTAGGTAATTTCTCAGGATGGTAATACCACCACCCACACAAAGTGCGGTACTAGTATCAACTCCTCCAAATGGAGCGGCCTCAATCTCAGCATAAACATCAGCGGTATCGCCTGAACATCCATTTACGCCAGGTACAATGTAGCTGAAGTGATAGATGTTACCAGCAGTTAACTGGGTGGCGTCAAGAATACTATCGGTTAATGCACCGGTAGCATCATTATCTACCCAAGTTCCGCCTGCGTCATATACTCCTAAGAAAGAAGCAAGGTTAGCTGCACTATTAGTAGAACATACTAAGCTAGTATCTGAAATACCTGCATTTGCTCCAGGTACAACACCAAGTGCCTGGGCGGGCATGCCAATACACGCTTTACTAACGCTCATATCGAAGGTGTAGTAAATACGACTTTGATCGGTGAAGTTGGTAGAGTCGATACTCATTAAACCTGGAAGGTCGTATGGGTAAGAAGCTCCACCAGTAGCACGGAACAAGGCTCCGGCTCCACTTAGGAAGTCAACATTCATGAAGTAAACACCTGGAGTAAGAACCATATTCACAGGAACTCTTAAATCACCAGTTATACCAGCAGGAGTGGAGAAAGTATCGCCACGCTGAAGCACATTGGTAATAGCCGCGTCCCAAACCTGTACAAAGGCCTGAACATCATTCTGATGGTTTACAGTCATACTGTCGATGTAAACAGTATCCACAACATTAATCCACTGTCCATTTGTAAAGTTGCCATAACCCGCAGTTGCGATATTGGTCATAGGCCCAATACTTAAGTTAGGAGATGTGGTTACGTATTCCGCAACATCAAATGGAGTAGTAAAGCTGATCGAGTCTGTGGTATAAGCGCTTCCGGTTTCGCGAACGATACCGTTAACCAACCAAGCCAGATCATTGCTTGTGCTACTAGTAGCCATTAAGTTAACCGGCCCACCATCACAGTCTGTAGTGTCATTGGTAGTGCCACTTGGCATGCTGCTTACAGAACAGGTAGCGATGGTACAAGCTGTAACCGGACCTACCCAATTAGTAGCGGCAGAACAGCTATCCATTACATAGAAGTCGTAGCAAGTAGTACCTGCCAAGCCCGTAACAGTAAATCCATTAGGTGTAGCCGTTACGTTAGTTCCAGTTCCCAGGGCAAAACCAGGCGCACCGTACTGAATAGTAGATACCGTAATATTGGTATCACTTACCCAGCTTAAAGTAACACTGCTGCTTCCTGCAGTAACCACGCTCAAGTTACTAGCATCCACGCAAGGAGGAGTTTCGCGAATGATAATGTCATCAAGTGATGCATCACCATTAAAGCTAGCTCCACGAACGCTTAAGAAGCGCAATTGAAGTGCAGTATCGGTAGTATAAGCGGCTAGATTCACTCGTGCTTCACGCCAAGCCTCACCATTAGAGGTTTGTTGCTGACCTACGATATTGTTTATGCTTACCCATGAGCCCGAGGTGCGGTTAAAGGCCTGGAGATCCAGGTTCACAATATCTGCTCCGTACATATGGTAGTAATAAACAATCTCAGGATTAGTCAGAGAAGTCATATTGAACTCTTCCGTCCACAAGAAAGCGCTATCGCCTTGTGCAGCTGGAGAAGAAGCCTCAACGTATAGGTAAGTTCCTGCTGGAGTTCCAAGGGTATGGTCAACAGTTGGACCTGTTGCTCCAGAAGTCGTTCCACCCGAATTAGGTCTCCAGGTATAAGAGGAACTTGTAGAAGTCTCACTGTAACAAGGAGGAATTACACCAATTTCAAAGTCTTCCAAATATGGATAACTGGTGATTGGAGCACAAAGGGTAGAGAAGGTAACGCATGCAGCCATACTGGTATCTCCCAGTGTAGAACAAACATCCCATACACAAGCCTCATATAAAGTACCTGGGGTTAACCCACTTAAAGTGATTCCAGTAGTAGCTGGGTTCACAATGGTACCATTACCGATGGTGAATCCAACTGGTCCATACTCAATCCAGGAAGACGATGCATTGGCACCAGACACCCAAGTAATTGTGGCATTGCTACTGGTAATGTTGCTTGCCTGAACAGAATCTGGCAATGAGCAAATCACAGCAGCATCAGTAATAGACAAGCTATCGATCACATTTGCATGACCCCAGTTATTGATACCCTCGATTGCAATCTGATAAGTACTGCTAGGGTTAGGTAAACTCATGATTGCCTGAGTCCAGCTACTCACGTTAGTGTTGTCTCCCCAAAGGAAGGTCCACGCTCCGGTTGGAGACGTACGATAGTACACATTGGTGATATTCTGATCACCGAACCAATCCTCCTGACCGTACCAGAAACTAAGCTGTGGCGTGAGTAAAGTACTAAGATCTAGTACTGGTGAAACTAATCTTGTGGTATCAGCCGCACCTGAAGGACCTTGAGAAACATAAACCGCATTCAAGCTTCCTGCATAAGGAGCGGTAATTGAACCTCCTGTTGAACCTGAGCCTAAAGACCAGAAAATGCTGGTATCAGATACAAACTCATTGGTCCAACAAGCCACGCTTGGCGAGTTCAACTCAAAGCTCTCGAAGAACGGTGCCGCAAAAGTCCCACAATTAGAACAGTTACTAGTAAAGTTGAACAAGGTATCGCCGCTCACCAATCCAGTAGTTGCAAGATGGGTTCCAGCAGTGTCGCCATTTGGTTGAATTACAACCAGCTCCACTTCGCCAGGGAATCCTCCGGCAGCACTTAAGGTAACTATGGTATTGAGGTTATCACAAAGCACAATACTATCGTTGAAACTAGAGCCATTTGCAAAATTGGCCCCTAGAGTTCCCACTGCGGCTCCATTCTGCCAGAAGGTTACCGTAGCACCATTCCAACCATCACCGAAGGTATCATACATGTCTACCAGGTATACACACTGCTCACTAGCGGCACATGCAGTAGTACTGAATGCCATTGGGCCAGCGGTAGTGGCAACACCATTAAATCCACAACTATCCGTTACATAGAACTCATAGTTAGTAGAGGCCATTAAACCGGTAATGGTTAGGGTGTCATTGGTAGAGTTTATTACGGTTCCTGATCCAGGAGTAAATCCTGCAGGGCCGTATTCCACATCCCAACTCGTGCCTGTACCTGCAGTCCAAGTAACGGTAGCACTATTATTGTCGGCAGAAATCACAGTAAGATTAGAAGACGCAAAACAAGCAGGTGCTTCTAATACTGCAAAGTCATCGATAGACATATCCGAGTAGAAACTACTACCCGCAACACCTTCAAATAAGAAACGATAGGTACCTGAAGGCAGACCGCTCAATAGAATTTGCTTCTCTAGCCATGGATCAGCCTGTACAGCTTGCTGCTGTCCATTTAAGCTATCCAAGGCAATGCGAGTTCCATTAGCATCTTCTGCCCATACACGTAAATCTCCCATAGTTTGACCGTGCATGTGATAGTAGAAACTCAACATTGGAGAGGTCAAAGTAGAAATGTCAATCGCTGGAGAATAAAGAACATTGGTATCACCTAATCCCGAAGGAGAAGATGTTTCCAGGAACATATAAGTACCTCCCACTCCAACAGTATTATCTACCGTAGGACCGGTTCCAGAAGAATTCTCATTAAATCCACTGGCGTCTTCTGATTCCCAACGTGGGTTGCCACTAACATTGGTAGTCCAACAGTTTTCATAAGACGCTTGGTTACCTAAGCTGATACCTTCAAAGTCAGTGCTATACGGTGCAGTGAAGCTCGCCGGACAAGCAGTTGTGAAGGTAAATGGACCGGTTTGCAATGAAACATCACCTACTCCACAGCTATCCTGAACATAGAATTGGTAAGTAGTTGCCGGAACTAATCCAGGAAGGTTTAATGTATCGTTGGTAACATTAAGAATTGTTCCTGTTCCTGGGGTAAAGCCTAATGGGCCATACTCAACAATCCAGTTGCTCGCGCCTCCGGTTGTCCAGAAGATGTCTGCCGAAGTACTACCGATATTGAAGGCTCCTAAGTTACTAGGCGTAAAGCAAGAAGGCGCTTCATATATACGAATGTCATCCAAAGCATTATCTCCGTAGAAGTCGGCTGAAGCACCTCCAGATTCTGCACGGAAACGCATGCGGAATAAACCATTATTATAGGTGATTGCCGATGGAATAGTGTCCTCAAACTTCTGCCATCCATTGGTGGCGATATCGATGGTATCAATCAAATTCCAAGCGGTGCCATCCCAATACTCTGCAATAGTGATGTTTACTGGAGAATATCCAACACCACACATAGCATAGTAGAACTCAATATAAGGGGTGGTAAGTGCTGAAACGTCAATAACCGGCAGCTCAAGGCTTACACTGTCATCACTGGAAGACTGATCCATCCAGGCATAGTTTCCACCATTCCCAGTGTGATCCGCTAATGGAGCACATTGTACACTGTTGGCATTAGTGCTAAACACCCATGGGCCACCTGCTCCGGCAGACTGAGTGAAACACAATGGAGTTGAACTACCATCAAAGCTTTCAAACCAAGGTGCAACAATAGGTCCACATGCACTACAATCAGTAGTGAAGCTCGCCAGGGTATCACCTTGAGATAGGGTTGGACCAGCAACATGCTGTCCTTGCACGTCATTTAAAGGATTAGTCAGCGTAAAGCCAATTTCTCCTGTAAATGAACCTTGAGTACTCAAGGTCACGTAAGTAGGTAAACCATCACAAAGGCTCACATTAATGGTAGGGAAAAAGTTTCCACTTCCAAACGAGCCACCGTAGGTACCAACTGGAGAACCTCCTTGCCAGATGGTAATCTCATTACCATTCCATCCATCACCAAAGGTATCGGTGAGATCAAGGGTGAAAATACAAGCTGCACTTGCTGCACAAGCGGTAGTGGTAAATGATGCAGGACCAGTAAAGGTTGAAATATCACCTACACCACAACTATCTGCTACATAGAACTCATAAGCAGTAGTCGCCATTAAACCAGTGATCGTAGCAGTGTCATTCGAAACGGCCATAATGGTTCCTGTTCCCGGAGTGAATCCTGCAGGACCATATTCAATAAGCCAGTTATTGGCATTACCGGCAGTCCAGGTAACGGTTGCGTTGTTGTTATCTACACTTATTACATTAAGCATTGATGGTGGGAAACAGGTCGGCGCCTGAGTCACACTAAAGTCATCAATAGACATATCACTGTAGAAGGATGAACCTGCCTCTCCTACAAATAGGAAGCGATAAGTACCAAGTGGTAATAAGGTAGTACTTGGAATAATGGTTTTCTTCAACCAGGCGGCTGCTCCACTAGTCTGTTGCTCGCCAATTAAACTGTCTAAGAGAATTCTTGTACCAGTAGCGTCCTCTGCATAGATATACAAGTTACCCATGGTTTGACCATACATGTGATAATAGAACTCAATTTGTGGTACGGTTAGGGTAGAAATGTCAATGGTTGGAGAATACAACACATTGGTATCACCTAAACCTGAAGGGAATGAGGTTTCAAGGAACATGTAAGTTCCACCTGCAACTCCGAAACTTGTATTATCATAGTCAGGGCCGGTAGCACCAGAGTTTTCGTCAAAACCTGGAGCATCTTCAGACTCCCAACGAGGATTTCCACTAAGGTTAGTAGTCCAGCAATTCTCATAGGTTGCCTGGTTACCCAAGGTGATACCTTCAAAGTCAGTGCTATAAGGAGCAGTGAAGCTAGTTGGGCATAGTGTAGTAAAACTGATCGGTCCTACGGCTGCAGAAACATCACCTACACCACAACTATCCATTACATAAACATCGTATTGGGTAGCAGACATCAAGCTACTTAAAGTTACCGATCCGGTTGATGATGTCGCAATAGCTCCTGAACCAGGGGTAAAACCTGATAATCCATATTCTACGGTCGAACCTAAATTACTTGCACCAGAAGTCCAGGTAATATCAGCAGATGTAGAGGTAATATTACTAGCTGCAAGGTTGCTTGGGTTTAAACAGCTCAAGCAGGTATTTACTTCTACAAGGTCAATACCAATATCACCAGTAAAGGTGCTACCGCGAGTATACTTAAACTCAACATAAACGGTCTGCCCTAGATAGGCATCCATATTGATACCCACCTGTTGCCATGGATCTAATTCATCGGTTTGTAACTGACCTGGACCATAACTAAACAAGTTGGTAAACGGTCCTGTTGCTGAGCTAGATACCCCAACATCAAGCACTCCGATAGAAGCACCGTAGGCATGCATCCAGAAGGTTAATTCTACAGCTTGTGAAGCCCCACTTAGATCGATAGCAGGGGAAACCATGGAACCACTAGTAGGTCCGCCGGTAGAAGTTTCAAAGAAGATGTAATGGCTTCCACTATGTGGCGCAGAAGGTCCAGTTCCAGAAGAACCCGTGAAGTTATTGTCATATAACCAAGAACCGTTACCTGCACCAATGTTTCCAGTAAAGGTGGTGGAGTTATCGAATTCTTCGGTTAACAAACTTCCTGCAATACCGGTGGTACAGCTTATCATTCTTGGCCCTGCCAATGCAGTGCTAAATGCACCAGGACCAGCTTGAGTTGCTACTCCGCCTGCACCACAATCCGCAGTTACATAATACTCATAATTGGTATTTGAGGTTAGACCGGTAAGAGTGATAAAAGTATCAGGGTGAGCAGTAATAATAGTTCCGGTTCCAGGTGTAAAGCCCGCTGTTCCATACTCAATATTAAACACGGTACCTGAACCATTAGGATCGGACCATGACACCGTTGCGCTATCGGCATAAGCCATAACGGTGGTGAACATGCTTACAGGTAAACAAGAGGCTGGTGTGAATTCATCAGCTCCAATGTCCGGAGTAACGGCATCTCTGGTATCACCATCGATATCCGTGGTAATTCCAGCAATAGGTGTGGCAACTCCATTCAACAAACCTCCAGCAACGTGTAGATCCGACATTGGATTTACAAAGATTGGATCACCGGATACTGAACTTGCATTGTTACCTGAACGGTTAGAAACCCAGGTTGCTAAATCAGTTTGGATTCCACCGTCATAAGCCAGGTTTGCACCACTAACAGTGTGGTAAGCATTGTTATCAATATCAATCGGTCCGTAAGTGGTTCCACTTGAGGCAGTGGTATTATCAGAGAAATACGCTGCATAGGATGATTGGCTGTAGAATACATTGTTCTTAACCTTCACATTTCTACAGTCATTGAAATAAGCGCCATATGCGGAAGTTGATGTACTGTTTACTAATACACATGAATTGTAGTAGAATCGAGCGGAATCTATATCATTTGCATAAAGAGCCTCGTCATTGGTTGAAATGATCATGTTGTTTACAATCATCGCTGGCATACCATTATATCCAAAGGCATTAAGGTCATCGATGTAAACACCCCAATCATTCGAGTGAATAACGTTATTACGCATGTCCAATCCAGTTGGATCATAGATCGCAAAAGCATAGATGGATGAATAGGTACTTCCGCTCGCAGTGTTATTATGAATCGTCTGCATGTACATATTATCACTCATGTAGAAGCGATAATAGTTACGAAGGAAGGTGTTTCCGCTAATGGTAGTGTTGGAGTCAGCATAAGCCAGAGACTCGAAGTGAACTCCGTACTGTCCATCGATAAATGACGAATTGAGAATACTGATGTTATCACCAGCATCAGTCTCCGTGAAGGAGCTGGTAGAACTTCCTACCCCTCCAATACCAGTAATATCTGAGGAGGTGCTAGTTGTAACCGCCATTTCGAAACGACAGGCATCTACAGTGAAGTAGTCATTGTCATTTTGCAGTCGAATCCCCCAGGCATCGGCAGTACCGCTATGAGCGAAAGTGATGTTCTTGAAGGAAACATAGTCGGCACCATCCATAAGCACCACTTCATTTTGACCTGAAGTAGCATCCCAATTCAAGGTAACCATAGCGCTGTCCATACCATCGAAAGTGATTGTATTTGTTGCGCTGGTACCCATTATGGCTGGAAGGTAAACGGTATCCGTGTAAGACCCTGCGGCCACGTTAAAGGTACAAGCACCAACTACCCCAAGACTTACGAGATCCGCGGCTGCGGCTGAAAAGCTTGTATAGTTAGTTGCACTGGCAGCCATGGAAGGATCAATGGTATAGATACCAGACATTCCAGTGCTAATTGTGCCATAAACAACCTCGTCTACGTAATAAGTTTTAGCTCCTGCAGTATTACCATCAGTTCCGAAATTAGGGAAGATCGAAATGAGGTCGTAAGTATTTGCGGTGTTAATGGCCAAGGCATTTGGACGAGGGTTGTTGAAATCAAAAACCAAAACGTCCCAGCCTCCTGCTACTGAGTGGGTATCAGTAGTTTCTACGAAGATGCCCGGATTAGTTTTGTCCTCAACCTTAAGAAGAAATGGAGTGTTGGCATCTGGAGACCAAACTCTTACCGAAACGATATTCGCACCACCCATTGTAAAGGGAACTGGGTTGGCTAATCCTCCGGTAGACATTGTTGTACCCGCCCAAACTTGAGCCCCTAAGGGCTTATCTAGCTTAAGCACTGTATTAGTAGCATCTGTGGGGTCCGTCTTAAGACTGTCCACATTACCACCAAAACTGTTACGAGCATAGTTTACATTAGGATCGTCCCAAGTAATAGGGAAGTCTACTGTATTTAAGGTTACACCCGTACAAGCTGAACAGGAATTGTAACAGTTGGTTGGTAGCACAACATTCCCGGAAATCACTAAAAAGCGATTTGTAAAACCGGAAGTGGTTTTGGTACAGGGATCACCCGGGGTAAGGTTCTCCTGACCGGCCCAACCGTCAAGGGTATACTTAAACTCGATAGAATCCTGAGTTAAAGGCAACGCCAACTCCCAAATTCCATCACCGTCCGAATCGGACATCGTGTTGCCGCATGATCCGCACCACCCGTTGAAGTCCCCGTTAACATGCACATTGGTGAACGTACCCGTATAGTCGTTCATGTCCACCACAAATGTTACAGTGTCAACTTGAGCTTGGAGAGTGCCAAATGCAACTAATAAGACTAGTCGTATTAAGTGTCTCATAAAATAAATGTTACTGTAAATGATTAAAATCTTCGAAAAACAGATTAACCCAAAGGTTAAACAGCGAAAAATTTTAAGCACAGGGGCCAGATCGCGACCCAACAGAACGTTGGTCGGGGGATAGTTTGTTCCTCATAGTTTAGTTCTTAGTTAGAAAAAGTGTACAGTTAAACCCTTAAACTACAAGACCTTAGCTCTCCCTAAAAGCTTGGTTAGGTCTGTAGTGTTAATTGTTCCTTAAAAAAGTGATTCCGAATGTACTAAAAACGAGACTAAAGAATAACGGAAGTGTTATTTTTTTTAGGCTTTCCGAATCTCGTTCCAGGTGGAAAATAATTTCTCCTGCTTGGGTCTATCTTCCTCAATTTCACGTAATGGTTCGCAAGGAATTAAACTGTCATAAAGTTCACCGGGAAGCTCTTGATAAAGTGCCGTCCCTTTTGTTTTCCAATCCAGCATTTCGTCACTAACCTCCTTGATAATCTTTGCAGGATTCCCTACCACTAAACTGCGGTCTGGAATTTGAGTATCGGCCTTAATGAAACTTAAGGCACCAACTATTGAACCTGCACCGATAGTACTGCGATCCATTACAACGGCATTCATACCGATAAGTACGTTCTTACCCAAGTTCGCCCCATGGATTATGGCTCCATGCCCAATATGTGCTCCCTCTTCCATGCGAATACTAACTCCCGGAAACATATGCACCACGCAGTTTTCCTGCACATTGCATCCATCTTTAATCACTATTTGCCCCCAATCTCCGCGAATAACCGCTCCAGGTCCGATATATACTCTTTCTCCAATAATGACATTCCCAATAATCACCGCGCTACTATGTACGAAAGCACTTTCTTTGATTACAGGCTTGAAACCCTGGAACTCGTAAATCATGGGACACTGCGATTTATTCGCACAAGGTAATTGCTTTCATCTATAAAATAAATCTGATCCCCCTTAACCTTAACCTCCTTGGCGAAGAGCTTTAGTTTTTGGGAGGAGCTAAGACCATAGTCTTCAATTGCCTGCAAGCTTACCATACCTCTGCGCACTTTTAGAGCAAAGAGCTCTTCACTTTCATAATCCTGTACAATTAAGGGGCTCCAGAAATCCTTGTCAATCACAAACGGGTGAGCCTCAGTTTCAATTCCGTCTTGGTCAAAAACCACAATTTTATCTTGAAAACGATCAAAAAGCAGATACTCCTCTTTGCGCTTAAAAATCGGGATGGGCAGATCTTTAGCATAGGCTCTGCGGTAAATCTTTTGAGCCTGATCCAAATCGAAAAGTTTCTCGTGCTGCCAAATCCCAAAAGAATCAAAATAGCGTTCAATACCTGCCGCAATATTGAAGGCATCCATAAATGCATCATGGGCAACCAAAACTCCTGCGGTATCCACACTGAAATAGAATTCCTGGGGATCTTCTCCCTGTCGATAAATGAAAAACTGCACCCCTTGATTGTGAAAGGGAGGAAAAGTCATGCTTTTACCTTGATTTCCAGGTCGAAAGGGACTGATAGGCAAAGGCATCTGTTCCTCCTGGATATTTCTGAGAACTAAGGCTCCGCCAATTACGGCAGATAGGGGTTTGATATACTGATTGTACTGAATTATGCTTACCGGCGGATAGAAGTATAAAAGCTCTCCGCGAATTAACACCTGACTGGCACTGTCCTTTGTTAGCAAGAAAAGATTACCTCTTGGGTCTCGTTCCAAGCTTCGGTAATTCCTCTCGTTGGCAATGCTCCATTTCAGCTTCATTTCTGGATTGGCGAGCACGAGATACTTATATCCCAATACCAGCAAATTCGTATCCTGAAAGTCAAAATCTCTAACCCTGAGTGTATCCGTAAAGGGGATTCTTTTGGCACTTACCGTTACCTCCTGAAGGTTAAGCTCATTGGATTTTAACCTTACCAGAATTGGTGCTTGATCAGACCTTTTACCCGACAAATCGATAATTCGGATGTAATAGCCCTCTCGGAAAACCTGGATCATAGAACCCCCTTCTGCAGGAATTTCTAGAATGCCAGTTTCATTACTTGGCCCATATTCCCTCCCCAAATAATCAATAGCTATAGCCCCAGAAATAGCCTGGCTTGATTCATCAATTACTTTGATAGAGCGGTTTTGAGCGCTTGTGCTCAAAGAAAGGCTGAAGCAAAAAAGCAGTAGGAAGTATTTCATCCGATTAAAGACGAATCCAAACAAAATGGTTGCTTAAGCCCTCTCTAAAATTACCGCGTAACCCTGACCTACACCGATACACATAGTGCAAAGGGCATAGCGTTTACCGGTTTTTTGTAATTGAATTGCGGCAGTTTGTAATAGACGTGCTCCAGACATACCGAGTGGATGACCTAATGCAATTGCTCCTCCATTGGGATTGATGCGTTCATCATTATCCTGAAGTCCCATTTTACGGGTACAAGCCAATACCTGTGCGGCAAAAGCTTCATTTAGTTCCAGGATATCCATATCAGCCAAACTAAGGCCGGCCTTTTTTAGAGCGATCTCAGAAGCATAAACCGGTCCAATACCCATTATCCGTGGCTCTACACCTGCCACCCCCATAGATACCATTCTTGCCAGGGGTTTAAGATTCTGATCTTTAATTCCTTGCTCCGATGCAACCAAAAGGGCCGCGGCACCATCATTTAATCCTGAAGCATTTCCGGCCGTAACCGTTCCGCCTTCCTTTCGAAACGCCGGACGCAGTTTGCCTAAAACCTCCATACTGGAATTAGGCTTGATAAACTCATCCTGGCTGAAAACCAAATCCTCCTGCTTACGACGCGGTATATGCACCTCCACAATCTCTTCTCCTAAGCGACCGTTTTCTCTTGCTGCGCTTGCTTTTTGCTGAGACCATAATGCGAATTTGTCCTGGTCATCACGACTGATCCCATAAAGATCAACAAGGTTCTCAGCCGTTTCTCCCATGGCATCGGTGCCGTAGAGCTTAAACATCTCAGGGTTTACAAAGCGCCAACCAAAAGAACTGTCATACATTTTAGAATCTGTTCCAAATGCCTTGCTTGCTTTGCTCATCACGTATGGAGCACGGGTCATATGCTCTAATCCTCCAGCAATAAAAACTTCGCCATCTCCATTTCGCACCGCACGCATAGCTTGAGCTCCGGCACTCATTCCCGAAGCACAAAGCCGATTTACAGTTTCGCCAGGAACCGTAAAAGGTAATCCTGCTAATAACAAGGACATACGAGCCACATTGCGGTTATCCTCGCCGGCTTGATTTGCGCATCCCATTATCACATCCGCGATACTAGCTGGATCCAAGTCTTGGTTTCTTTCGAGAAGGGTCTTTATTGCTAAGGCTCCCATATCATCGGCTCGCAAGCCTGAAAGACTTCCTCCGAAACTACCAATAGGTGTTCGGATTCCATCAACTAAATAAGCTTCTTTCATAGAGGTGTTTTTGGCATTTTTCCAAATAAAAATGCTTTTGCAAATATCGCAATTGCCAAGGAAGGAACCTATTGATAAACGAAGTCGTATCCCTCCAGGGAGAGCGTGCGGTATTTCTTCTCATCAAAACGGAAAAGACCTGAAGGACGTTTCGCTCTAGGAGAGCTCCGAACGGTTTTACCGGTTTCAATAAGTAGATCTGATTTGAGGAGCTTCCTTCTAAAGTTTCGTTTGTCGAGGTCTTTGCCTAATGCGCATTCATAAAGCCTTTGAATCTGATTCAAGGTGAATTCACGCGGAAGAAGACTAAAGCCAATCGGCCGGCGCTTAACTCGTCGTTTTAATCGTTCCTTGGAATAGTCCACGATATCATTATGGTCAAAGGCTAAGGGAGGAATTTGATTAGAATTTACCCAGCGAAACTCTGAGCTTCCCAAGTCGTTCTCTAAATCTTCATTTAACCTCAAGGTGCCATAAAAGGCTATGTTGATCACTCTGCCTTCGGGGCTTCGATAGGGATCGGCGAATACATTCAACCTCTCAATAGGCCAATCGTCGAAGCCAGTGACGCTACGCATTAACTCCCTCACTACCATTACTGGGTCTTCCTTAGGGCCCACAGGCATGGTTGGAAGAATATCGGCACCCATAAATGGTTCATTGGTTTTAGTACCGATTAAAAGCTTTAGATCCTCTCCATCGAAACCATACAAAACCACGGAAGTGGCAAGGGCTACCTGAAAATCTGAGGGGTCAAATTCGACATTCATGGTTTAAGGTCTGATGTCAAAGATAAATCTACTTTTGGTAATTACCACTCTAAGTCTTTTCGAAAGACTGTTCCCTTGAAATGGGCCAAAAGATTTTCCTCTTCATCCTCAACCCTCACCTCGTAAATTCCAATACTTCTGCTCTTTCGAATCTCACTGGCTTTAGCAATGAGTTTCATTCCCACCTTTATGGGTTTAGTATGGGAAATCGAAGTCTCGATGGAAAGGGCCTGGGTGCCATGACCATTACTAGCAAAGGCAAGGGCTGAATCAGCCAGGGAATAGGAAATTCCGCCATGAGCTATTTTAAAACCATTGGTCATTTCTTCCCGCAGAACCATGCTTAAACGGCAGGAGCCAGGTTCGCAATGCTCCACTTTTATTCCCAGCCACTGGCTAAAAGCATCACCATTATACATGATGTCTACTACTTCCTTAGCGCTTTTCACGATGGCTTGTTTTGGTCTTTAGCACTCTTTTCATAATCAGCCATCCGTTCAATGGCAGTAATCAGGATGTCCAGAACAATATTGTAATTAGACATGGCCACTGGATCGTCTACGTTTAGGTCAGCCTCTACAATGGCAAGGTTTCGTAAATCCTGGAAAACCTTAGGGCTTTCAGATACCTCTGGCAATAGACTATCGGCTTCCTCATAAGCCTCTGTACGTTCGCGAATCAACTCATCCAAAGCCGGACCGGGAATCAAACCAACTGGCATTCCCGCAGCAATAAAAGCATTCAACAATATCATAACTGAATCTACCAACATCTCATGTTGGTCATCACTAAACTCGTCGGCAATATTGGTTAGAAAGCCCATTAGAAAGGGTTGATCTTCCATAACCTGGGCCACCATGGCACCCTGTTCTTGTGCACTCATTGCCATATAATCCTTAATGGAATCGGCAATGTGATCTTGTCTTTTTTGCATGGGGCAAAGGTATTTTCTTTAAAATGAACACCTTGCTGCTTTAAAGGATATTTAAGGCTGAATTTGCTGACCCCAGAAACCGGAGTGCTTCTTTATTTTCAATGGGCCACTTAGCTTTATCTGACAGGCGAGGCGCAGACCACTTTCCTTTTTATGCGGAGGAAAATCCAGTCGCCATTTTTCCATAAAAGTCAAGGGGCCAGGATTTCCTGCCACCACTTGAACGGCACAGGTTCCACAGCTTCCGAGTCCCTTACAATTAAGCCAATTAGCATTCCCATTATGAGGCGAAAGACCTTGATCAAACAAGGCTTTGCGTAAAGTGGTCCCTTCTTCCGCCTGAAAGCTTATACCTTCAAATTCAATCTCTAGCATGCAACTTAAACCCGATTTCGGGAGAAATGTGCATGAAAAAAGCGGTTATTAACTATCCCCTTCGGTGGAGTCTGGTACAAGGGTGTTACCTCTAATTTTTTGGATAAAGAAGTCTTCCAACTCTTTAAGGGTTTCCGCATTAGTTTGAATATCCTTAACCACTGCGCCGTGATCTAAAATCACAATACGCTCACAAAACTCGGTTACGTGAACCAAGTCGTGACTAGAGATTAGCATGGTAATATCGGTTTCCTCGTTCAACTTACGAAGCTCATCTCTAAGGCGGAATTGGGTGGATGGATCAAGATTAGCAAAGGGTTCATCCAGGATGAGGATATCCGGGTTTCCTAATAAGGCCCCCACTACACCAACTTTCTTTTGGTTTCCTTTAGAGAGGTCTCGGATATACTTTTTCCCTCCACGAATCTCCCCCGCGAAGAAGTCTTCATATTTAGCGAGATGAGATTCTAAATCCCCGGCAGTTAAGCCGTGTAGCTTGGCGATGAATTGAAAATACTCATCTGGAGTTAGGTAGTCGATTAGAAAGCCTTCGTCGATAAAACTTCCCGTATAGTTCTTCCAATCTTCACTTTGCGAAACGTCGACCTGTTTGCTTAATACGGAGCCCGAGTCGGCTTTAATCAAATCCAGGATCAATCGAAAGAGAGTGGTTTTACCGGCTCCATTATTTCCTACTAAACCTAAGGCCTCTCCAGACTTAAAACTCAGCTGCGGTATATCTAAAACTGTAACTCCGCTATATTCTTTCTTGAGGTTTTTAATATCTATAATTTCCATTTTCGTTTGTTTTAGTCCTGCTGGCGATAACCCGCAGCATTAATATATTTTTTCTCCTTAAAATTCTTGATGGTTTGATTGATAAATAGCCGATGGGTGGCAATGCCAAGCAGACCCATTCCTGCTAAAACTATCAATCCCAGATTGGGTCGATCAAAAATGTTAAATGCCTGAAATACAACTAAAGGAACAACCATTAAGGGTATTACAATTACCCATTGGGCGGCACCAGTTCCCTGATAGTTAAAGGCTGACCCTTTGGATAGATCAATAGGCTTCTTATTATACGTACTCGAGAAGAGTAATACCGCAGAGTTGACCCCCATGTTATATATAAAAGTTGCGGAGTTTATCCAAAGCACCTTAATTATTAATTCATCTGCCGGAACATTTTCGGGACCTAAATAGGTGATTCCAAAATAGACTACCGGAATGGTGATCAGGAACATTATAATACAACTCACGACCAATAGGTAATACTTGGAGCGATAATAATCCTTCATCTTATAGGCACGAGTGAGGATACCATCGAAATAGGAGCTTTCCCAACTCACTAAGAACTGACCATAGTTAATCATGAATATGCCGGTAGTGAATATGCCCACAAATAGCAACCACCCGTAGCCCTCAGCGTAAATTTCCTGAGTGTAAAAAATGAGTCCATAGAAGGCAAAGAAAAAGCCCATATAAACTACGGTCTTTGTCCGACGGTTTCGGGTAATTAACTTCAACTCATTGGCGATCATCATTCCTAAAGGGCCACGGTTCTCTAAAAAGGAAAAACGGAGTGAACTTGCATCTTTAACTTTCGTTGCCCATCGATCAAGGTGGGTCATTCCCAATAAAAAGCGATAGTTAACTAAGTACAATATTCCCATAAGCAGGAATGGCCACCAAGCTAGAAAATGCCTCTCGGCAAGTGGTAGGAATAGAGCTCTTGAAACAGCATTCAGGTCAATTACTTCCCAATAATGCATAGCATAGAGCGCCCCTAGTAGAAGGGTGATAATCCAAAACACTTTAGCCTCTACCGCCAGAATTCGCTTTAGATAGATGGCGAGATAATGATTA